>NZ_CM127080.1:986648-1315531 GCF_052446065.1 Leucobacter shiyiweii | reverse complement strand
GCGCCTGAACCGCGAGATTCGCCGTCGCACTGATGTCGTTGGGATCTTCCCAAACCGCGACGCGATCATCAGGCTCGTCGGGGCGGTCCTTGCAGAACAGTCCGACGAATGGGCTGAGGGACGCCGTTACCTCGGTCTTGACGTCCTCGCGAGGTGCCGCCTCACGCTCGTAGACACCGAAACGATCGAGCACCATGCTCTTCCCGAGCTCGAGGCCGCAGCATGAGCACCGATGCCCGAACTACTGGGCGGCACTACGTCGCCGCGAACGATCTCCCCGCCAGCATCTGCGACCACAACGAAAACTAGCCCCACAACCTTGAAGGATCACGAAACGGTTACACCACTCCACGGGACTTGACCGAAAGCCGATGATGCTCAGCCAGGCTGAGCGACTTCCGCGCCAACCGCGGGTAGCGCGGGCATGGATATACCCGGCGTAGAGAACCCAGATCACAAATGTCCAGACTTCCTTGACGTCCCATCCCCAGAATCGACCCCAGGAAGCCTCCGCCCAGATCGCTCCTGCGATAAGTGTGAACGTCCAAAACACAAAGCCGATAATCGCGAGTCGGTACGCAAGGTTTTCAAGCCGAGTCGCTTCAGGGATTCCACGTAGGAATTTGAACGCCGGCAATTCCGAGGAGGTGAGCTGTGCTTCTCGTCGGGTCTGGAGGAGTTGGAGTGTTGAAAGACCAAAAGACAGAGTGAAGAATCCGACTGCGAGCACGGCCACCGCAATATGGATCACCATCCAGTAGGTGTCGAGGGCGTCTTGAAGTGGAACGATGGGCACGTAGTAATTGATCTTCGTGAGACCAAGGAAAAGTACTGCAAGTCCAGTAACGAGGGCACCCAGGAAATGAATATCGACGACAAATTGCACCGCGATAAAGATGAGGACAGCCGCGAGTGTTGCAGTCAGTGCGAATTCGTACATGTTTGCCCAGGGCATACGTTCGGCACCAATTCCCCGCAGCACTGTCGCTGCGAGATGAAGTAGCCCGCCCAAGATGGTGAGTGAGAGCCCTATGCTGGCGGTGCGTGAGCGCACATCCACCGCATTTGTGCTTGCGCTTCGATTGGCTAGATCGACGACATAGAAGACGAACGCGATCGAATACACGATCATCGCCGAATAGAGGGCCATTGTTGAGTATTGTTCGAGAGTCTCCACGATTCCTTAGCTTTCTTCGTTTACTTGCGCCTCACCGGATCGTTCAGGTTTGGCGAGATAATTGTTAGATACGTTCGCGATGCGACTTCAGTAAGTCAGCCACCGCGTGTTCGAGCGTGGGATCATCACCTCTGGAAAGCGCCGCATACTGGAGCGTCACACCGGTTGCTGACGGAATCGCTTTCACCCACACTCTCCTTCGTGGCACAAACAGCGAGGTAAGAAGTCCGGCTGTCGCGGTGATCGCGAAAACCAGAATCCAAACTTGTGTGGGGTGGATCACGACATCGAAGGCCGCATATCTGGGAGCTGCGTCAAAGGTCACCGTTCCCGCTTCGTTTGGAAGGTCGACCGTTTCACCGATCGTGAGTTCCAGGGACTCGACGTCTGTATCTCGCCCTGTGCGCTGCTCCATGTTCGACGTGTCCAGTGAATACACGGACTGCGGTATGCCCTCATTAATCCCCAGGTCACCTTCAAAGACATCGAGTGTGAGTATCGGGTTTTCCAGATCCGGATAGTTCGAGGTGTATGCGCCGGTGTCGAGCAAGGCTTGCGTGGGATAGAAGAACCCTCGAAGTCCAAGTTGCGTCTCCAACCCGTCGGGGACTTTTACGACTCCGAGGGAAGTGAAGTTCGAATCCTGAGGAATGAACGGAACCGATTCGCTGAAGACGACTTCCCCTGAAGGGCTGCGAACTGTAATCGTCGGTGCATAACCGTTGGCCAGCAGGTATATGTTCGAACCGGCATAGCGCATCGGCTTGTTCACAAGAACGAGATCCTTTTGAGGCTCGCTGCCATCCGCCGGAAATACTGTCACGAAGGCCTCATGCTCAAGCACTTGACCAATGGCATGCCGATTGCCGTCATCTGGCGTGACGAAGTGTACTTCCAGATCATCAAGTTTGATCCCCCAAGGGACCAAACTTGCCTCATCAAAGTACGTGCCGCTTGTCACGGAGTCATAGTCAATCAGTGCGTTCGCCATACCGGTTTCGCCTTCGATGAGCACCTTCTGGCCATAGAAGCTAAATGCACCACCAATCGCCACACAGACCAGCACGCCAACCAGGCCAAGGTGGAAGACGAGGTTGCCGGTCTCGCGAAGATATCCACGTTCTGCCGAAACGGAGTACTCCTGAGTTCCGCGCACCGTTCTCCGTTCGACCAGAGCGCGGTACCGTTGTGACTTCAGAATTGTTGCCGCTTCAGCAATTGTGTGCTCGGCAAACTTCTGGCGTTCCTCGCTATTTGCCGTGCGGTTCGTGACCTGAAGTTCAGAGAACCCAGCCATTCGCGAAAGTCTGACCGGTGTCTTTGGCGGTGCCCCACGAAGCGCGCGCCAGTGATGAATGATGCGTGGTAATACGCAACCAATAAGGGAGATAAACAGCAGTAGGTAGATGGCTGAAAACCATGCTGACGCATACACGTCGAAGAGCTGAATGGGGAACGAATCGAGAATCGCAAAGAGCTCTGGATTGCTTTCTTCCCACTGTATGACACCATTCGGGTCCGCACTCCGCTGCGGAAACAAAGACCCTGGAATTGCTGCGATGGCAAGCATGAGTAGGAGAAGTAGTGCGACTCGCATACTGGTGAGTTGTCGCCAGAACCATCTGAGCCAGCCGGTAATGCCCAAATCTGGAGATTTTACTCGAGCTGTTGCGTTGGGATCAAATGTGCGCGGTCCGTCATCGAAATCAGAGGGGCGTGACATATCCGCCAATCACCGCCTGCAGAGCGTACATCATTTTGGTCCACAATCCAGAGACCATGAGTACACCGATCAAGATCATAAGTATGCCTCCGGTGAGGTTTACTATGCGAATGTGTTGCTGCACGAACTTCGTTACGCCAGTCACCCAGCCGAATCCGAAGGCGACGAGTATGAATGGAAGACCGAGCCCGGCGCAATAGAAGAGGGCAAGCACCACTGATCGAGATACTGAACCTTGCTGCAGGCTCAGCGCCATGATTGTGGTGAGGGTCGGCCCAAGACAAGGAGTCCACCCGACCGCAAACACCACACCCAAGAGTGGGGCACCGAGAATTCCGCCCCGTGGCTTCACCTTCATTCGCATGGTGCGCTGCATTACTTCGAACATGCCGATGAAGCCGAGCCCCATGGCGATGACAAGCACCCCCATGATTCGGGTGATGAGCCCCTCCCACTCGACGAGCCACAGTCCGACCGACCCCGCGAGTGCCATCATCGCGACAAACACGGCGGAGAATCCAGCGATGAACAACACCACTCCGAGTACAACCCGGCGGCGGCTTGCTCGTGTCCCTGCATCCACACCACTCACGCCACCGACATATGCCAAGTATCCGGGCACAAGTGGGAGCACACACGGCGACGCAAAAGAAATGATTCCCGCGAGAAGCGCAATTGATGCGGCAATCAACAGCTGACCGTCAGCAACGACCTCTTGAATCATTGCGATTCTCCGGACGTGTCGCGCGTGCCTTCAGCGAGAGTCTCAGTGATGAGCGCGCGCATTTGCGAGACCCCCGCAATCTGACCGATCACACGGTGCGCAACGCGCCCCTCAGCATCGAGAACCAGAGTCGTGGGAACAGCATTCAACGGCGTGTGAGCCGCGAATGCGCGTTGCACAGCGCGATCACCAAGCGTGTCGAGAATCGAGGAGTACTCGATGCCGAACTCCTCAGCGAACGCCACCGCCTGTGCCTTCCCGTCACGAGTGTTCACACCAAGGAACTGAACACCTTGATCAACAAATTCTTCGTACGCGGACACGAGATCGGGTGCCTCCGCGCGGCACGGGGGGCAACCCGCATACCAAAAATTCACAACGGTGACGGAACCGGTGAAGTCGGCTTGAGTGACAGATTCACCCCACTCAGTGACACCTTCAAACTCGACTGATCCTGTGCGGTCTTCCGGTGGAATACTCGTGGTGGATCCATCACCGGAGACGTACCCTTGGTCTGACGCGTTCTGCCCCTGTTGATTAAGTGAACTGCCCGGTCCGCCGGAGCTGCAGCTTGCGAGGGTAACGAGCGCAACAACCGCGACGACAAGAGCTCGTGTTGCCCGACCGGCATAGGGCGTTATCACTGGTCCACCTTCTTGCGCACCAACTGGAGGGTCGTGATGCAGGTGGGATCATCGCTTGAGACTGTGGAAATCGGCGTGGTCGCCGAGTGCCCGTCAACCTCCACCGAAAGCGTCGCCTCAATGCCTCGCGGTAGCCACAACCCCAAGAATCCGTTATCGAATGTGCTGCGGGTGTCATCAATTAGGGTTTCGCCGGTTTCAGCGTTTGTTACTTTGACGTCAACTTCGGTGTTCTGAAGTTCACCCACACACGTGGTGAGACTGTGGTAATAACAGTCATGTGTCTGCGTTTGATAGGGCGCAACAGAAACGTAGAACTCGTCAGCCGGTGCCTCAACGCTCGTTTCTTGTTGCTGCTCGTCGGTCAGGATCAACTCATCGGGACGGACTGAAGCGATCAAATCCGTTGGACGGTCTGCTAACGGCATCGAGTCGAGTTGTTCGATGATCTGTTTGGCGTCGAGCCCCATGAGGTTGTGCTTGGCCAAGATTTCATCATTCACGGTTGCGCTGACCTCGCTGGGAACTGGTTCAGGACTAGCGATTGCACATCCTGCAAGAAGAAGAATTGCGAGTGAAAGTGGAGTAGCAGCAAAGATGGTGAACTGCTTTCTGAACCTGGTTGTGTGTTCAAACAGCAATGACATGTGTGTTCCTTACAAGTGGGATGAGCAAGTCAGGCTCAGTGGGCTTGCACGAGAGCCAGGAAAGGGGCAGCGATGTGAGAGGAATCTGTATCTCACAGGTATCTACGCCCTGAGTTTCAAGATGTTGCTTGCGAGCGGGTGGGCTTCTTGAGCGCTGACCTGCTCTGACATGCATCAGTCGCATACTTCGCTGTTGCGAACGGCACGAGAGTAGTGCCCCGTAGAGTGGTGTAACGATCCCGGCCAGCAAACGTAAGCGTGGCCACCGGGATCTTCCTTCGAGGAAACTCTCACATCCCACTCGAAAGGTGTCACACCGATGACCACTCCCTCTATTGTCGACCCTGTCACTGTCCTCGCCAACGCTCTGGGCGACGCGTCTCCTGACCTGATGCGTACTCTGCTCCAAACCATGATCAACACGCTCCTCTCTGCAGAGGCCGACGCGGTCTGCGGTGCCGAGTACGGCAAACCCTCTCCCGAGCGCCTCAACTCTCGCAACGGATACCGCACCCGCGAGCTCGATACCCGTGTGGGAACCGTGGATGTCGCGATCCCGAAGCTCCGCTCCGGCACGTACTTCCCCGAGTGGCTCCTCGAGCGCCGCAAACGCTCAGAAGCAGCGATGATCACCGTCGTCGCTGACGCCTACCTCGCCGGCGTCTCGACGAGACGGATGGACAAGCTCGTGAAGACCCTCGGCATCCATTCCCTGTCGAAGTCGCAGGTTTCCCGGATGGCCGCCGATATGGACGAGCACGTGCGCGAGTTCCGCACGAGACCCCTGGGCGACTCAGGGCCCTTCACGTTCGTCGCGTGTGACGCGCTCACGATGAAAGTTCGTGAGGGCGGGCGCGTGATCAACACTGTTGTGCTCGTCGCGACCGGGGTGAACGCTGACGGGCACCGGGAAGTCCTGGGCATGCAAGTGGCGACCGCAGAGACCACGATGGCATGGAACACGTTCTTCGCAGACCTCGTCGCTCGCGGCCTCACCGGGGTGAAACTCATCACCTCTGACGCGCACGCAGGCCTCGTGGAAGCGATGCGGGCGAACTTCCCCGGGACGTCGTGGCAGAGGTGCCGCACACACTACGCCGCGAACCTGATGGCAGTGACCCCCAAGAGCATGTGGCCAGCGGTCAAAGCGATGCTGCATTCCGTGTACGACCAGCCTGATGGGACAAGTGTTGAGGCGCAGTTCGATCGGCTCCTGGACTACGTCGAGGGCAAGCTCCCTGAGGTGTTCGACCACCTCGATGCTGCCCGGGCTGACATCCTCGCGTTCACCACGTTCCCGAAAGATGTGTGGCAGCAGATCTGGTCGAATAACCCAAACGAGCGCCTGAACCGCGAGATTCGCCGTCGCACTGATGTCGTTGGGATCTTCCCAAACCGCGACGCGATCATCAGGCTCGTCGGGGCGGTCCTTGCAGAACAGTCCGACGAATGGGCTGAGGGACGCCGTTACCTCGGTCTTGACGTCCTCGCGAGGTGCCGCCTCACGCTCGTAGACACCGAAACGATCGAGCACCATGCTCTTCCCGAGCTCGAGGCCGCAGCATGAGCACCGATGCCCGAACTACTGGGCGGCACTACGTCGCCGCGAACGATCTCCCCGCCAGCATCTGCGACCACAACGAAAACTAGCCCCACAACCTTGAAGGATCACGAAACGGTTACACCACTCCACGGGACTTGACCGGCACGAGATCAGGACTCAGAGTTGTCATGCGTTCAAGCAAGCATCCTGCCAGCGAACAACAACATTGCGACCGCCGTTGGACGAGGAGGCATGTCACTTCTGGAAATCAATGATTGACTGCCAAAAGTCGATAAAAATCAGGTACGACTAATGCAGAGAACGTCGAGGGAAGGTGTGCTGGGTCGATAGTTCGTGATCGCTCGCAATACGGGATGAACCCTAACGATGCGAAGCAAATGTAAACGATGCCTGGCTGGCAGAAGCAATCCGACGAAGAGTGCCAGTAGCGCGAGTACGCATGCTGCGGTCAAACCGAAATGAGCACCGGATGGCGCACAGTTTGCACAACTCATTACGTCGGTTGCACTCGACGCATACAGAGCAGAGCTGCCTGTGCTGACCACGTCAGTCTGCGAAACTGCGGTGGCCACAGAGGTGCTGTTCACCGGAGCGTCTCGGTTAATGTCGATGGCGTTTATCGGGAGGCACCCCAAAATGAGTGCAGCCAGTAGAGTCACGGCAAGAAACACAGCTTTAAGAGCAGCGACAAATCTGCTCTTGTTGCGTATGCTCCCTGTAGATCTCATCTTTCGTACCATATCGGTCCAATCTCAACCGATCCTGGGCCCCAACCAGGCGCATCTCGCTCTTGTTGTTACAGAGAGTCGGGTGATCGACACTTTGACGTTGGTGCATGATGGCAGAGCAGATCCAACAATCTGATTGGCCAATTCAGCTCCGAATAAACGTGGCCCCTCGTCGCGACAGTCTGCAGACTCTCAGCGCACCAAAACTCATTGTTGCTATTGTGTAACGGTGAAAGGAGGCCGGATGAACATGCAGCGACTACAGCGCGACCCAGGTAATCCGTCCTCCGTGCGTCCCCTGCTCGTAGTCCTGAGTGCTGTGCTGATGGTCATCATTGGTCTCCTTGGAATGCACACACTCAGCGCGGGGTCAGCTAGTCATGGCGCAGGTGCGGGAAGCCACGGAGCCGCGACCCTGATCGAGGCCCCGTCATCGTCTGGGCACTTGAATATAGGCGCGCCTGGCAGCGCGAAGCTGAATTCCGGAGCATGCGACGACGCCTGTCAGTCGTCTGCTTCACAGCCAGTTCAACACACCGACGTGATGATGGCGTGTGTACTCGCTCTCATTGTTGGCTTTATTTTTCTCTTGCCGATCGCCGCCATGTATCGCACGCGCATGCATCAGGGGCAGTCCCGTTTTGTGTTGATGCAGCTGAGGCGTCTCTCACTGCCTCCTCGACCGCCTTCATTAATCGTTCTCTCTATCAGTCGCACTTGATTCGGGTGTGCCGACGTATACGTCGGCACTGATGCGCAGCCATACTGCTGCGGTTCATCAGCAACCCATATTCACTGCGAACGAAAAGTTGAACAATAATGAAAAAACTCCCACTAGTGCTCGGTACGAGCGCTATGGCACTGGCGCTTGTGCTTACCGGATGCAGCGCTGAAAGCGATAACGGTTCGAGCTCACCGGAGTCCTCGGAATCATCCGCGGCTTCCGCCAACAGTGCTGACGAAACTTTCGTCACGATGATGATTCCGCATCACCAGCAGGCCGTCGAAATGGCTGACATCGTGCTCGACAAAGAAGGCGTCGACCCTCGTGTCACTGAACTCGCTCAGCAAGTTAAGGAAGCACAGGGCCCAGAAATTGAGCGCATGCTCAGTTGGCTGGACGACTGGGGCGTTGAATACGACCCAAGCAGCGGCAGCATGGACGGCATGGAGGGCATGGAGGGCATGGATCATGGGTCCATGGATGGCTCCATGGATGGCATGATGACCCCCGATGATATGTCTGCGCTGGAGAATGCGGATAGTGCAGGAGCCAGTCGATTGTTCCTCGAACTGATGATTGTTCACCATGTGGGTGCCGTCGATATGGCGCGCGCTGCTCTAGAGGACGGGCAGCACCCCGATGTGCTTGAGCTCGCTCAGCAGGTCGTCGACGACCAGACCACTGAGATTACCGCAATGGAAGAACTGCTCACGCAGCTCTAGTCGGTCTAGACGTCACCCTTCGACCCTGTCGAACTAGCGTGACAACCTCATAATCCGTCGTAGCGCAACCTGGCCGTATTCCCAGTCGATGCCGCCAGGTTGCGTTACCGGATACCACTCCTAACGCACCCGCCTACGCGACTTACGGATTCGCGGGGAGTGACGTGCGTTGCCTGCCGTTCGAGGAATTTAATTATGAAACCAATCATTGGTCTAAGCACAATTGTCGGCATTTCGTTAGTACTTACCGCCTGCACAACTGCAGCTGAATCTCCACCCGTCTCAACGACTCCAGTCATCGAGCATGTACACGGAATTGCTCAGGATCCACGATCTGACAACCTACTTGTCGCCAGCCACAATGGACTGTTTGCCGTCACACAAGATGGGGTCGTTAATGGGCCGCTCGGCGGGTACGACTTTGATGCGATGGGATTTGCTGTCGACGGTGAAACGCTCTTCGCTTCGGGGCATCCAGGCCTCAAAACCCCTTCCGAGCTTGGTTCTCCGAATCTTGGTGTGATTCGTAGCGATGATGTCGGAGAAAGCTGGGTACCCGTGGCTCTCACGGGGGTTGAAGACTTTCACGTGTTCACTGCGGGCCCCGGTGGGATGCTCTACGGAATCGGTTCAAGTCGGCCAGATCTCGTCAAGAGCACGGACGGCGGCGCGACTTGGAATCCACGAGGCATCATCGCCGCTGCAGACCTCGCTGCCACCGACGCAGGGTTGTACGCCGCAACTGAGTCGGGCCTGCAGCTCAGCACTGACGAAGGAAAAAGCTTCGTGATCGTCGATGACGCTCCGACGCTCTATCTTCTTGCTGTCACTTCTACTGGCACGTTGATCGGTGCGGGAGTGGACGGTTACCTCTGGTCACAGTTGGGGGATGGTAGCTGGGAACAGGGCGAATCACTGCCGGGCCCTGTTGAAGCCCTCGGTGTGACACGGAACGACCACCCGGTGTTAGTAGATGACCGAGGCATCGTCGAAGTCACTGCACAGGGCAGCACGGTTCGAAGCCCTGCAACGAGCCGATAACCAAACCGAGCATCATGTCCGACTCAAAGCATCCATTGACGAAGCCCGGCTGGTTTCTCACACTCGCATTAGTCGCAGCGTTAATCACGGCCGCAGCAAGTTACCTACTCACCACACTGTCCCTCTGACCTATGCATGCGTTTCTCCGGACTCTCCAAACTTTTCCAGGAGCACAACAGCATTGCGAAAGAACGCTATGACTACTCACTCACAAGCTCAGAACACTCACAAATTTCCCTCCCGACGCTCGCTTCGTGACACGGGAAGCCGATCACTGTCGAGTACATCTAAAAAGGAACTCAAGTCTCGAGGTCGCGGATTCTTGTTCGCCGCTTCTGCGGTGACAGCCGCCGGAGGGTTGATCATTTCGAGCGTCTTCCCGTTCTCCGGCAATTCGGGCTACGGAACGGCAGTCGCTGCAGCAGCCGTTCAGGATCAACGCCTCATCCTTGATAACGTTGCGTCTGACCCGGCAATCACGGCAATCGACGCACTTGCTGACGTTGAAGTATCTGAGGTCGTACCTGTGCCCGTGCAGAGGTCAACCGAGCAGGGTTTGTTCGACCCGTCCGCTCTGGAGAATTCAGAGGTTCGATACCCCTTCGACCAGCAGGTTCAACTGACCGATCCGTTTGGGTATCGCACTGCGCCGGTCGAGCAGTTTCATGATGCCCAAGACTTTGCAGCCGCGGGCGGGACGCCGATACGCGCCATCGCAAGTGGACAGGTAGTCGAGGCGGGGTTCTCCAATGATGGTTGCGGTTTCGGCCTGAAACTGCAGCATCGTGTGGACAATCAAACGCTCACCAGCCGGTACTGCCACATGGAATCAAACTCGCACAGCTACCAGGTCGGAGACACCGTCACGATCGGTGACCAGGCAGGGCGAGTAGGTAACACCGGGATGTCATTCGGGCCTCATCTTCATCTTGCGCTCCGCTTAAACGGGGAACCGATCGACCCTATGCCATATCTCGCAGATAAGTCGGTCAGTTGACTCGAGTGCATCGGGGCAACCGCCTCACAGCCGATGAGAGCAGCCAGCAAAGTCACCTCTCTCTTGGCTTGCCGTGTGATCGTTGCGGGCAGCGACATAGCTCGATACCGTGACGGTATGTCTGTAAGTCCAGGGGTTTCTTTGCAGCCTGATGAGCCGCATCGTGGTGGTCTTGCGAAGCGGTTGAATTGGCTTCGCGCTGGCGTGCTGGGCGCTAATGACGGCATTGTATCGACAGCGGCCATTGTCGTTGGTGTGGCGGCCGCAACTACAGAGACGTTGCCAGTATTGCTTGCCGGATCGGCTGCATTGGTTGGGGGAGCGGTCTCGATGGCGCTCGGAGAGTATGTGTCAGTATCGAGTCAGCGCGACTCGGAGCACGCGCTGATCGAGAAGGAGCGTCAAGAGCTCGCTGAGGATCCCGAGGGAGAGTTCACAGAGCTTGTTGGTTTATTTGAAGCTCGCGGTCTTAGCCGGAGCACTGCGACCCTTGCGGCCACCGAGCTAACCGAGAAGGATGCGCTGAGTGCACATCTCGCTGTCGAGCTCAACATTGACACAGACGACGTTGTAAGTCCGTGGCATGCTGCATTCGCTTCAGCGGTAGCGTTTTTTCTTGGTGCGCTTCTTCCGATGGCCACCGTGCTTTTCTTGCCCGAGCGTTCGCGATAATTGCACCAGCTGTGACTAGCGAGATGCGCACCTGCTTTCGGTCGGCGCCGAGTGTGCGGGCGATCGCGCGTATCGAGATGCCGCCGCCGTGCAGTTTCACTGCTTCAGCGGCATCCTCGATCGTGAGTCCGTGCTGGCGGCGCACGACATTGTTCCGGGTGAGGTGCTTCGAGACTGTTGCACGGTGCACACCATACTGACGAGCGAGCTGACCAACAGATACTCCAGCGAGGTAGTCGTCGACGAGTCGGTCAACCTGAATAGTGGTGAGAAAGGTTTGAGGATTTGCAATCCTCCTTACGACGGGCCCGCGAACGTCTTGAATCGGGGCGCTACCGACCCGAGGTGATACCCGGTAGACCCCTCGCTTCCAGCGGAATATCAGCGTTTCCAAGGAAGGTGCAGGGTTTGAGAACTGTCTACGCAGGGACCCCAAATGGGAGAGGTTCAAACCCTCGACAAGAGTAACCACTCTTTGTCCGGGTTGAACCTCTCCCTTCTTTTTCGCTTCAGCCGCCCAGTTCAGAGCGTTCATCTGCTCCTCCGTGTCGCAGAGCGCGCCGAAGGGTGTTTCGTACTCGACTCGAACATCACCCTCTTCCTCGATGAAGATCCGGTGGAAGAACGCCTGGTTGCAGAGTCGTCTGTTCGCGTCATCAGCACGCTGGTAGATGCTGACGATGTTGGCGAGTAACCCGAGTGAGTCGTCAAGGTTCGCGCGAGCTGACGCATACTCATCGTGGTGCGCTTCAAGCCGGTGCTGAATGTCACCGATCTGATTCGCGATGCGATCCTGCTCTTGCTTCAACAAATCAATTGGCACCGCACCCGCATAGTGGGCTTGCAGGAGTTTCATCCGCTCGTTATCAAGCCGGTCACGCTCGCTCGTGAGTCGCGAGAGTTCTTTCGTCTCGTTCGCCATGAGCGCGACGAAGTCGGCGTGAATCTTCCCTGCGAGGTCTTGCCGCATGCCTGGTGACACTTCAATCATCTCGTAGTACTTCTCGATGAAGTGGCCTGGTTCTTGTTCCGACCGGTTTCCCTGTCAGCCGGTCGGTGACAGAAGCGTCTCGGTTTCAGCGTAGTACGCCTGTTCGACCTCGATCGGAGTACGCATATCGAGTTCCCCGTGGAGCCGCTCATGGTTCCACCACCACACGTATTCGAGGGTCGCAAGCTCGACCTGCTCGACCGTCCGCCAGGGCCTTGCTGACGGATCAGTTCGGTCTTGTAGACCTTCATGGCGCCCAGCAGATCAACCAAGAAGCGACTCACAGCGCCCAAGTAGCTGGTGAGCCACAGAGAGGAGCTCCGAGCACGACTTGATCTAGGTCAAGGCTGAGGCTCTGCCAACACAATAGTCTGGGCCGTGAAGGCCAGGAACCTCCTGGTCGATCCCCGTTTCGGGGTGAAGCGAAAGGACTCATCATGGCGAACGCTACTGACACCACCCACACTCTGCTGCGCGCCGAGGGTTTCTCGTGCCCGTCGTGCGTGACCAAGATCGAGAAGCAGGTCGGAAAGCTCGATGGCGTCGAGAACGTGACGGTGCACTTCGCCTCGGGTCGCGTTGAGATCGACCACGATGAGACAAGAAGTTCCGTCGACGATCTCATTGCTGCTGTCGATAAGGCCGGCTATAAGTCGAAGGCCTCCGCGTTCTAGCCAAACGGCTCCTCACGCACTAGGTTCACCAATTCGAAAGGCGGCACATTCGTGAACGCGTTCCGTAAGTGGCGGTATGGCAACTGGTTCATTCCCGTTGTCTCGGGCCTCCTCATTCTCGTGTCGTTCGGCGTCGAGAAGCTCTTCGGCGGCAGCTGGAACGTCACGGTCGGTCCGCAATGGTGGATCGACGCTGGCGAACACGCCCACGGTTCTGGTCATGTGTTTACCCTTGCGAACGCGTTCATGCTCGCCGCAGCAATTGTCGCGGGGTACGGAATCGTCGTGAAGGCCGTCCGGGCACTGCTCGTAAAGTTCATCAGTATCGACCTGCTCGTATCGATTGCAGCGATCGGCGCGACACTCATCGGCAACTTCTGGGAAGCTGCCGCCGTGACGTTCCTCTTCGCGATCGGTCACGCACTCGAAGCCGGCACGATGAACAAGACCCGTGCAGCGCTCGCTGAGTTGGTCGCGGTGGCCCCCGACGTTGCAGTCGTGATGCGCGACGGTGAGCAGGTCGAGATCGCCGCACATCAGGTGCGCATGGGTGAGATCGTGCTCGTAAAGAACGGAGCGAAAGTTCCCGTCGACGGGCAGGTCGTGTCAGGCACCGGAGCGATCGACGAGGCATCGATCACGGGTGAGTCGATCCCTGTCGAAAAGACGAAGTCAGATCACGTGTTTGCGGGCACGATCTCGCGGGGCGGATTCCTACAGGTCATGGCGACCGGCATCGGAGCCGACACGACGCTCGCGCGCATCATTCACCGTGTCGAAGAAGCGCAGGATGCGAAAGCGAAAACGCAGGCATTCATCGACCGATTCTCGAAGTGGTACACGCCCGCGGTGATGGTACTCGCGCTTGCGGCGGGCCTCATCTCTGGTGACGTAGTGCTCGGCCTCACGTTGCTCGTGATCGGTTGCCCGGGCGCGCTCGTCATCTCGATTCCCGTGGCGATCGTAGCGGGAATCGGCCGCTCGGCCCGCAACGGGATTCTCATCAAGGGCGGCGAGTACCTCGAAACCTCGGCCAAGATCTCGGCCGTCGCAGTCGATAAGACGGGGACTCTCACCGAGGGCCGCCCGGTACTCACCGACATCGTTGTGCTCAATCCTGAAGCGGATCGGCGCGAGGTGCTTCGCTGGGCAGCCGCCGCAGAAGCAGGGTCCGAGCACCCACTTGCCCGCCCGATCCTCGACACCGCACGAGAAGAAGGAGTGGCCCCCGAGGGCCTTCCGGGATCGGTCACACCGGTCGTGGGCAAGGGGATCGTGGCCGACGCTCACGGCAAGCGGGTACTCATCGGTAACGTGCCGCTGCTCGAACAGTACGGGATCGTGAACGACGCGGGGGCGGCTGTGGCTGCGAACAAACTGGCAGCGGCAGGCAAGACCCCCATGATTGTCGCGGTCGATGAGAGCGTGCTTGGCGTAATCGGTGTCGCAGATACGATCCGCGAGGATGCCCCCGAGATGATCAGGCGCTTGCACGCTAGCGGGGTGCAGAAGGTGGTGATGCTCACCGGAGATACGCGCCTTGTCGCCGAAGCCATCGGTGAGGCGGTCGGTATCGATGAGATTCATGCTTCGTTGCTACCCGAGGACAAGCTCGACGCTGTCGCGCGGTTGCAGCGCGAGGGGCACACGGTCGCGATGGTGGGCGACGGCGTGAACGACGCCCCGGCCCTCGCGACGGCCGACATTGGTGTTGCCATGGGTGCAGCGGGCTCAGCGGTGGCCGTGGAGACGGCAGACATTGCCCTGATGGGCGACAACCTCTTGAAACTGCCCGAAGCAATCAGCCTCGCCAAACGCACCGTGAACGTCATGCGCCAGAACATCTGGATCGCGCTCATCACCGTTGTCGTGCTGCTCGTCGGGGTCTTCGCAGGGGGTGTCACGATGGCTATCGGCATGCTCGTGCACGAGGGATCGGTGCTCATCGTAATCCTCAACGCGATGCGCCTGCTGCGCAACACCCAAGGAGCCACTGCGTTGTCGAGGAGTGAACGCGCCCGAGCCGCACATGAAACAGGCCGCCCGGTCGAACCAGCCACGGCCCAGAGTTCATTCGAACTTCCATCTTAAGAAAGGACCACACACATGAGTGAGAACCAGTTCAGCGTCGGCGAGAAGGCGACGCACTTCATCATCGACGAGGTCGCGAAAGCAAACACGAATTTTCGTCAGGTGCTCTGGACGGGAAAGCATTCCCAACTCGTTGCGATGACGATTCCGGTGGGCGGGGAGATCGGCGACGAGGTGCATGACACCACCGACCAGTTGCTGAGTTTTGTGTCGGGCAGCGGAGAGGCCGACCTTGACGGCGAGACGCACACCGTTGATGCTGGCGACCTGTGCGCTGTCCCGGCCGGTACTCGCCACAACTTCCGCAACACTGGCGATGAGCCTTTGGTGCTCTACACCGTCTATTCACCTCCGGAGCACGCAATTGACGCGGAGTATGCCACGAAGGAACTCGCTGATGCGGCAGAGGCTTCTGGTGAAGACGCTCCGCCACAGGCAACCATGTAAGTGTCACTCACCTGGAGAATGAGGAGAAGTCAATAATGTCGAAAGCGCTGGTCTTCGCCGCCTATGGCGGCCCCGAGACGCAGGAACTCGTTGAACGCCCCGCTCCGGCGCCTGGGCCTGGAGAGCTCGCGATCGAAGTGAAAGCGGCCGGGGTGAACCCTGCTGACTGGAAGATCCGTGCGGGGCAGATGGGCTCCCACTGGCCGCTTCCCGCACCGATGGGCCGAGAGGCCTCCGGTGTCGTCACCGCCGTAGGCGCAGAGGTCGAGAACTTCGCTGTCGGTGACCTGGTGCTCGGCCTCGCGGCCAAAGGACAGGGAACGTTCGCGAAGCACACGGTGTTGGATGCGGCACAAACCGTCCAGAAGCCCGAAGAGCTTTCCTTTGCTGACGCTGCAGCACTGCCTGTCGCAGGGGCGACTGCGTATGACGTGACGCATCAGATCGAGCTGGAACCTGGTCAGACGATGCTGATTCTTGGCGCCGGAGGTGGGGTCGGGCTGATGGCGGCGCAGATCGGCAATGTGCACAAGTTCACGGTCATCGGTGTGGCCAGTGCAGCGAAGCAGGAACTGGTGGAGTCGACCGGTGCGACGTTCGTTGCCTCCGGGGAGGGTGCGGCTGACCGGGTGCGTGCCATCGCGCCGGAGGGTGTTGATGTGCTCATCGACCTGGTCGGTGGGCAGGCGCTTCGTGATCTCGCGGTCGTCGCCAAAGACCCGAGCGTCATCATCAGTACCGCAGACCCGACCACCGTGCAGCAACTCGGTGGCGTAGCGGTGGTGCGCACGCGTGAAGGGCTCGAGAAGGTCACCGGCGTCGCCCAGTACGGTCTCGTCGATCCGCAGGTGACGGACCGGTACAGTCTCGATCGGGCTGCGGAAGCCGTCGCCATGGTGGAGGCCGGGCACACTGCCGGCAAAGTGATCATCGAACCATGACCCAGCGGCCTGAGGCACCGACGGACGCCGTATTCACAGCAGCACGGACGTCTGATCCTGTGGCCTCAATACACCGGGTGGCCGATGCATACGGGTCGCCTGAGGTTGATATCGAGGGCATTCTCGGCGCCGAGGTCTCACCGGATGACCCTGACCGTGCGGTCATCGAGCCGTGGGCCGCGGCAGTCGATGGCCCCATTCTCGATGTCGGCGCGGGTACCGGGCGTTGGACCGGTCACCTCGCACGCCTCGGACACACGGTGGAAGGGCTCGAGCCATCGGATCGCCTCATCACGATTGCCCGAGCCAGACATCCCGCGGTTGTGTTCCATCACGATTCCATCGAAGATCTCGCCCGTTGCGAGACCCGCTGGGGCGGGATCCTCGCCTGGTATTCGACCATTCACATGAGCTCAGAAGAGCTCCTACACGCGCTCGCAACACTGCGCACTCGGCTGGGTGACGGCGGATCGCTGCTGATGTCCTTTTTCGCAGGGCCGCGGCTAGAGGCATTCGACCATCCGATCGCCGCCGCATACCGGTGGCCGATGAACAAAATGGTCGAAGCCCTCATCCACGCCGGGTTCGAGGTGATCGGGCAGCGCTCGAACCCGCGGACGCCACACGCGTACATCACTGCACGCGCCACCCCTGGCTTCAGCTGAAGCGCGTGTGTTGTGCCACGAGTCGCCATACGAGAAGGGAAGGGAAGGATGCCGTTGGCTGTTTCAACCGATGTGGATGCTGATCCAGCAAATGATCTCTGCGTGGCCCGTGTACCACTGTTTCAAGGGCTCACACATGCGCAGCAAGTGGAAGTTGCGGGATTTGCACGTACCGTCCGATTAGACGCTGTCGAGCAGGCGTATACAGCAGGCTCGGATATGTCGCAGTTGATGGTGGTGCACACCGGTCAGGTGAAGATCGCTCGTACAAGTGCGGCTGGGCACGAGCAGGTGATCCGGGTCCTCGGTCCGGGCGACTTCATCGGAGAATCCGCGTTTCTCACCGGCACGAGACCCGATCACGCAGCAGAAGCGCTCGTGCATACCGAACTGTGCGTGTTCCGTCATGCCGATCTCGGGCGTCTCGTCGAGAAGCATCCGAGCATCGGGCTGCGCATGCTGCAAGGAGTGAGTCAGCGCTTGGATGATACTGAGGCGCGGCTGGCTTCTGTCATCTCGGGAAACGTGAGCTCTCGTCTCGCCGATTACCTGCTCTCGCTCCCTGCGACGCCAGGGCCGCGAGGAGCCATCGACGTGACGCTGCCGCTCGCAAAGAAGGACATCGCTTCGCTCCTGTCCACGACACCAGAGTCCCTCAGTCGGCAACTTCGCAAACTCACCGACACCGGGGTGATCTCACAACAGGAACAGGGGCGGATCACGATCACTGATGTGACCGCACTCACCGCACTCTCAACCCTCACGAAGAGAGACTGAGAACAGCACCGTGCCAGCCCAGACCATCGCCCCACGTACCTCGGAAGCGTCACACGCAATGTCATCGACGGTGGAATTTCTTCGCAACCGCAAGCTCATGATGTTCGTGCTCGTCGGTTTGGCGACCGGGGTTATGCTCTGGCTGACCGGCGCAGAGATGGCTCTCGGGGTCACCGCATACTTGGTGCTCGGTATCGTGATCGTGATCACCGCGATCGACATGTTCAAAGATCTGATGCGCGGGCATTGGGGGCTCGACATTCTTGCGGTCATCGCCATGATCGCGACACTCGCCGTACAGGAATATGTCGCGGGGCTCATCATCGCGTTGATGCTCACCGGAGGGGAAGCGCTCGAAGACCTCGCCGCTCGCCGCGCGAGCCGAGAACTCGACCAACTGTTGAACCGAGCCCCAGCATTCGCGGGTCGAATTCACCCGGTAACAGGCGAGGTCGAACGTATCCCGGTCGATGAGGTCGCAGTCGGTGACGAACTGCTGGTGCGGTCATGAGAGATCCTCCCCGTCGACGGGGTACTGATATCTGATCACGCGACGATTGATGAATCGTCAGTGACTGGTGAGCCGATCCCGGCGAGCACCATGCGGGCGACCCGCTGCTTTCTGGCACGGTGAACAGCACCACGAGCTTCACGATGCGCGCGCAGAAGTTGGCAGTCGATTCGAACTATGCCTCGATCGTGCGACTGGTGGAGGAGGCCGTGGACTCCCGGGCGCCGATGGTCAGACTCGCTGACCGATATGCGATGCCGTTCACCATTGTTTCGCTGCTGATCGCCGGGTTTGCCTGGTTTTTTAGCGGCGATCCGGTGCGGTTCGCCGAGGTGCTCGTCGTGGCGACGCCATGCCCGCTGCTCATCGCCACCCCGGTCGCGTTTATGGGTGGGATGAGTTCAGCCGCAAAGCTGAACGTCATCATCAAAGACGGTGGCGTGTTAGAGGTGCTTGCCCGGGTTCGCTCGGCCGCGTTCGATAGAACAGGCACCCTGACCCAAGGCAAAGCCGACGTCGTCGACATTCACCCGTCCTCCCGCACCGCGACCGAAACGCTTCGCCTCGCAGCAGCCGCTGAGCAGTACTCCGTGCATGTGTTCGCCGACCCGATCGTGGCATCGGCACGCACACAGCAACTTGAGCTTCCCGAAGTGGTGACGGCTGACGAGGTGGCAACAAACGGTGTCCTCGCCTCCCTGGCAGACGGCACTTCGGTGCGAGTGGGCAAGCCCTCATTTATCGAAGAGGTGACCGGGCCGATCGATCGACCCGTACTCTCAGCTGGGGAGACGGCCGTCTACGTATCGGTCGGTGACGAGCTCGCCGGGGTGATCATCTTGTCCGACCCGATTCGTGAGCAGTCTGCAGACACGGTGTCCCGTCTTCGCCGAGCAAGCGTAGCCGAGATCGCGATGGTGACCGGTGATATCACGTCGACCGCGGAGTCTGTCGCACACGCGGTCGACATTCAGACGGTGCACGCTGAGACCACTCCCCAGACCAAGGTGCGGATTGTGCAGGCGATGCGGCCGAGACCCGTACTCATGGTCGGCGATGGGATCAATGATGCCCCGGTGCTGGCGGCCGCCGACGTCGGTGTTGCGATGGCGGGCAGGGGTGCAACGGTCGCGAGCGAGTCAGCAGCGGCGGTGATCACCTCGAACGACATCGCGCGAGTGGCAGATGTGGCCTATGTCTCGCGGCGCACGGTGCAGATCGCCCTGCAGTCGATCTGGATGGGCATCATCATCTCAGTCGGTTTGATGCTCGTCGCCGCATTCGGCTATTTGCCGGCGGTGGTGGGAGCGCTGCTGCAAGAGATTGTTGACCTTGTGGCCATTCTGTCGGCGCTCCGCGCGCTCCGAGCGCACCGGGGTGCGCGGCGCGAGGGCCCTGCTCGGCGGGAAGTGCCGGTAGGCTAACCCGCGAGGCCGACTCACACAGTCACGATCGGATCAGCCGGTTGACCGCGGCAGTGGCCTCCTGAATCTTCTCGTGGGCGGCCTCGTCGCTAAGCTTGGCGGCATCGAGCACACAGTGCTTCAGGTGGTCATCGAGCAGCCCCGTTGCCACCCCTGCAGCGAGCGGGTGAGCGCACTGACCTGGGTCAGAATATGGATACAGTAGTGCTCTTCGTCGATCATGTTCGCGATGCCCCGGGCCAAACCTTCGATTCGTTTCATGCGCTGCAGGTAGCGCTTCTTATCGCCGATATACCCGTGGTGCGACGCGTGCGATTCAGTGGTTGACGACATGTGCTGATCCTGGGCTGCGTGAGGTCAGTTCGTGCGTTCGAGCACGGCGCGAGTGCTGGCTTCTGGGCTGAGATCGATGCGGCGCAAGAGCTGGGCATTCAGCGCCACGACGATCGTCGACAGCGACATCAGAATCGCTCCGACCGACATCGGCAGCCCGAACCCGACGCGGGCGAGCACACCGGCGGCAAGCGGCACCGAAATCAGGTTGTACCCCGCCGCCCACCACAGGTTCTGTTTCATCTTGCGGTAGGCAGCACGTGAGAGTTCGATCACTGAGAGCACCGAACGCGGGTCAGAGCTGGCGAGGATCACCCCTGCCGACGCGATCGCCACATCGGTGCCCGCCCCAATAGCGACACCAACATCGGATTGCGCGAGGGCGAACCAGAACAGCCACCCTGCAGCCCGGTCGGCGATGCGCTGCGCCCGAGACGACGAGTTCTGTGCGTCGGCGACGAGTCGGTTGATGCCGGCAAGTGTCGTGTCGTCTCCGATGGCGGTGACTCTGACCCGCAGCCCGAATCGGTCGCGACCGTGCCGGCGGTCACCGCATCGCCCTCGCTGCGGGTCGCGGGGTGCGATTTGCCGGTGATCATCGATTCATCCATGGCCGCACGTCCGTCAACAATCATGCCGTCGGCCGGCACGCTGCCGCCCGGGCGCACGATCACGAGATCATCAACGCGCAACTCCGCCGGGCTCACCGTGACGGCCGTTTCACCCTCGACCCGCTCGGCTTCGTCGGGCAAAAGCGCCGCGAGGGAGTCGAGCGCAGAAGTGGTCTGGGCGAGCGAACGCATTTCGATGCAGTGCGCGAGCAGCATAATGACCACCAGCAGCGCGAGTTCCCACCAGAATTCGAGCTCGTGATGCAACAGCCCGAGTGTTGCGCCCCACGATGCGAGGAAGGCCACGGTGATGCCCAGGGCGATCAGCAGCATCATGCCCGGTTTGCGGGCCTTGATTTCGCTCACCGTGCCCGTCAAGAATGGGGAGCCGCCCCAGACATACATCACGGTGCCGATAACAGGTGCGATCCACGTGGCCCAGCCTGGTACTGAATAGCCGAGGATCATGGCAAACATTGGCGAGAACGCGACGACTGGCACCGCGAGCACGAGATTCACCCAGAACAGGCGCCGAAACTGTGCCACATGATCGCCGTGGCCGCCGTGACCGCAGTGGCCCATATGGCCAGCGTGACCACCGTGATCCTCGTGCCCAGTGCGCTCGTGAAGACAGGTTCGTCTTGATGGTGTCGAGCGTCTTGCGTCAGAGTCGGATCACATCGACAGCGCTCCGCAGATCGCCGCGCTACTGCCTTTACTCACCGACCTTCAATCAGTTCGCCTTCCGACCCAGACTTGTAGAACGAATGGCAGAAGCTGTTGAGAAGTACCAAGCGCTACTTTGCCGTGCGCCGGTCGAAAAAGGTTCGGTCAAAGTCTGACGGGTTGCAGAGGAGATCGAGTGCCGTCGCACTGGCGGCGTGACTAGAACTGTCACCTATCCGTGCAGCACTCCCGTCTGTGCGTTCGGCTCACTTAGCTGGACAGGCAGCACTTGAACTTGCTGGTCTTGATTCTGCCGAGTTGCCGACTTTTGCAACGGCAAGTGATGTAGATCCGGCAGCAGTAGTTCTGGTTACACCGTCCGAATGTCGAGCGTAGGGTGGCAGTTGGAAGTTGATTGGCCAGGCGTGATAAAGGCGGGACTTCTCAGGGAGAGTCACGTCGACAACATCAACCGTCTTGCGGACGTTGCCAAAGTCGGCAATTGGGAGGCGGTATTTCGTCTTCTTGATCGAGAGCGATTTCTGAACGTAAATCAATGGAGAATCGCTGGTGACTCTTGGTTCACACCACTTCACCAGGCAGCTTGGCTCGGCGCCTCATCGGAGGTCGTGGATGAACTCATCCGCCGCGGAGCATGGCGTTCGTTACGGAACGCTGAAGGCGATCGTCCAATCGTTATTGCTTTGAAACGCAATCATCAGCATCTTGCTGATGCTCTGACCGTGCGTGATCTGAGCGACAACGAGTTGCGAAAGTTTGCTGCATGGGACAAGCACCTATCTGAACTGATTCAGGAACGTACCGAGTCTTTGGAGCCCGTAAAGATTCGGCCAATCCCTTCCGAGATCATCGCGTTGGAGACATTGGACAATCTGTGCTTTTGTTATCCAGGTATGTACGGCGGCTTCTCGATGTCGATATTCACGGGTCGATTGCTGGTTGAGAGTTGGAGCCGAGTCGTTGGCGGTTCAGGCCAGGCCCATGTCATTACCGAGAGCGGTTGTGTGCTTGTCGAGGAAGGCTTCGTTTAAATTCTCATGGTCGAGGCTTGATCGACGAGTGCACCAGCTGCGACTAAGGAGATGCGAACCTGCTTACGGTCGACACCGAGAGTGCGTGAGATAGCGCGCATTGAGATGCCACCGCCGTGCAGTTTCACCGCCTCTGCGGCTTCCTCGATTGTGAGCCCGTGCTGACGGCGCACGACTTTGTTTCGGGTGAGGTGCTTCGAGACCGTCGCACGGTGCACACCATACTTCTGAGCCAGGTAACCGACGCTGAAACCAGCGAGGTAATCATCGACGAGACGGTCCACTTCAGAGGGGGTGAGAAAGGTTTGAGGTTTCCCAATCCTCCTGACGCAGGCCCCTCGAACGTCCTGAATTGGGGTGTTCTCGACCCGCTGAGACACCCGGTAGACGCCTCGTTTCCAGCGGGATATCAACGATTTCAGCATCGGGGTAGGGTTTGAAAACTCTCTACGCAGGAACCCCAAATGGGAGAGGTTCACACCCTCGACAAGAGTAACCACTCTTTGTCCGGTGTGAATCTCTCCTTGTTTCTTCACTTCGGCCGCCCAGTTCAGGGGTTACTGCTCTGCTTGCATGACGCGCTGGATGCGGTGGTCGAGGTCGTCGAGCTCGGCGAGCACCTCGGAGGCTGCCCAGACGCGATCCTTCTTTCGACCGGTGATCTCTTCAAGAAAGCCGGCGTCAACGAGCCGGTCGATGACGCGGTAGGCCTGGCTGGTGCTGGTACCCGAAGTCGCGGTGTCGATCTCGTGTACGGACATGACCGGGTGGTTGAAGAACGCGTCGATGAGGGTCTCTGCTACTGAGCCGGCGCGGGGCTTGAGATCCTGGCGCCACTCTTCAGGCATGGCCTCCAACCGCGCGATGGTGTCGCGGGATGCGGTGGCGGCCGCGCGCGCGGAATGGGCGAACAGGAGGATGAGGGGTGCGGGGTCGCCGAGACGGTAAGAGTCGAGGGCGGCGAAGTAATCGTCACGTCGGGCGAGTAGTCCGCTGGCGAGGGGGACGACGGCGTTCTTGGTGACACCTCGACGGCGCAGTACGGCGGACACGAGCGCGCGGCCGATGCGACCATTGCCGTCGGTGAAGGCGTGGATGGACTCGAATTGGGCGTGTCCGATCGAGGCTTGAACGAGGGCTGGTACGTCGTCGCGGTTGAGGTAGGCGATCAGGTCATCCATAAGCGCTTCGACGCGCTCGGGCGCGGGCGGCACGTACAGTGCTCCACGGGGGGAGTGGTCGCTGCCGCCGATCCAGTTCTGCATGTCCCGGATATGGCCGGCGTAGTGGGCCTCGTCGGGGTCGTCGACCATGAGCACGTGGTGCGCGCTGATGAAGTACGAAATCTCGAAGTGGCCTCGACCTACCGTGTTGATCAGCTCGTGGAGAGCACGGGAGGCTGCGACCATGCTGGTCGCGGACGTGTTGCCCTTGTTCCCGGCGATCGCTTTCGCGTAGTCGCGGGCAGTCGCGTGTATGCGCTCGATCTTGGAGGAGGCCGCCGATTCGGAGCGAATCATGAAGCGGCTGAGTGCGGCCGAGTGACCTTCGGCGTCGGTGTCGGCTTGGGCGACGGCCAGGAGCGCTTGCTCGGAGGCGACCATCTCTTCGAGCGACGGCTGATAGTCGAGCTCAGCGATGAAGGGTGGAATGGCGGCCTCTACGCTGCGCATCATCCGGTCTTCGCGGGTGCCCCCGCGAACCTGCTGCAGCCAGGGCAGGGGCTCGACCCCGTGCGCCGGCCACTTGGTGCTGGGGTCGCTGCTCATACATGCGATTCTACCGACACAAAATCGCGTTTGATTGGGATATATGCGAATTTCATCATTCGAAATCGCATTGAGGGTGCAGAATTGCGAGTATTTCGGCGTAGTCACCTGGGTGCTTCACTGCCGCCTTGATCGCATGAGGATTCGCACGGCTCCTCGGCTGCGGAGGTAACGAAACTGCACGCATCGGGGCCTCGGAATGCTTCAGGATCTCGAAGGTGAAAAGGCTGCCGGGATCTTCCGTGCGCTATTCGACGATGCGGGTACCCTCGAACGTCATTGCCTCATACGTTTCGCCCTCGAGTGTTACCGTGGCTGATCCAGAAATCTGGTGTCTCTTGTCGTCTTGTGTGGACCAATCGACCTGCATCGGCATTTCTACCTCCAGGTCAGCCGCTGCGGTGCAGGTTGCAGAAGCGAGCTCCTCGTCGTAATCGCAGTTCCATAGGTCGCCATCAGCTTCTGATTGAAGCGTGAGTGTGGTGAGGCTCGTCTTCGTGATGTCGAAAACTCCGTCTGCCGGGGGCGCACCCCAGATGTAGTCCTGGACAGTCACTTCGTAACGACCGGTGACGACATCAATCGGGGTAACGTACCCACCGCTTGCACTGTCGCCCAACGAGATACCGCCGCCGACGCGACCATCGGCGGTGGTTGTCATGCATCCCGAAAGTCCTGCGATGGCGACGCATGCAACGAGCAACCCGACGGTTCCACGGGGGAGCGGAATGTGCTGCATTTTGATCCTTTGTTGTGTGAGTGTGACGAATGACAGAAGCCGAGTCGACATCACTCAAGCCTAGCCATAGCCGACGCATAGTGCTCGGCTAGATGCCCTGGTGGTCGAGTGACTTATCGTGCGGGGCGCTGGCCGTGCAGGGACGCACCGATTCCCGAGGTGGGCGGTGGGTCTTACTCGGAGAGGCCCTCGATCAGCGCGGGCCCGTCGCCGCGCAGCGGTGCGACCGGGTATTCGAAGAGGTCGTCAGCGATTGGCGCCGCGGCAGCCGACACGGCTTGTACGAGGGCGTGGTCGCCGGTGATGTCTGGGTCGATCCACTCGTTCACGAACTCGTCGGCAAGGAATACGGGCATACGGTCGTGCAGCGGCTGCATCACGCCGGCCGAGTCGCGGGTGAGGATCGTGGCAGTGAGGTGCCACCCGTGATCATCGTCGGCGCCGGGCTCGTGCCACCACGACATCAGCCCTGCGAGGGTCAGGAGTTTTTCTGGGCCGAAGATCGCGTGCGGAACGCGTGCCGTTTTCGGGCCGGTCCACTCGTAGAACCCAGAGACGGGAATCGCGCAGCGGCGGTTCTTCACTGCAGCTTTGAACGAGGGCTTCTCGGCGGCGGTTTCGGAGCGGGCGTTGAAGGTCGGGAATTTCGTCTTCAGTTCCTTCGACCAGACGGGCACGAGTGACCAGTACGCGGTCTCGAACTTCTTCTCGCCGGTCTTGTGGTCGGTGTATGCGACCGGGATCTGTTGGGTGGGTTTCACGTTCCAGGAGGATGCGGCGCCCGCTGGCGCCCCGGTGATCCACGCGGCCAGCTCGGTGTCGGTTGCCGCGGGGATCATTTCTTCGTAATCAACGATGACTCGACCGCACATAGTCTGCAGCGTAACAGGGGGAGTGGGAAGCGCAGGCGTTAATTGCGTCTCACATGAATGACGGTGTGTTGGCGATCCTGACACACTCGGCGCGTACTGCGGAGAGCTCGGGAAGAGCAGCCGGGTTTCCTTTCAGATTCAGCAGTGGAAGGTGCTCTCTGATGAGTTGTTTCTCCGCATGATCTAGGTCTTCGGGAGACACCGCGACCCAGTAGACGAGCAGATTCTGATTGATCCAGGCAATGATCTCTCGCTCGTCAGAGATGCTGAACACGTAGTTTCGGGTGTTGCCCTTGCCAATGAGGCTGCCTGGTTCGGGCCGGTACCCAAGCACGGCGCCGAGGCTGCGGAAGAATGTGCCGTGACCTCGCGCTCGGAGCTCTTGACCCAGGAATCTGGTGCTGAGGCTCCGGCTCGCGACGCCGATGTAGAGCAAGTCATGCCCGCGCTGCAGGCTGAGGTCTGCGAACCCGTTGGGCAGCGCGGATTGTTCCTTGACGCGGATCGGGTAGAGCCCCGGGTGGCCAGGCACCCTGCCATCGATCTCGCCGGCAGACACAAATTTCTCATGCGAGAGAAGATCCGCCGCAATGAGATCCGGGGACTGAACCGCGGACGCGCCCTGGTCGGTGCCGGATGACGGAGAAGTCACTGCGGGGCGTGCGGTCATGGGAACAGTGGTCTTGGGGGTTGTGGTCGACGCGGAATCCGTGAGGGTGACTGTGCTGCCGTTTTTCTCGAAGTATTGCGGGTAGTTGCGGGTGCGCAAGTCGATTTGGGATGTAGCGATAGGGGATCCATCGCGTTTCTTGTAGCTGCCGCGGGCGTTGATCTGAATCGCCGCAGGTTTGGTGCCGCCTCTTTTCGAATTGAACGGATGGCATCATGCCAAAGAAGAGCGATCCCGAACCCAGCCAAAGCCTCAGCTGGTCAAGGTGAACCTGTCGTGCCGAGCGGGCCCGATCACCTGAATGCTCGCCCATTTTCGCTCGCAGCAATTCTTCTCAGACAGTCAAAGTCTCAGCGTTGCGAGATCAAGATTCAGTAGTCTGTGAATTCAGAAGCCCGACGTCTAAGGAGGCGAAGTCCATCTCGTGGACCTACCGAGACCGAACCAACTCGTGTTCGCACCATCCGTGCATCTCAGGAGAGAGCGGATGTGGGGTGGCATCAATCCACTGAATTTGGCAGAAACTGAGCGCAGATCATGATGCTCACTGTCTTGCTGCTAGTCCTGGGTCTAATAGTCATCGCACTGATCGTCGCGGCAAATGGGTATTTCGTGGCCCAAGAGTTCGCCTACATGTCGGTTGACCGCTCGACGCTACGAGCTCGCGCCGAAGGTGGTGACCGGGCTGCGAGACGTGCGCTGAAAGTGACAGATCGCACATCTTTCATGCTTTCTGGTGCTCAGCTGGGGATCACCGTAACGGGTCTGCTGGTCGGGTACGTCGCAGAGCCCCTCGTCGGTGAATCACTCGGAGTTCTCCTGGGTGGTGTCGGTGTTCCCGCCGCCACAGGTATCGCGGTCGGAACTGTCATCGCGCTCGTCTTCGCAACGGTGTTCCAGATGATATTTGGTGAGCTTTTTCCCAAGAATTTGGCGATCGCTAACCCGACGCCACTGGCACGGGCGCTTGCGCAATCGACTCTCGTGTATCTGGCTGTGTTTGGTTGGCTGATTGCCATTTTCGATCGGGCCTCGAATGCGCTTCTCAAACTCATCAGAGTTGAACCGGTGCACGATCTTGACAGCAGTGCGTCTGCGCAAGACCTTGAACACATCGTTGAAGGCTCTCGTCAAAGCGGGGATCTTCCCGAAGACCTCTCGATGCTGCTGGATCGGATCCTGGACTTCCCGAATCGCGATGTCGAACATGCGATGGTGTCGCGATCACAGTCAGACTTCCTCGCCCCAGATGCTTCAATTTTTACCGCACGAACTCTCATGGCGGAAGCGCACACGCGATATCCGGTAGTCGATCAGAATGATGATCCGGTTGGGGTGGTTCACCTCGCAGATGTACTGCATTGTGCTCCAGACGATCCAAGACCCGTAGTTGCAATTATGCGAGACCCCTTAGTGATTCCCTCGCTCATGAAGCTCCCGGACGCACTTCGAAGCATGACAGATTCTGGAAACGAGCTTGCCTGTGTGATCGATGAGTACGGCGGATTCGCCGGAGTTCTCACCCTTGAAGACCTCGGCGAGGAACTCGTTGGCGAAGTGACGGACGAGCATGATATCGCCCACTCAGCTGCTATCTGCCTGCTCTCCGAAGCTCGGTGGCGCGTGGAGGGCTCCCTTCATATCGACGAGCTCGAAAGACTCATCGGTCAGGATCTTCCCGTCGGGGATTTCGAGACATTGGCAGGGCTTTTGATCGCCACCCACGGCGATCTTCTTGAGAGCGGGGCGGTCGTTCGAGTCCCGCTTGTTGCGACCGGTGCCGACCTCGCAGAAGGTCTAGACCTGTCCCGTGTGCTCAAGGCCGAGGTAGTTGAGATCGAGCGGCATATTCCCTCGGTTGTGATCGTAGAGGTTCTTGAAGAAGCTCCTCAGCACATGCGCTCTGAGACGGACACGATTGATTCGGCCGGAAAGGGTGACTCATGAACGGCTGGGTAGTACTTCTGGTCACTGTGCTCCTCATCGTGTTGAGTGCGTTTTTCGTGGTGATCGAGTTTGCTCTGATGGGGGCTCGGCGCCACCGATTGGAGAGTGAGGCGACGCAGCGTGCTTCCGCCCGCGCCGCGCTGCGCGGCATGAACGAACTCACCCTGATGCTCGCCGCCGCACAGCTCGGCATCACGGTGTGTACCTTCGCGCTCGGAGCAGTCACAAAACCTGCGATCGACTATTGGCTCGGTCCAGTGCTTATATCGTGGGGGCTACCCGAGTGGCTCTCGGGAGGGCTCGCCTTTGCCGCATCACTGCTCATCGTCACGTTCCTCCACCTGGTGGTGGGCGAGATGGCCCCCAAATCATGGGCGATCGCGCATCCGGAGACCGCAGCAAAGGTGATCGGCATACCTGCGAGGCTCTTCGTTTGGCCCCTGCGGCCCTTCCTCGCCTGGGTGAACTCGATCGCGAACGCGCTCGTCGCACGCACTGGCGTCACCCCGGTTGAGCGTGCAGCGGTGGGCGGCCGAGATGCAGACACAATCCGTCAACTGGTTGAGCACTCGGCTGAGGTGGGGGCACTCGAGAAGGAACTCCAGTCTCAAATCTCTGAGGTCATTCGCCTCCAGGGCATCACGGCTTCGGACATCGTGCGGAAAGATCAGGAAGCCTCTGCGGTGGCAGACTCCGCCACGGTTGCGGATGTGCAAGAAGAATCCCGCAGTAGTGGTCATCTTCGAGTTCTGGTCAAAAACCAAGAAGGCATACTTACCCACGTGGTTCATGTGCGTGACACTTTAACGTTGCCGCAAGATGCCCCCGCCATAGGCCACGGTCGACCAGTGTTTCAGGTTGCACCAGACGTCCCGGTGTACGAACTCCTTCGGCAAATGCGAGAAGCTCAGGTGCAACTTGCAGTTGTTGGCGGAGCAGGCTCCCCTCAGTACGTTCTCACGATTAAAGACGTGATGCAGCGAGTTCTGTCGACCAGCACCCGATGACACTTGGGCGCCTCGCCTGTAGCGGGTGCGCCGTCGCTCCGCCAGAATAAGTGCATGGCTGAGATCAAAACACAGGCGACCGACGCGAATGTGCAGGAGTTCCTTGAAGCAGCGGAGCCGGCCAGACGGCGCGCTGACGGGCTCGCGCTCGCAGAGATCTTCCACGAGGTCACGGGGGAGGAGCCCGTGATGTGGGGGCCTTCCATCGTCGGCTACGGCAGCTACCACTACGTGTCGCCCGCGAATCTTCGGACGCAGGGCGAGTGGCCAAAAACCGGGTTTTCGCCGCGCAAGGCAAAGCTCTCGATCTACGGGCTGAAAGATCTTCCGGCCGGGGCGGCTCTTCTGCCACAGCTAGGAAAGTACACGGAGGGCGCGGGCTGCGTCTACGTCAACAAACTTGACGACATCGACCTTGAAGTTCTGCGTCGGCTGATTGCCATCGCATACTCGCGCACTGACGAGTCCGCCGAGTGACAGAAACGAGTGAACCAGCGGCCACTCGCGAAGCCGCGGCCGCCACTGATGTCGCGCTCAATGCCGACTCCGGGCGCTTGATGTCGGGGACGAAAAACGGCGCGAGCGGCGACGCACCTGAAAGGTCTCGTCTCGTCGTGATTGCGCTCTTGCTCGCCGCGGTGGTGTGCTCAATCAACGTGACGGTGGCAGCGGTGGCAGTGCCAGCGATCGGCACCCACTTCAATGCCGCCCAGACCGCACTCAATCTCGTGTCGCTCGGCACGGGCCTCGGGCTGTCCATGTCGGTGCTTTACCTCGGCGCGCTTGCTGACCGTTACGGCCGGAAGCAGATGCTCGTCGTAGGCGTGGCGCTGACGATCGTGGGAAGCGCGCTCTCAGCGATCGCCCCATCAATCGAGGCGCTCATCGCGGCGCAGGTGTTCGTCGGTATCGCTGGGGGCATGGCATTTCCGACCACGCTTTCCCTGATCTCGGCGCTCTGGTCCGAGGGGCCCCGCCGCACCGGGGTTATCGCGCTCTGGTCGAGCTTTGCCAGCATGGCTTCCGTGCTCGGCGCGGTGCTCGCCGGCCTTGCGCTCGTGCTCCTGTCGTGGCAGTTTGTGTTTCTGATAAGCGTTCCGCTGGCGGCGCTCGCCCTCGCGTTTATCGTGCCATTTGTTCCCTCACACGTGGGGGAGTCGAGCGTTCCGGTTGATCATGTCGGTGGCGTGCTTTCCGTGGCAGCCCTGGGCTCGGTGGTGCTCGGCGTGGGGCTGGTGTTCGATCCGACGGAGTCAGTGTTCGGACAGGCATTGCTCGCGATCGGTGCCATCACCCTCGGCCTGTTCATCTGGCGTCAGGCGCAAGCCACGCACCCGCTCTACGATCTCCGGGTTGCGCGGCAGCGGCTGTTTTGGGTGCCCGCCGTCGCCGGGCTCATTGCGTTCGGTGCGCTGCAGGGCTCCACGTTCGTCGGCGAACAGTTCATGCAAGACGTGCTCGGCTACAATCCCCTACAGGCTGGCATCGCGGTGATTCCCGCAGCCGCAGGCCTGCTGCTCGCAGCTCAGCTGTCCGCGCGCGCGGTGACGCGATGGGGCACCCGCGCGACGATGGCGGTCGGCTACGCCTTCTTGCTTCTCGCGTTCGGCTCGATGCTGCTTTGGCGCGAGAACTCGCCCTATGTGCTGGTTGGCTTCGGATTTCTCATGATTGGGATCGGCGCCACGTTCGTGATGACCCCGGCTCGGCGATCGCTCACGAGCTGGACCCCGATCCGCAAAATGGGCATGGCGTCCGCCACCTCCGACCTGCAGAGTGACCTCGGAGGCGCGGTGATGCAGGCCCTGCTCGGCGCGGTGCTCGGGCGGGGATTCGCGCACACCTTTGGCGCGCAGATCGACTCGAGCGGGCAAGCCTCCTCGATCTCAGATGAAGTCACACGAGCGCTGCAATCCTCATATTCCTCGGCGAGTAACGTGGCCGAGCAGCACCCGCAATTCGCCGACCAGATCATGCAGGCGGCGAGGTTGAGCCTGGAGCGCGGGGCACTCGAGGCCTATCTCATTGGCGCCGCGGTGCTGCTTATCGGGGCGCTGGTGATCTGGTTCGGGGTACCCAGCCGGGCCCGAGAGCTGCAGATGAACGATGCCCGCGCGCAGCAGACTCCCGCCAAATCACCGTCACCTGCTTGAGGTAGCGCAACTCAGACCGCGAAGCTGATCCGCTATCCGCGCAGTTCGCAGCAGTGGATCAGGATTCGCCGTCAACCAGCGCAGCGTATTTGGCCTGAGCCGCAGCCGCGATTTGCTCGGCCTCGGGTTTCTTGGGGCCCGGGCCTGCGACGAGCACGGCCTGCCGAAAATACGCGAGTTCCTGGATTGACTCCGCAATATCGGCGAGTGCGCGGTGGCCGCCCCGCTTCTCGGGCGTCGCGAAAAACACCGCCGGATACCACTGGCGCGACAGCTCCTTGATGGTTGAGACGTCAATGCTGCGGTAGTGCAGTCGCTCGTCGAAGCTAGGCATGTACTTCGAGATGAAGCGGCGATCCATACCAATCGTGTTACCTGCAACGATGGGGCGTCGGCCCGGGGTGACATGTGCCGACACGTATTCGGTGACCAGCTTCTCCGCCTCGGCGACCGTCACGCCCGCCTCGATGCGGGGCAGCAGGCCAGACTTTTCGTGCATATTTCGCACGAAGTCTCCCATGTTCTCCATCGCCTCGGGCCCAGGGTTAATGACGAGCTCGAAGCCGGGGTGCAGCGGCTCGAGCTCGAAATCGGTGATGATCACCGCGATCTCGCAGAGTCCATCGAGATCCACATCGAGCCCCGTCATCTCGCAGTCGATCCAAACGATCTGTTCGGCGGGGGTGTGTGACACGTGGGCTCCTTCGTGAGTGGGCTGAACTAGTCTAGCTGCGGGCGATTTCCCCGTTCTCCAGCCGCAGTACGCGGTCGCTCATATGGTGGATCACGTCGACATCGTGCGAGACGAACAGGAAGGTGGTTCCGCGCTGTGCCTGCACTTCGTCAAGCAGATCGAGCACCCTGGCCTGCACGGTGACATCGAGGGCGGAGACTGGCTCGTCGAGGAGGAGCACCTCGGGGTCTCGCGCGAGTGCGCGCGCGATCGATAGCCGCTGGCGCTGCCCGCCGGACAGGCTTTGCGTGGGTCGCCGCAAGAGATCAGGCTCGAGACCCACCTCGGCGGCGAGCGCAGCCGATTTCGCGGATCTCGATGCGCGTGGGGTGCCGGCGGCGCGCAGGGCATCCGCGAGGATCTGCCCCCCTGACGCTCCGCGAGGGAAGGAGTCCAGCGGGTCCTGCGGAACGAACGCCAGTCGCCTCCGGAGTTGCACACGCGCGGCGGCAGAGAGCGTCTGGCGATCCACGCCGTCGACGCGCACGGTGCCCCCCGCGGGAGACTGCAGCCCGAGTGCGACGCGCAGCAGGGTGGTCTTGCCCGATCCACTCTCGCCGACAAGCCCGACGGTCTCGCCCGCCGCGAGTTCGAGCGAGACTCTCCGCAATACCTGGTGCGTGCCAAACGACACCGAAATGTCGGCAAGTTCGAGCCGTGGGGCGCATGTGGCCCGGGGTGCCTCGATCGGGGCTGCAGGCGTTGGGTCGGCAGGTTCGGGGGAGGCGCCGGGCGAACGGAACTCGCCGGTCAGCCGCACTCCGCGAGGCTTGCCCGCTGGTGAGGATTCGAGCAATTCCCGGGTGAAGGGGTGCGTCGGCTGCGTCAGCACGCGGGACGGCTCACCCGCTTCAATGATGCGCCCGTGACGCATCACCAGCACCCGGTCGGCGACACCGCGAACGCTCGCAAGGTCGTGCGTGATGAGGAGCACCCCGCACCCCTGATCGACCCGCTGCCGCAACCGGGCGAGTACATTGCCGCGATGGCCGGCATCGAGGGCCGTGGTGGGCTCGTCCGCGACGATGAATTCCGGGTCTGCGATGAGCGCCGTGGCGACGAGCGCGCGCTGGCGGAGCCCGCCGCTGAGCTCATCAGAGCGCTGCCGGAGGTGACGAGCGGGTTCCGGCATGCCCGCGGCGTTCAAGGCCGCGAGCACGCGGTGCCGGCGCTCCGCGCCAGTCGCGAGGCCGTGCAGGCGCAGCGCATCGCCCACCTCGTGTTCCACGCGGCGCAGCGGATCGAGCGCACCGAGCGCGTCTTGCGGGATCAGCGAACCGTGCGCCCCGCGAATGGCATCCCATCGCCGGTGACCGGGCTCCGGCGCGGCCCCGAGGGTGCCGCCCGGGGAGACAATTTCGAGCGAAGTGTGCGTGGCGATCGCGGTGCGGGGGAGCAGGCCGAGCAGCGCGCGTGCGGTGAGTGACTTGCCCGATCCGCTCTCGCCCACGAGCGCCACGCACTCGCCAGCGTGCACGACCAGACTGACACCGTCGACCGCGGGGGCCCGGTGCCCGGGAAAGCGAACCGTGAGCGACTCGACCCGCGCGAGTACCGCGCTCATGCGAACCGCCGCTCACGCTCGAGGGCACGACCGATCACGGTGGTCGCGATGCCGACGGCGAGAATCATCGCGCCGGGGAAGAACGTGATCCACCAGGCCTTGGTGAGGTAGGGCCGACCGGAGTTGAGCATCGCGCCCCACTCGGGGGCCGGGGGTGGCGATCCGAGGCCGAGAAAGCCGAGCGCCGCGGCGAGCACGACCGCGTGCCCCACCCCCAGGGTGGCGAGGACCAGCACGGGGCGCATCGCCTCGGGAAGCACGAGAGTCGCCCAGACGCGAGCCCCGCGGTCGCCCTGGAGTCGGGCGGCCTCGACCGGGCCAGATCCCAGCGCCTGACGCACGCCGCCGCGCACCATCCGCGCGTAGCCGGGGGCGGTGGAGATCGCGACCGCGACCACGATCGACGCGGTGCCCGGACCCCAGACGGTGATGAGCAGCAGGGCGAGCAGCAGGCCGGGAAACGCGAACAGCGCCTCGATGACGCGGTCTGCGACGAACCTCAGTGGGGCGAGCACCCTCACGCGGCTGCCTCCCGCGAGGGCTCCGAGTGCGATGCCGGCAGCGAGGCCGAGCAGGGTGGCCGCGGCTCCGATGACGAGCGAGTCGCGCGCCCCGAAGATGACGCGGCTGAGCACATCCCGGCCCGAATCGTCGGTTCCAAAGGGGTGGGCGAGCGAGGGCGGGGCGAAGGCATCTGCCGGGTTCACCGCGAGCGGGGGGAAGGGTGCCAGTATGCCGGGCACAAGCGCCCACACCACGAGTATCGCGAGTGCGGCGAGGGCGATCCACTCGCCGGCACTGAACCCGCTGCGCCGCGCGAATATGCTGCGCCGGAACCCATCGCGCAGTGCCACCCGCCTACGCACGCGGCACCGCCTGCGCGAGCCGAGACTCGGTGCGCGGATCCACGCGAGAGATGACGAGATCGGTGATGAGGGCGACCACCACGTAGGCACACGCGGAGAACAGCACGACACCGAGCACCACCGGCACGTCGCGGCCGAGCACCGCGGTCACCAGGGTGCGGCCGAGCCCGGGGCGGGCGAAGATGACCTCAATGACGGCGGCGCCGCCGAGCAGCGAGCCGAGTGCCCACGCTGTGAGGTTGAGGCCGGGCACCAGGCCGTGGCGCACCACGTGGCGCACCCTGATGCCGAGCTCGGTCTCGCCACGCGCGCGGGCGCTCTCGATGAAGGGCGCGGAGCGGGCGGCATCCACCCCGGCTCGGCACACCTGGGCAAGGAATCCGGCGGTGGGAATCGCCAGGGCCAGTGCGGGCAACACGATACCCGAGAACCCGCCGGTGCTGACGGGAGGAAACCATCCGAGCACGCTCGCGAAGACGAGCACCAGCAGGCTCGCCAGCCAGAAATTTGGCATCGCGGCTGCGGTGAGGTCGAGGGCCGACGCAACCGAGCGGGCGCGGCGCGAGTGCCCGCTCGCGATCACCACGCTCACCAGGGCGAGCGCCCAGGCGAGCAGCAGCGCGGTGAGGGTGAGTAGCAGAGTCGGCCCGATTGCGCCCCCGAGCACCTCGGAAACGGGGATCCGCTGCGCGTAAGACACCCCCAGATCACCGCGCAGCAGTCTCCACATGAAGTCGACGTACTGGGTGAGGATCGGGCGGTCGAGGCCAAATTCGGCTCGGGCCGCCTCGAGTGCCGCGGCGCTCGCCTGGCTGCCCGGGCCGCCGAGAGCGGCCTCCGCGGGGTCACCCGGGATGAACTGCAGGGCGACGAAGGCGAGGGTGGCGACGGTCACGAGCACGGCGACCGCGCCGCCCACGCGTGCCGCTGCACGCCACCACCATCCCTCGCCGGTCATCGCTCAGGTCATCCGGCGATGACGGTACCGAGCCACGGGGTATTGACCGTCGGCAGCGCCCGGAACTCGGTCAGATCAGCGCGGTACAGGAAGTGGTTCTGCTGATCGTAGATCGGCAGAATGATCGATGCGTTCGCGATCCACTCCTGCGCAGCGCGCGCGGCCGCTTCCCGCTCCTCCACGTCCATCGAGGTGCCGATGGTGTCGAGCAGCGCGTCGAGCTCGGGGTCTTTCACCTGCGCGTTGTTGGCGAAATAGCCGCTCGGCGCGGGTACCGTGGCATCGCTGTGATAGAGGAAGCGCAGCACGTCGGGGCCGATCTTCGTGTAGGGGGCACTCACCATCTCGTACTCGTAGGCACCGAGCGCGCCGTACCAGCTCGAGAGGTCGAGCAGCGTGATCTGAATGTCGAAACCCACCTCGCGGGCGCCCGCCTGGATCTGTTCGAAGAGCGCCTGCTCGGCCTGCGTCGACTGTGCGCCGGTCACCGGGAAGCGGGCGGTGAGTCGTTGCCCGTCCTTCGTCCGAATTCCGTCGTCGTCTCGCTCGGTCCAGCCCGCTTCGTCGAGCAGGGCATTCGCGAGCTCGGGGTCGAAGACGTAGGCTTCCGGGCTCTGCAGTGCGAGCCGCTCGCGGCTCGAGAGCGCACTGGTGGATCGCGGTGCCCACCCCTCGAACAGCGTCTCGAGGCCCGCGTCGACGTTGGCAGAGGCGATGAACGCCTCACGCACGCGCTGATCGTTGAACGGAACCGTGCTCGTGTTTAGCTCGATCCGGTTGCTGGCGCCCGGGCGGGGCGCATCGAGGTGCGCGAGGTCTTCCGAGTTCTCCGCGACGGTGATCTGCTCGGGAAGGGGGTTGTCGATGATGTCAACCTGACCAGCCTCGAGGGCCGCGAACCGCGCCGTCGCATCCGGGATGAAGCGCCACGTCAGCGTCTCGGCGGCCGCTGCGTCGGGTGCGTCGATCCCGTCGGGAGAGGTGGTGTACTCGGGATTGCGCACGAGTTCGATGCGATCCTGTTTCACCCAGTCGTCGATGACGAAGGGCCCCGACCCGATCGGTGCGAGGCAGTTTTCGTCCATGCCACGAGCGATGCCGGCGGGCGATTGCATCGCCACCCACGGCTGCGCGAGCGACTCGAGCAGCGCCGCGTCGGGTCGGGTGAGTGTGAAGCGCACCACATCGGCAGCGACGACTTCGACGGCCGCCACCTGGCGCACGGCGAGATAGCCGGTGGAGGATCCCGTGTCGGGGTCTTGCAGGTGCTCGATGTTGGCCTGCACCGCGGCAGCGTCGACGGGGGTGCCGTCGCTGAAGGTCGCACCGTCACGCAGCGTGAACTCCCAGGTCAGTCCGTCGTCGCTGACCGTCCATGAGCTCGCCAGCCACGGCACGATGGTGCCCTCGGCGTCGAGCGCCACGAGCGATTCGAGCACCTGCGTGGCGAGCAGGGCCTGCGGGAAATTGCCGCCGACGTGGGGGTCGAGGCAGCTCGGTTCGCCGTCTCCGGTCGCGTAGACGAGGTTGGTGCGGGCCTCGCCTGGTTCCGGCGTGCTTCCGCCCGCGGAACAGGCCGCGAGCGGCAACACGAGGGCGACCGCGGTGAGGCCGGTCGCCCAGGCGGTTTTTTTCGGTGTGTGCGCTGGTGTATGTTTCACAACCGCTAAGCCTATATTATTAGACGCGATCTATTAAATGCGGCCAGGAGTAATTCGCATGTCTCAGTCACGGGGTCGACCCAGAAAGGCCTCTGCGGAACTGCTGCAGGAGGCGGCGTTCGAGCTGTTCCAGGTGCAGGGGTACCGCGGCACCAGCGTCGAGCAGATCGCGCGAACCGCGGGCTTTAGCCGGGCAACCTTCTTCAACTTCTTTTCGTCGAAGTCCGAGCTCTACTGGCTCGATACCGACGTTCTGCTCGCCAGCCTCGGCAAGCACCTGGAGGGTCAGCTCAGCGCGGGGGATTCTGTGCCGCTGCGAGCGGCCCTGCTGAGTTACGCGGAATCGATCAGTAGCGCCAACATTCCCTGGGCGCTGCAGAACTTCCGGTTGCTCGAATCGGCAGACGACCTGATCGCCGGAGGGGCCGGGCGTGTGCTGGCACTCAACCGATTGCTCGAGTCGTACCTGCAGCGAAGCGCGCCGGAATCTGACTCGGTCGAACGAAGCGCCAACGCTGCGATCACCACGGCACAGCTCATCACGGCGCTTCGCGGGTGGATCGACGCCGGAGTGGGTCGCGGCAGCTTTCGCGCGCAGCTCGAGCGCATCCTGTCGGTTGGCACGTAAGCGGTCTGCGCGACCCGTAGGCTTGTCGGCATGGCTGTTCTTCCCATTGTGATCTGCGGTGAACCCGTGTTGCACCGACCGGCGGCTCCCGTCACCCAGTTCGATGACGAACTGCGCACCCTCGTCGCCGACATGTTTGACACGACGGTCGCGGCACCCGGAGTGGGACTCGCCGCCCCGCAGGTGGGCATCGGCAAGCGCGTCTTCGTGTGGATCTATGACGACCAAGTCGAGGGCCCCTCGCGTGGTGTCGCCATCAATCCTGAACTGTGGATCTCGCCACCCGAGCCGGGCCTCCCGGATGAGGATGAGGTGGAGGGATGCCTGTCCTTCCCCGGTGAACGGTTTGCCCTGCGCCGCTCGGAGCGCGCGCTGCTTCGCGCGCTCGACATCGATGGCGCGCCCTACGAGCTCGAGGTCAGCGGCTGGTTCGCCCGCATCATGCAGCACGAATTCGATCATCTCGACGGTCTGCTCTACGTGGATCGGCTCGTGCACCCCGAAAACCGTGCGGCGCAGAAGGCCGAGCGGAAGAACGGCTGGGGGAAGCCTGGGCTGAGTTGGATGCCCGGAGTGGATCACCCGGAGGATTAATCCCGCGGTCGCCGCTGCTGAGTATCGGGAACCGCGACCCACGCCAGTGTCACCGCGGCGAGGAGGGCGGCCGTGACGCCGAACCCCCAGCCGAACCCCGCGAGATCCACAATCGCACCCACCGCGAGTGGACCGAGCACACCCCCGAGATCGGCCATCATCGAGTAGGCCGCCACGACCTTGCCACCGGAACGCTGCCCCAGGATGTCGGCGAGCGCCGCCTGCTGACCGGGGTTCACCAGTGCCGAGCCCATTCCCGCCACGAACATGCAGGCGAGGGCGGCCCACAACGCGGGGGACGCCGGGAACACGAGGTAGGAGATGGCGAGGACCGCCAACCCCGTCACGAGCATCGGCTTGCGCCCCACGGAGTCGGTCCACCGCCCCGCGGGAAAAATGAGGAGTGCGTTGCCCGCAGCGTAGGCGGCAAGCACCCATGCCGCGTCGCTGGGTGCGCCCTGGAATGAGAGTGCCACAAAGAGGGGCACGATCGAGATGCGCACTCCGAATGAGGTCCATCCGAAGATCAGGACTGAACTGAGGAGCACGCGGTACTGCGGGATTCTCCAGGCCTCCCGAAGGCCCATCGATTCACGGGAAGCCCCACCGCCACCAGGAGAGGCGAGAACCGAGCGGCGAAGCGCCGACCAGACCACGATTGCGGCGAGAACCAAAGTGAGGAAGTAGAAGATGAAGGGTGCGCGCAGACCGAACCCGGCCACGAGTGCCCCAAACACTGGCCCGAGCAACATGCCGCTCAAGAATCCGGCCGCGTTCAGGCTGGCCACACGACCGCGCGCATCGGGCGGGCTCACCTTCACCAGCAGGGCCGTCGCGGCAACCGTGAACATGGCAGACCCGATGCCCCCAGCTCCGCGCAGCAGCAGTAATTGTGGGTAAGTCATCGCCAGAGCGCAGGCACCGGTTGAGACCGCCACAATGAGCAGCCCGACGGTATACGTGCGTCGCTCGCCGAAGCGGGAGACGAGCCACCCGGCGAGCGGTGCCGACACCAGCCGCATGAGCGCAAATGCGCTGACGATCGCGCTCGCCGCCAGGTTGGACACGCCAAACTCGAGGGCGTACTGCGGAATCGCCGGGGCGACCACACCGTAGCCGAGCGCAACCGTAAACCCGCCCGCCACGAGCGCCCAGACCTCGAAGGGCAGCTTTGCGCGCGGGGGGCGCGCGGGGCGAGGAAACATCGACTCAATTCTACTGTCGGGGGTGGGCCCCGGATGTCTCCACGGGCTACGGGCGCAGCAATACCTTGATGGCGCGGCGCTCGTCCATGGCGCGGTACGCCTCGGCGGCCTCCGCCAGTGGCAGTTCAAGGTCGAACACACGTCCGGGTTGGATCGATCCGTCGAGCACCTCAGGAAGGAGCTCCTCGATATAGTTGCGCACCGGGGCGATGCCACCTCGCACGCCGACGTTGCTGCCAAACAGGGTGTCGATCGGTAGCTCTGCACCGCCAGCTGGCACGCCGACGAAGCCGACCTGGCCGCCGGGTCTGGCCGAGCGGAGCGCCGTGTCCATCGATTCCTCGGTGCCGACGCATTCGAGCACGCAGTCGGGTCCGATTCCGTCGAACATGTTTTTCAGAATGGCGATGCCCTCATCGCCGCGCTCTGGCACCACATCTGTGGCTCCGAATTCCCTCGCGAGTGCCTGCCGGTCGGCGTGCCGCGACATCGCGACGATCCGCGTTGCCCCCAGGCGCTTCGCGGCGATGATCGCGCAGAGCCCGACCGCTCCGTCACCGATGACCGCGACAGTGGATCCAGGCCCCACCCCGGCGGAAACCGCCGCGTGATGCCCCGTTCCCATGACATCAGACAGGCTCAGCAGAGCCGGAATCATGTTTTCGGCGGGCTGCCCGGGAACCACGACGAGGGTGCCATCGGCGAGCGGAACCCGCACGCGCTCGCTCTGCGCGGCATTCGCGTACCCCGCATCGTGGACCTTGGAGCCCCAGAATCCGCCATTCAGGCAGTGGCTCGAGAACCCATTGATGCAGTTCAGGCAGCTGCCATCGCAGACGTAGAACGGGGCGATGACGAAGTCTCCAACCCGCACCCGCGAAACGGCCGAGCCGACCTCCTCGACAATACCGACGAACTCGTGACCAATAGGCCGCGGCTTGGGAGTCGGCTTCACTCCGCGGTACCCCCACAGGTCAGAACCGCACACGCAGGCAGCCACGACTCTCACGATCGCATCGCGGCCGGCGGCCTCGATGCCGTTTTCGAGCGCAGGATCGACCACATCGTCGACGCGAATATCTCGTTCACCGTGGAGGAAGACTTGGCGCATGGGAAGATCCTTCTCTCAGGTCCTATGGAACTACGGAACGTGGGCAAACCCAGGCTACGCTGCGTGAGTGCGCTGCACCGCGTTGTGTGGCGCTTGGGGTCCCCGGCTTCTTGAGGCGTTGCCTCCTGATGCTGGTGGACTTCAGGAGACCACTCTCCAACTTTTCTGGGAGACGCTGAGGTCGACCAGCCCGCAGCCAAGGAGGAGGCGGAATGGGCGTGATGGAACTGAGACGGCAACGGTGTGACACCAAGTGCTTTCTTCGCGATAATATGACCCGAATCCTGGCGCATACCCAGTTTTCTTGAGGTCATGAAACGGCACAGCAATCTGGGAATCGTGCTGGCAAGCAACTCCGCCGTGTCAGACACCCGGATGAACGAGGTGTGAAATAGCCTGAGTCGCATGCCCAGCCCCCGACTCTTCACTCCTGCAGAAGCCGCGAAGCGTGGCCATCCGGTACTACTTCGCAAGCTGGCTGGCTCTCGGCTCGTTGACCTTCCCATACGCGTTTATGCCCTCATCCTGATCGTCACCATTCTGACGTCGCCAACTTCCCGTCAAAGTGGCGAGATCTGGTACGTAATGCTGCACATGTCGATGGTGCTTCTGATCGCTCTCGCCCCGTTCTTTCCGCTCTGTGCTGGGCTGTCTGCCGCAGGTGGGTATGTGCTCTTTGCTGTTCTCTACCCTGATTTCCTTGACCCCTTCGACACGCCGCTGGTACTCGCAACCGCCGCACTGCTTGCGACATGGAGATGGCGCAGTTGGCTTCTGCTATCGGCCATTCATTTACTTCTCACGCTCCTTTCCAACTTCATACAACCAATGCTTGGAATCCCGCTTCACTTCTTCTTTTACCAGTGGGCGATGGCCTCCGCGCTTGCGTTCTCGGGCGCCTTACTTGAACGCAGAGTGCACCGGGAGACTGAGGCACGGGTCGCGGGGGCGGTCGCGCATGAGAGAGAGTCGCAGTCGCTGCGGGTGTCCTTGTATACCGAGATGCACGACACTGTGTCGCATAGCCTCACCACACAGGCCGCCATATCTCGGCTGCTCGCTTCACGCGTCCGCGACGGTGAAGACGGTGAACAACATCAGTTGGTCACGAGGCTCTTGCTTGAGAATGACAATGCCCGATGGCAGCTCCGCGAGGCGCTCGCGAAGATCTCTGATTCAAACCGGCAGATGGACGAGCAAACGGTGGCGAGTACCGAGATCGACGTGCTCGCAGAAGGTTTGGAAGCCACTGCGCAAGCCTCTGGTTTCGGCCTAGAAATCGGGATTGGTGATTTGCCCGATCGAATTCCTGCTGAGTTATTTAGGGATGCGGCGCAGTCTCTGAGAGAGCTCGTCACCAACATTCTGAGACACGCAACTGATCCGCTGTGCTGCTCTGTTGTGATCTCACACAAGGAAGGCCCGAACCGAGCACTCTTGCTGGTAGGCGTCAATGTTGCAGACACTGATCTGCCTGCACAACCGGCGAGTCTTACTGCAAGAGCAGGGCGTCGTGGCGGCTCGGTCGCAGTTGACCATGACGGCCACACTGTGCGGGTGTCGGTCACACTGCCGTGGGTTCCAAATATCATCTGCTCGGATGATGCGCAGGCGAGCAGTGCCCAGGTTAAATCAGAATCACGAACATCGTAGCCTCACTGCTTTTTGTTATAACGATTCCTTTTTCTCAATTGCCCGCAGATGCTCCGAGCATCCAGGCCCTTCCGGCTTTGTCGGTTTCCGTGGAAGCGATGGCATATCCCTGTGCGCTTTGGAAGATCACCAGTCCAGACCTATACATACGGTATTGCCTATGACTGAATCGATTGTTGGAAGCGACCAGGAGGTGTCAAATGAAGAACTTAACGGGATCTAAGAGTAAACAAGCAATACATCGTGGAGTGATCGCAACTGCGGTGGCAGCGCTACTGCTGTTCGGATCTTCAGCTGCGTCCCACGCAGCAACAAGCCAGTATTTCAATGGGAATCTGTCCATGTCCTCGGTTACCTTGTCTGGAACGATGACGAGCAACGGCGGGACGACCTGGGTTGGAGGCTCGCTCTGGACAGCCCGGAACAGCAGTTACGAGGCAGGTTATGTCTATTCGTCTGCCGCTGCCTATCAGACAGTAACCAACTGGCACTCCGCCAGAGCCAATAGCCGAAATGGAGCGAACTGGGAGTACCCAACTTGGGTGTCCGGTTCAGTGCTGGTCCGAGGATGGATTAACTATTAGTTCGAGGAAAGGTCCGAGAATATGAGAATGAAGACATTGAAACTGGTCTGCATTGTGTCCGCCCTGGCAACTGTTGTAGCAGCACCTACGGCAGCGCTTGCTTTTGCGAATGATACATCTGAGAAATTCGAGCTTTCGGTACTCAATGAAAGTCAGAATCCAAGTGACGCTCTTCCAGGGGTCATTCTGAATAACGCTGGCGATGACCTCTTCGACGGGAGCAGCAGGCTCCTTACCGCCAATGATGAAAAGGCATGGGTCGTTTACAATAGGGAAGAAGAACTCTGTCTTGTCGTGTCGGAGTCACCTGAGACCGGTTCAATGACCTGCTCGAGTGCGAAGCTATTTAATGCCTCGGGGATCGGACTTCAGGTCTGGAATGAGTCGCAGACAGCCGTAGAACGTTACGTGGTACCTGATTCGGTAGCTGTTGGTGGTCAGAATCTCATCACCGTTGATCCAGCAAGTACAACCAAAGCCCAGGATATTGCTGCGAAGATCAATCCCGAAGTCACGAACTTCAAGCCTCGTATTCTTCCGTTCTTCGATGAGAACGAAGCGCAAAGGCAATTAGAACCGTGAAGACTGACGACGGCATTCGATCTATTCTTAGAGTCGCAGTCGCAGGCCTGCTCGGCATCTGTCTTGCGATAGGCGTAGCTAGTGTTGCCCATGCTGCATCGGCTACTTACTTTGCTGGTGGAAGTACTTCGGGGAGCCTCAAGATGTCATCTACAGTGACTGTAACGGGAGGTCGTACTGACACTGCCACGGGGGGTTGGACCGCAGTAAATGCGACCTATGTTGCAGGATACCTCACGAATCAGTCGGTCGGAACCGGAAGCGCATGGCTAACGCACTCGCCGCGTGCGGGTGCAAGGAACGGTTGCTATTGGACGAACACGCCATTTGTGTCTGGTTCCGAAAACATAATTTGTCAGGTTTACTTTCCTTGAAACACCGATTGATTCTTAGGGGCGACTATGAGGCCAAACGGGCGCATGCTTCCGGTTCTATTGCTGGGCCTAGTGGTTACAGGCTGCTCAGACTATTCAGTTCTTGATAGAGAAAGGACAGCTTCAGACTCCCTGCCTGAAGTCATCGACGTGGTCGAGCTCGATCATGACTCATCTCGATTGGCTGCAGAGATTGGAGATCAGTCATTTTGGTTGGCTAGTGGTGCAGATCGCAGTGAAATCTGTCTTGTGGTGTACCAGACTGATATTGATTGGATAGCGAGTTGCGGAAGATCGCGGCTCGAAACTTCTGGCTTGCTCGGGACGTTTATTGTTCAACCCGATGGTCAACCCGCCCCGGATGAAACGACACGGATCTCGGAGAACATTTTCCAGAGGTAAGGAAGCCCCGGATGATGTGTATCGAGAGGATGGGCAGAACAGAATTTTCAATCGCTCGGACAGCCCCTGAGAAAGGCGTTGATGTTTCTCAGTGCACTACGGGAATTCACGAATCCAGATCTTTACATCCGGTACCGCCTATGACTGATTCAAACGCAATTTCGGTGCTCATAGTCGACGACGACCCGTGGGTCACTCTCGCGCTCACGCAACTTCTTTCCGCCGAAGAGGGAATCAGTGTTGCTCCGCCCGCGTTCAGCGGCGAGACCGCGATTGATGTCTACCGAGCGGCGACTCCAGATGTCGTGCTAATGGACCTGTCGATGCCACCCGGTATGACAGGTGTTGAGGCGACTCAGCAGATCCGGCGATTTGATCCGAACGCGCGAATCGTCATACTTACCACTACGGCACCGGGGCCTGGTCTCGCGCGCGCGATACACGCAGGTGCGATGGCGGTGATCGATAAAACAGCACCACCCAGGGTGGTCGTCGAAGCCGTGCGTGCTGCGGCCGCATTCGAGGAAGACCCGCTGTTACTCCGAGGGCTCATGGCCGAAATTCAGCTGAGTGGAGACTTACCTCCTGCTCATCACACTCATCTCCCACAGCTGACTCCGACAGAGCTCGATACGTTGCATCTCATTTGCGCTGGGAATAGCTACAAAGAGATGTCTCGAGAATTGGGAGTCGCCGTGTCGACTGTAAAGACGCATGCAAGTCACCTGAGAGAGAAGCTCCAGGCGGAGAACTTCGCTGGACTGATCCTTCGTGCCCTCGAGTACAAGTTCATTTCACTTTGAACAGGGAGTGCGACATCTCCTGCTTCATCGGCGGTGCTCGACCGCAGCAACGCTAAGGGCAATCGCTGTGGCGATTGGGGTCACTCAGTCGAACGCGATGCGTTCTTTAGTGAGTGCCCCACCCCTCGCTTCGCTCCGTGGGCAATCGCTGTGGCGATTGGGGTCACCGGATCCCCGAAGCGATGCTTCGTGGATCTGGTGCCCCCGGCAGGATTCGAACCTGCGACCAAGAGATTAGAAGGCTCCTGCTCTATCCCCTGAGCTACGGAGGCGACCAAAATAGCGTATCGCAGCCGCGCGCGAATACCGACCCGTTCGGAACCGTGGGGGCGGGTCTGCCCTTCCCCGGGCGCTCGGGAACTCATAGGATGAAGACAGACGTGCGCACCCATCAGGAGGCGAGCGACCGAGCAAAGGGGAGACCATGGGCTTCATCAAGGCGTTTTCAGGTGCGATCGGCGGGATGTTTGCCGATCAGTGGATCGACTTCCTGCAGCCGCCCGCCGGACTCGCTCCGACCGCCGCACTCTTCCCAGCGGTGCCCAAGGGAACCAATGCGGGGCGGGGATCCAACACCAAGGGCTCGCAGAACATCATCACCGACGGCTCACTGATTGTGGTTCCCGAGGGTTACGGACTCTTGACGTTCCTCAACGGCGAGCTGACCGGGCTCGTCGCTGAAGCTGGCGGGTACACGTTCACCACGACTGACCCGCAGGCGAAGTCAATTTTTACCGGCGGCGGCCTGCTCGCATCCACCGTGTTGCAGTCGTGGGAGCGCTTCAAATTTGGTGGGCAGCCCGGGGCCCAGCACCTGGCCTTCTATGTCAATCTCAAAGAGATCCCGAACAACCGCTTCGGAACCCAGAGCGAAATCTACTGGGATGATGCGTTTCTGGGTACCCAGGTGGGCGCCATCACCCGTGGCACCTACACGCTGAAGATCTCAGACCCGGTGCTGTTTGTGAAGCAATTCGTGCCGCTCACGTATTTGAGCGCTGACGCACGGGTGTTCGATTTCAGCGATCTCGACAATGATGCCGCGGCGCAGCTCTTCAATGAAGTGGTCTCCTCGCTGGCGCCGGCATTCTCGATCTACACGAATGACCCCAGCAAGGGCAACCGCATGGCTCGCATCCAGGGCGACGCGCTGGGGTTCGCTCAATCTCTCTCGGCAGCGGTCGAGTCTGGCTACCAGTGGGCCTCAAATCGCGGGCTCGTGATCGTGAGTACGGCAATCCAGTCGATTGAGTACGATGCCGATACGCAGAAGCTGCTGAGCGACGTGAAGAAGGCCGATGCGCTCTCCGGCAATCGTGGATCGTCGTTCCTGCAGCAGTCGGTCGCTCGCGGCTTCGAGGCGGCCGGGTCCAATACGGGCGCGGGCGGCATGGCGATGATGGGTATGGGTGTCGGAATGACGGGCCAGGCGCTCAACTTCCAACAGCAGCAAAATCAGCAGCAACAAGCGCAACAGCAACAGCCACAGCAGACCGTACCGGCGGAGCAGGAAGCGGCTGCTGCTGCCCCTGCCGCAGCTGAGGATCCTGTCGCAAAGCTTGGTCAGTTCAAGCAGATGCTCGATCAGGGTCTGATTACGGCGGAAGATTTCGAGGCGGCGAAGAAGGCGCTGCTGGGTCTCTAGGCACGACATGGCAGAGAACCATATCGACACGTCGACCGGCAAAGCCGACGGTCTCGACAAGTGCCCCAAGTGCGGCTCGACGGAGATTTCGCTGCGTCCTGCCACCGGCATGCTTATCTGTCACTTCTGCCGACACGAGTGGGCAGAGTCGGCGATCGAGGCGCAGTTCGGCCTCGACTCGGCTATCGGTGATCTGCGGGGCACCACTATCGCCTCCGGTGCTGGTTCACTTCAAGAATCGGCTGAAGACGTGCTGACGCTGAAGTGTCAGGCCTGCGGGGCGGACGTCGTGGTGAACACACAGGAGGCGCTGCAATCGCGATGCCACTGGTGCAGGCAGACGCTCTCAATCAATACGCAGCAGCCGAATGGTGCGGTGCCAGATGGGCTGCTGCCATTCAGCATCACGCGCGACAACGCGATCGCACGCATTGACCAGTTCGTGAAGTCGCGGCGATTCTTCGCTCATCCCAAATTTGTGAAGGAGTTCGCCCCGACGGAGGTGGTCGGCGTGTACATGCCCTACCTTCTGCTCGACGCGAATACCCATCTCGACCTCACCGGATTTGGCGAGGTTCAAACGCGGCGCTACACGCGCAAGCGCGGAGACGACGAAGTGACGCTGTACGACGCTGACGTGTATCAGGTGGCGCGATCCTTCGACCTGCATATCGATGACGTGATGCTCGAATCATCCGCCCATCGGGCCGACATCGACTGGTCTCGGAACACCAACAACATCATCAACACGATTCAGCCCTTTGATGTGAAGGCCGCGGTGGCCTACAACGCGAACTATCTGCGCGGGTTTACTGCGGAGAAGCGTGACCTTGATGTTTCGGCACTTGGCGGTGAGGCGCACAATCGCCTGCTCTCGATCGGTCGGCAGCGCGCGACCGAGACGGCCGGAAAGTACGATCGGGGGGTGCGCTGGGAAACTGAGCACCTGACGCTGAAGGGCACCCGTTGGGTCGCCATTTCCGTGCCGGTGTGGCTCTACAGCTACTTCGACGGCAAGCTCACCCATTTCGTAGCGGTGAACGGCCGCACGGGCGAAACCATGGGTAGCGTCCCGATCCGCTACGGTCGTCTGATCACCGTTTCAGTCATCATTGGCATCGTCGGCACCGTGGTCGGCGGTTTTCTCGACTTCTTCACGGGATAGGAAACTGCCATGCTCATGGAACAGCTCGCGATGGCGTCACTTTCCCTCCACGACGCGCTCGGCGCCCTCGGGGCAGTACTACCGGCTGCGGATGAATTCGGCTTCGGCGCGGAGGAGGGCGGCTCGTGGCTGTGGCTTCTCGGCCCGGTCGGCGGCATCGGTTTCTACATGTTGATTTTTCTGCGCTACCGCAACACCGATAAACGGCACGCTTTCGAGCGCGAAACTGCGACGGAAATGCTTGACCTGCGCACTTATGACCAGAAGACCGGCGAGGTGAAGGGCGTCGAAAACTCAAGCATTCCCGGTCGTAACTCGAACACGCCGCTGAAGAGGCTGGGAACCGGGACCACGGTCACCGAGGTGCCGCCGCCCGAGCCTCCTCAGGCGCCACAGCAGTCTGAAGTTCCCCCGCAATCCGACCAGCCGCAGGTCTGAGGGCAGACCAGGTCTGCGAGCTCCGCGCCACAGGTCGAATCGACTACTCGAATCGATTTACCATCGCCACAGCGGCGCGATCAACATAGTCTCGGAACGCGGCATCGTGCATCGGCGGGAGCGCCACCTCATCAAGGGCGGCATACATGTGGGCGAGCCAGTGCTCACGCGCTTCGGGGGTCACCGGGAATGGTGCGTGTCGCATTCGAAGACGCGGATGTCCGCGCTGCTCCGAGTATGTCGTGGGCCCACCCCAGTACTGCTCGAGGAACGTGCGCAGTCGCCAAATCGCGCCCTCCCAGTCTGCGTCGGGGTACATCGGCGCAAGAAGCTCATCTTCGCGCACGCCACGGTAAAACGCGCGCACGAGGCGTTCGAATGTTTCGGTGCCGCCGACCTGCGCCCACAGGGTCTCCGTGAGCGCCGCACCGTCAGCTCCCGACCGGAGGGTCAACCGCGGCGCTGGTGGAGGGAGATCGGGTGCTGCCTCGTTCATACGGAACCTCCAGGGTATTTGGGGAGCTCGCTGGCCAACTCGATACCGAGTTCGGCATACCTCTTTTTAATGAGTGACCGTAGCTCGCGCTGGACAGCCCACTGGGCCTCAGGCCTCGTGCGCACCATGAACCGGAGTGTTGCGCGGTCTCCGAAGACACTCTCCAGCCCGAGCATCTCGGGAAGGCCGGTGACGCGGCGCGCATATTGCGGGGAAGAGAGAAGCTCTTTGCCGCACTCGAGCGCGGCCTGCTCGGCGAGCGCGAGGTCGGTGTCGGCGGCAACCGCGATGTCGATGATGGCGCGGCCCCAGCCCTGCGACGCGTTGCCAAGCGTCAGGATCTCGCCGTTGCGCACAAACCACAGGGTGCCGTCGATCGCCCGCACCTTGGTGACACGTATGCCCACATCCTCCACGGTGCCACTGATTTGATCGATGGTCACCCAGTCACCTACGCCGAGTTGATCCTCAAAGACCATGAAAATCCCGTTCAGGATGTCTTTGACGATGTTCTGGGCGCCGAAGGCGAGACCGGCCGCGACAATACCTGCCGATGCAAGCATCGCCGTGAGGTTCACGCCGAGCTGCGAGAGAATCGCAATCGCGGCGGCGACGACGATCGTCCAGGAGATGACGTGACGACCGACCGTGCCGAGGGTGCGGGTGCGCTGCACGGCCCGCGCGTTCATGTGTGGGGTGGCCTGCAGCTCTTGGGTGGATTCGACGTCTTGCGAACGCTTCACACCGCGCACGACGTGGCTGACGCTGCGATCAAGCACGCGTCGCAGTACCCAATTCGCGATGAGCGCTCCCACGACGATGAGCACCACGGAAAACGGCACTCGGTATGTGATGAAGAATCCGCTGACCGCGGCCCAAAACTCAGCCATCGGCGAGCCTCGCATCGGCGGCCTGTGCTGCCAGGGCTCGATCCACCCCGGCCACATGCTCAGTCACAAGCCTGCGCAGGGCTGCGGGAGCCTCAGGATGCTGCTCAAGCCAGTGGCGGCTCGCTGCCCGAAGCGGTTCGGACGCGAGCGGCGCGGGGTAGAACCCCTCGATAATCTCCTCGGCGATCGCGTAGCTGCGCGAGTTCCAGATTGCGAGCAACGAATCAAAGTACCGATCGATGAACGGCACAAGCAGTGACCGGTCGTGGGCGCGCAGGAACCCCAGACCGGTTGCCCGCACGATCGCGTTCGGCAAATCGGCAGCTTTGAAAACCGAATCCCAGGCCGCAGTCTTGGCCTCAGCCGTCGGGAGGGCCGCACGGGCGTGTGCGGCCGACTGCTGCCCGGTCGCGGTGCGGTCCTCGGTGAGCGCGGTTTCGATTTCCTCAGATGTCGCACGCCCACCGGCCGCGAGGGAGATGAGCAACTCCCACCCCAGGTCGGTGTCGATATCAAGGCCATCCAGCGGCGCGCGTTCATCGAGCAGCGCAAGCACGGTGTCAAGCTGTTCGCTGGTGGATGCCAGCTGCGCGAAGGCGCGGACAAATTGGAACTGCCGATCCGAGCCCGGCTCGGCATCTACGGCGAGCTGCCACAGCGCATCGGCGACACGCTCGAGCGTCGCCGCGCGTCGCTCCGGAGCCACATAGCTCGCGGCCGCCAGGAGCAGTTGGCCGATGAGCGTGCGGAGCGTGGTGGACTGCGTCTCCGCAGCGATGTGACGCAGCACGACATCGACAAAGCGCGATGCCGCGAATTCGCCGTCGCGAGTCGCGTCCCAGAGCGTTCCCCAGACGAGGGCCCGAGCGAGGGAATCGGTGATGTTTCCGAGTCCATCAAGCACGGTCGCGAGCGAGGTCTCATCCAGACGGATCTTCGCGTAGGTCAGATCATCGTCGTTGAGCAGCAGCAAGTCTGGCCTGTTGATGCCAATGAGCTCGGGCACCTGGGTGAGCGCACCATCGACATCGGTTTCGATGCGGTGCACTCGCGCGAGTGCACCGTCAACGCCGTGCGAGTACAGCCCAATCGCAATCCGGTGTGGACGCAGGGTGGGGTATTCCTCAACTGCGGTCTGCGCGATGGCGAACGAGGAGTAGGCTCCGGACTCGTCGACCTCGCACACCGGCCGCAGAGTGTTGACCCCAGCTGTCTCGAGCCACAACTTCGACCAGTTGCCCAGGTCTCTGCCGCTGTGCGTCTCCAGCTCGGCGAGCAGGTCGGGTAACTCGGTGTTGCCGTGATGATGTTTGACAAAGTAGTCGTGAACGCCTCGCATGAAGGGCTCGCGACCCACCCATGCGACGAGTTGTTTGAGCACCGAGGCGCCCTTCGCGTAGGTGATGCCATCGAAATTGACAAGAACATCTTCGAGGTCGCGAATCTCGGCGACGATCGGATGAGTCGAAGGCAGCTGATCCTGTCGGTACGCCCACGACTTTTCACTTGCCACGAAGGTCGTCCAGCAATCTTTCCATTCGGTTGCCTCCGCGACACCGAGGGTCGACATGTATTCAGCGAACGATTCGTTGAGCCACAGGTCATTCCACCAGCGCATCGTCACGAGATCGCCGAACCACATGTGCGCTAGCTCGTGCAAGATCGTCACGACTCGACGCTCCCGCATCGCGTCGGTGACCTTGCTGCGGAACACGTACGTTTCGGTGAACGTCACCGCGCCGGCATTCTCCATCGCGCCCATGTTGTACTCGGGCGCGAAAATCTGGTCGTATTTGTCGAACGGGTATGGGTAGTCGAACTGCTTTTCGAAAAACGCGAACCCCTCGCGGGTCTTCTCGAACAGGTACTCGGCATCGAGATACTCGCTGAGCGACTCTCGGCAGAACACTCCGAGCGGGATGATGCGGCCGTCACTGCTCGTCAACTCCGACCGAACGACACGGTATGGGCCTGCGATCAGCGCGGTGATGTAGCTCGATATTACCGGGGTGGGTGCGAACGCCCACGTCGCAATCGACTCACCATCGTGCTCCCCGACGGGGGTGGGAACAGGGGTCGGCTGATTGCTAATGACCTGCCAGCGGGCGGGCGCGGTGACGCGGAACGCGAACGTCGCCTTCAGGTCAGGCTGCTCGAACACGGCAAACATGCGACGAGAATCGGGCACCTCAAACTGGGAGTACAGGTACACCTCTCCGTCCACAGGATCAACGAAACGGTGCAGTCCCTCGCCCGTGTTCATGTAACGCTGATCGCTCACGATGCGCAGGGTGTTCTCGGCAGCGAGGCCGGTAAGCGATACCCGTGAATCGGCGTAGCTCGTCGCGGGGTCGAGTTCGTCGCCGTTGAGTGTGATGCTGTGCACCTCCGCTGCGATGAGATCGATGAAGGTGCTTTCTCCGGGTGTGGCCGAAAACCTCACGGTGGTCACGACGCGAAACAGTTCTGCGCCGGTGGTGAGATCGAGGTCGATCTCGTAGCTGTGGGTACGTACGACGCTTGCGCGTTCGATCGCTTCAGCGCGGGTGAGGTTTTCTCCGGGCACGATGCTCCTCGCATTTTCTGGTGGATCGGTCCGCTTGCGCGGACACCGTCGCCACCCAGCCTATTCCCGCAAGCTGACTACACTTGAGGTATGACAGAACGCACGACTCCCGCCGTCCAATTTTGGTTCGACCCGATCTGCCCATGGACGTGGATCACGAGCCGGTGGGTGAGTGAGGTTGCCAATCTTCGGGACTTTGAGGTGCAGTGGCATCCGTTCAGTCTGGCCGTGCTGAACGAGGGAGTCGATGCGGGCGATCACGCGGAGGGACAGCGCCAGGGGCACCGCATGGGTCGGGTCCTCACTGCGGTCAGCGAAGCTCACGGTGGTCGGGCCGTTGCCGAGCTCTACACTGCCATTGGAAACCGTCTGCATCCGGCCGGACGTGATGACGTCGACGTCATTATTGCCGAGTCGCTCGACGAGGTCGGGTTGCCTGCCGCGCTCGCCGCCGCAGCGGATTCGGGCGAGCATGAAGCGGAACTGGTCGCCAGCACCCAGCGCGGCATCGATCTCGTGGGCCCCGGCGTAGGAATTCCGATCATCGCGATCGACAGCGTGGCGTTTTTCGGCCCGGTCGTGAGCCCAGCCCCCACTGGAGACGACGCTCTGAAGCTCTGGGATGGCGTGCACGCCGCCGCGAGCATCTCTGGATTCTACGAGTTGAAGCGCGGCCGCGGGGTCGGCCCACAGTTCAACTCATCGCCACGACCGTAACGAGAGGGCAGCACGCATGCGTATTCACATTGCCACCGATCACGCCGGGCTTGAGCTCAGCCAGCAACTGCAAGGGCATCTGCGTGGGCTCGGTCACGAGGTCATCGACCACGGGCCCGAAGAGTTCGACGCGCTCGACGACTACCCATCCTTCTGTATCAACGCGGCGTTGGGTGTCGCCAGAGACGAACGCGCGGGCACCGAGACCCTCGGCGTCGTTTTTGGCGGCTCGGGCAACGGAGAGCAGATGGCAGCGAACAAAGTCGAAGGGATACGCGCGGCCCTCGTCTGGAACGAATCAACCGCAGCCCTCGCCCGCGAGCACAACAACGCCAACGTGATCTCAATCGGCGCGCGCCAGCACTCGGTGGAGGAAGCGATTCGCTTGATCGAGATCTTCATCGCGACACCCTTCTCGGGTGATGAGCGCCACGTTCGCCGCATCGCCCAGCTCGGAGAGTACGAGCGCACTGGGGCAATCGCGGGCAAGCAGGTGGATTCGCTGTAGTGCCTGAGGGCACCCAGGCGCTCCGGGCAGAGCATCGCTCTGCGCGCCGTATGTGCCGAAGCCGTCCTCGGCTTTGGGCGTTGTGTGGTCTGATACGCGAGCAGGGAGGTAGGTGTGCCTGAGGGGCATTCCGTCCACCGCATCGCGCGGCAATTTGGCGTCAACTTCGTCGGTACGGCCCCTGCGGTATCGAGCCCGCAAGGGCGATTCTCCCTCGGCGCTGCGCTTCTCAACGGCCGCGAGATGACGGACGCGCGGGCCGTGGGTAAACAGATGTTTCTCGAGTTCGAGGAGCGCGACTGGCTGCGCGTGCACCTGGGCATCTATGGCGCCTGGGACTTCGCGGGCGACGTTGCGGTGGATCCGCGTATCCAGTTGCACGCGCAAGCTTCTGGGCGAACCAAGCTCGGTCAGACGGGCATGGTCGGTACTGACACGAGCCAGCGTGGGGTGGCCACAAGCCCGCCACTGGATGCGGATGGCGAAGACTCGGTAGCCTCTATTGGTGCGCCACGTCGAACCCGCGTGCGCATGGCTGAGCACGATAGCAAAGGACTCTCGGCAGATACCTTTCCCCCTGAACCCGTCGGGCAAGTCCGCGTGCGGCTTCTGAACGAGCGGGTGTGCGCTGACTTACGCGGGCCCACCGCCTGCGAGGTATTGCCGCCGGAGGGTGTCGCGGCGGTACTTGATCGTCTCGGCCCTGATCCCGCGAATGCGAATACCGAAGCTGAACGGGCTCGTTTCATTACTCGAGCCAAGAAACGTCGCACCCCCATCGGTTTGGTCTTGATGGACCAGTCGGTGATCGCTGGCATTGGAAATGTGTACCGTGCGGAACTTCTTTTTCGGGCTGAGCTCGACCCGCACACTCCTGCTGGATCGCTCAGCGAACGAGTGCTCGTCGAGCTTTGGGATGACTGGGCACACCTGCTCGACATCGGGATCACCGTGGGCCAGATGATCACCATCGACGGGCTCGAGGGCGAGGCCTACCTCCGCGCGCTTCAAGAACGAGACGATCGGCATTGGGTGTACAAGCTGGAAGGCACCCCCTGCAAGCGCTGCGGTGCGTCCATCACCCTTGAAGACATGGCGAACCGCAAGCTCTACTGGTGCCCGGGCTGCCAGCGCGCCCACTAGGTCAGTACGCTGGGTACATGCGTGATGTGCTCTCAGCCGTAATTGGCAAGTCGGTGCGGCAGGTTGCGCGTTTGCGCGGTGGCGGATCGGCTCTTCCTGGCCTCGTCATAGAAAAGCTCGACCCGGGTTTTCTCTCCCGCGCGCTCGGCCGGCTGCCCTACGGGGTGGTCGCAGTGAGCGGCACAAACGGGAAGACGACTACCACCAAGATGATCGTCGAGATCCTCGAGTCACAGGGGCTTCGCGTCTTCACCAACCGGACCGGCTCAAACTTCTCGCGCGGGGTGATTGCTGCTGCGGTGCAGGAATGTTCTCTCGCAGGTCGGCTCGACGCGGACATCGCCGTGCTCGAGCTCGACGAGGCGCACGCGATCCACTTCATCGCGCGAGTGAAGCCTCGATACACACTGCTGCTCAACGTGTTGCGCGACCAGCTTGATCGATTCGGCGAGATTGACGCGACCGCCAAGTTGCTACAACGTATCGCCGAGTCCACGACAGCGGGCTTGGTCGTCAATCGTGAGGATCCACTGTTGGATCGCACGGGGGCGAGTCAGAGCGATCGCATTGAAGTGACCTCGTTTGGGCTCTCCGACCATCTGCGGGAGATGTTTCCGAGCGACGATGATTTTCATCGCGGGGGACCAGCGGCCACGGACTCAGCCGAGGCTGAGCGCGCCGACGCAGACGTGACGCTCATCGAGGTAGGAGATCACGAGGCAGTCTTCCGCGTCGACGGGGCAGATCATCGCACTGATCTCAAGCTTGAGGGGCTCTACAACACGTTTAACGCGGCGGCGGCCCTCGCAACGGTAAGGCTCGTGTTGCGCGGGGGAGTCACGAGAAATTCAGAGACACAGGGGGTGAGCGCGACAACGGAAGAGTTGATTGCTTCTCTCGCGCACGTTCGCCCGGCCTTCGGTCGAGGGGAACAACTTGAGCTCGATGGCAACACGCTCGAACTGGTGCTGGTGAAGAACCCCGCAGGCTTTCGGCTGGCTCTCGCCTCGTTTCCCGCCGCTGGGGTTGCTTCGATGATTGCGATCAACGATCAGTATGCCGACGGTCGGGATATGTCGTGGCTCTGGGATGTAGATTTTGGATCGCTTGCGGAGACCGGGGTCGATACTGTCTCGGGAACGCGGGCATGGGACATGGCGCTTCGGCTTGAACACGATGAGGTGGGGGTTGGGCATGTTGATGAGGACCCGCAGCGCGCGCTCGCCGAGTTTCGTCGTCGCACCTCTGGTCAGCCGCGCCGAATCTACTGCACATACACGGCCATGCTTGCGCTCCGAAAGGAGCTCGCCACGCTGACGAAGGTGGAGGACATCTGGTGACGCTCCAAGAACAGTCGAACGAGGTTTCGGGGGAGCGCGAACTCGTAATCGTGTCCCTGTACCCGCGTGACATGAATATCTACGGGGATCGCGGCAACGTCCTGGCGCTCACCCGCCGCGCTCACGCGCATGGGTTTGCCCCCCGAGTCGTGGAAGTGAATCCTGGTGGCCCCCTCCCAACGCACGTGGACATTATCGTGGGCGGTGGCGGTCAGGACTCTGGTCAGGGCCGGGTGGCAGCGGATCTCGTGACCAAGGGAGAAGCGCTTCGCCAGTTGGCCGTTGACGGCGTGCCAATGCTGATGATTTGCGGGCTCTACCAACTCTTCGGTCACCGCTTTGTGACTCACGCCGGAGAGGAACTGACCGGCATTGGCGTGCTCGACGTTGAAACGCGCGGCGGAGACACGCGAATGATCGGCAATATCGTGTTGGAGAGCGACGAGTTCGGCGAGATTATCGGCTACGAAAACCACAGCGGCGATACGGTGCTCGGGCCGGGTTCGCGACCCCTCGGTAGGGTCACTCGCGGAGCGGGAAACAACCCGCGCGATGGAGTGGAAGGCGCTCGCGCACACAACGTCATCGGGAGCTACCTGCACGGTTCGCTCTTGCCAAAGAACCCTGCGATCTCGGATTTCCTCATCGCGACCGCATCCCACCGGCGCTATGGCGGTTTTGAGCCGCGCGTGTTCGATGACCACACCGCACTGCGTGCCCGGGAGTCAGCGAAACGTCGCCCTCGGTAGGGGATCCACAAACTTTAAAAAACATTCACGTGAATACTTGACCATCTTACGTGCTTCTTGCTAGTCTCCTTTTAGTTGAAACATCAATCATTCAACGTTTTGAGACCTGGAGGACACACCTATGACCATTACCGCAGATCAGATCCCCGGCTACCGCGTCGGAACGTGGGTCATTGATCCCACACACACCGAGGTCGGCTTCTCCGTTCGCCATCTTGCGATTAGCAAGGTCAAGGGCAAGTTCGAGCAGTTCGCTGGCACGTTCGTGACCGCTGAGAACCCCCTCGAATCCACGGTTGAGGCGAACGTTGAGGTTGCCTCGATCAACACGAACCAGGCCGATCGCGATGGTCACCTGCGCACAAACGATTTCTTCGCAGTCGAGGAGTTCCCGCAGTTCACCTTTGTGAGTACCGGCATTCGCGAGGATGGTGGCACGTTCTTGGTAGACGGAGACCTGACCCTCCGTGGCGTCACCAAGCCTGTGACATTCGACTTTGAGTTCGGTGGCTTCGGACAGGACGCCTACGGCAACTACAAGGCTGGCTTCACCGCGACGACGAAGGTGAAGCGCGAGGACTTTGGCATTCAGTGGAACGCTCCGCTCGAGACCGGTGGGCTCCTGCTCGGAAGCGAGGTCACGATCACGCTTGATGTGCAAGCAGCTTTCACTGAGTAGCGAAGGCCGCAGGGCTTCGCTGTGAAAGCTGGTGAGGCCACTGCCTCAGTTCACTGAGTAGCGAAGGCCGCAGGGCTTCGCTGTGAAAGCTGGTGAGGCCACTGCCTCAGTTCACTGAGTAGCGAAGGCCGCAGGGCTTCGCTGTGAAAGCTGGTGAGGCCACTGCCTCAGTTCACTGAGTAGCGAAGGCCGCAGGGCTTCGCTAGCTGGTGAGGCCACTGCCTCAGTTCAGCAGTAAGGACGCCGAGCGCAGCGCACTGACAGCAGGTGGGGCTACTCGATCTCTCCGGTGATGCGCCCGCGCACCCGCCGGAGATCCTCCATGAGTGAACCGATCAGTTGCCAGTACACGGGATGGGGCTGCGAAATGACGTACGGCGCGGTAAGCGCTGGAGGCTCCGAATGGCTCAGGGGTTCGGAACTTGGGTGTCCGAGTCGCTCCAGGTCGTGTGCCGCACGGCGCAACTCGACCGCCATGCCACTCACCTGGGGCACTCCGACCAGCCCCTTCCCGTAGTTGTCTGACAGCGCGCGGGTCATGCCCACCACCTGAGTCACAATGGGCTGGAGTCGCGAGAACATTTCGTCATCCTCGCCCAGGATGGCCCGGTATCTTGGCCCGCGCGGGTTGAGGCGGAGACTCTCCCGGGCGTTTCGCAAGAGCTGGTGGACTTCATCACGCTCGCTCTGCAGGCGCCGAGCGTCACGCATCATTCTGTCGATCCATTCGCGCTCGCGTGGCTCCTCGAGCGCCTCGGAAAGGCGTCGCAGCGCCTGTGCGCTGTGCCGGGTGAGGTTACCGATGGCGAGATGCACCGGAGTCGTGCGCACCGGGGCAACGATGAGTGCGTTGATCGATATGCCGATCGCCGCACCGATGATGGTCTCGATGAGCCGTTCAAAGCCATAGCCCAGTGAGAGTCCACCGAGTGCAATCATGAGAAGTGCCGAGATGGCGATCTGATTCGTCGATGAGTTCGTCATCCGCAGGAGCCATCCGAGCCCCATCGACACGATGATTGCAGCGAGGAAGAGCCAACTCTGCGGACCAAAGAGTGCGCCTGCGCCGAGGGCAACACTGACTCCGAGGAGGACACCGACGACGCGTTCGATGCCTCGGGTGAGCGACTGATCCACGCTTTCTTGCACCGAGAGCAGCGCGGCGATCGCGCCGAAGATGGGAAGCTGCTCGGGAAATACCCACAAGCACACGAACCAGGTGAGGATCGCCGCTGCTGCAGCCTTCAGTATCTGCAGGAGCGGCGCCCGGTGTGACACGGTGAAGCGTCCGGTCATTCGCCGCTCGAATCGACGCCACGGCCTGGTGATGGGTGCGGTCACAGCAGACCCAGTCGAGTCAGCTCCTCGCGCAGGGTTGCGCCGTCGGGGCCATACACCCAGGGAACTCCGCTCACGCTTCGATGCAACCGCGCTTTCGAACGACCGCCGGCCAGCACGGCCTGGCTCGTCGACAGCTGCCGGATCGCCACCGCGGCGACGTGCTCGGGGTGGGCAGAGGAGAACTCGTGATAAAGCGATTCGTCATGCTGGCCGTCATCGCCAAAGAGGACCCACTTGATCTCAGGAAAATCGGTGGCCAAGCGGTTGAGCTCGCGCTGCTTGTGCTCGGTACCGCTGCGAAACCAGCGGTCGTGGGTGGGACCCCAATCGGTGAGGAGCAGCGGACCCATAGGAAATAGGTTGCGCTCGAGAAACCTGCTGAGCGCGGGCGCGACGTTCCAAGCCCCGGTGGAGAGGTACAGCACCGGTGAGCCGGGGTGCTCTGCAATGAGGTGGTCGTAGAGCACCGGCATGCCGGGTGTCGACGTCCGCGCCTGCTCGTCGAGCACGAAACTGTTCCAGGCCGCGACCAAGGGCTTGGGGAGGGCGGTGTTCAATATGGTGTCGTCGACGTCGCTAATGATTCCGAAGCGCGCCTCCGGATCCACAATGTACACCGGGGCATTGGCAGGCTCGCTGTGCTCGGTGCGCAGGCCAATCGTGTGCCAGCCGGGCGACAGCTCGACCTGCACTATCGAATCCAGAACACCTCCACGATCGGACACGATTTCAGCCACCGGCTTGCCGTCAATGTGCACCTGAACCGGGGTGAATGGTACGTGCAGGCTCGCGAAGCTGCGCCAACCGCGCACCCGCTGCACCTCGGCTACGCGCGAAGCGCGGCCGGTTTTCTTGGGTTCGGGAGCAAGGTAGAGCACCCGCCCGATCACTCGCACCCACGTCGTTGAGCCGTAGCTGATGTAGGGAATGATGCCCGGGGTCTTGCCGCTCGAAAGCGCTCGCTTCTGGCGGCGTCGATGAATCCAGTCCTCGACCCGCGCTGCAAATCTGGGTCTGCTGTCGGGCCGTCTGAGTTCCGTCACCCCTCCAGTCTAGGTGGGGCGGGGGTCGGCCTTGCTTAGCTGCGTGTCGAGAGATATATCGCTTGACATCAAGATGAATTCGCAGGAAATTCACAGACTCGTTAGAATTGTGATCGACTGGCCACTGGTCAGTAGGTCCGGGAGGCATCACCATCCTTTGACGGAACTCACTACGGGAGTGCGACCCGCAGTGGGCGCGCTCGGCATTCTGGAGAACTCGTGAACGAATTCTTGGATGCGTTAACGCTCGCTCGCTGGCAGTTCGGGCTCACGACGCTCTATCACTTCCTGTTTGTTCCACTCACCATCGGCCTGGCGCTGCTCGTGGCCATTTTGCAGACCGCCTGGGTGCGCACGGATCAGGTGAAATACCTGCGCCTCACCAAGCTCTACGGCAAGATCTTTCTGATCAACTTCGCAATGGGCGTCGTAACCGGCATCGTGCAAGAGTTTCAGTTCGGCATGAACTGGTCGAATTACTCCCGCTTCGTGGGTGATATTTTTGGGGCGCCACTCGCGATGGAGGGACTCATCGCGTTCTTCTTTGAGGCCACATTCATCGGGTTGTGGATCTTTGGCTGGGATCGGCTGCCTAAGAAGATTCACCTGCTCACCATTTGGTTCGTGTGGATCGGCTCGGCGGCCTCCGCCTACTTCATCCTTGCAGCTAACGCCTTTATGCAAAACCCAGTCGGGTACCAGCTGAACGAGGAGCGAGGCCGAGCCGAGCTCACGGATATCGGGGCGGTGCTCGCGAACCCCGTTGCGCTGACGCAGTTCCCGCACACCCTGTTCGCCTCGCTGATGTTCGCGGCAACCGTGATGATCGCGGTCGCCGCGTGGCATCTCTCGCGCAATCAGTTCGTTGATGAGATGCGCACCAGCTTGCGATTCGGGATGTGGGCCAACATCTTCGGCTTCGCCGGGGTCTCGCTCACCGGCCACTCGCTCGGCCTCGTGATGACCGAGACGCAGCCGATGAAGATGGCCGCTGCGGAGGCTCTGTACGAGAACGCGACCGGGGCTGACGCTTCCTTCTCGATCTTCAGCCTGGGTACTCCAGATGGACTGCATGAGATTTTCTCGGTGCGGATCCCGTACCTCCTCTCGTTTCTCTCGACCAATTCGTTCAACGGCACCGTCGAGGGCATCAACAATCTGCAGGCCGAGTACACCGAGATGTACTGCGGCGCAGCCGGTACCGCGCTGACGTGTCCGAGCGATGGCGCGTTCACTCCGATCATCTGGGTGACGTACTGGGCATTCCGCTGGATGATTGGTCTCGGAGCACTTGCCGCGCTTGTGTCTGTGGTGGGGCTCTGGATCACTCGCCAGAATCGAAGCGTTCCTGCGTGGGCGTGGAAGGTGGCTGTGTGGACGGCGCCCCTCCCGATGCTTGCGTCGCTGGTGGGCTGGATCTTCACCGAGATGGGCCGCCAACCGTGGATCGTGTTCGGGGTAATGACGACCGAATCGGCGGTGTCGCCCGGGGTGCCGGGGTGGGCCGTGCTCGTTTCGCTCATTGTCTTTACCATCGTCTACGGTGCACTGGCCGTGGTGGAGTTCAGACTTATCGTCAAGGCCGCACAGGCCGGACCGCCCGAACTTCAAACAAGCGGCAGCGCGGGCGATGGCGACGTCGACCACAAGCAGCTCGCGACCGTCTACTAGGAGGCTGGCACTATGGAACTCACCACAGTTTGGTTCTTAATCGTCGGCGTGCTCCTCGTCGGCTACTTCATCCTCGATGGCTTCGATTTCGGAGTCGGCATGGCGCTGCCGTTTCTCGGCAAAGACAACACCGACCGCCGCGTCATAATCAACACCATCGGTCCGGTGTGGGATCTCAATGAGACCTGGCTGATCGTCGCGGGTGCTTGCCTATTCGCCGCATTTCCCGAGTGGTACGCGACGATGTTTTCAGGCTTCTACCTCGCGCTGCTACTGATCCTGGTGGCACTTATTCTGCGGGGGGTGTCGTTCGAGTTCCGTCACCAGGGCAAGGGAAAAGAATGGACACGCTGGTTTGACCAGTTCATCTTCTGGGGGTCGCTCCTTCCACCACTCTTGTGGGGCACCGCCTTCGCGAACCTCATTCAGGGGGTGCCGATCGAGCCGCTCGACGGTGGCGGGTGGATCTTCACGGGAACGCTCCTCACCCTTCTCAACCCCTACGGTCTGCTCGGCGGCCTCACCCTATTGCTCCTGTGCTTTACACACGGGCTTGTCTTCATTGCGCTGAAGACCGAGGGAGATATCCGCGGGCGGGCGCGTCGGCTTGCGACCAAGGTGGGGCTGATCACGCTCTTGGTTGCGGCCGCGTTCCTCGTGTGGACTGTCATGCAGCACCTGGAAGACGAGAATGCACTGCTCGTGATCGTGCTCGCCATTCTTGCTGCACTCTCGCTCGTGGCCGGGATTATCCTGAATCTGCGAGCGCGCGAGGGGTGGGCCTTCACGTTCAATACCCTCACGATCGCGTTTGCGCTCTTGGCTATCTTCATGGCGCTGTTCCCCTACGTCATGATCTCGAGCACCGACCCCGCCTACTCCATGTCGATCGAGGGTGCCGCGAGTTCGCAGATGACGCTTGAGCTTATGACCTGGGTGGCTGTGTTTACGCTCCCCTTGGTGCTCGCCTACCAAGCATGGACCTACTGGGTCTTCCGGAAGCGGATCTCGCGCACACATATTCCGAGCGACGAACTCGTCGGAACACACTGAGCGGCCGAGGCTCTCAGCCTGCACGCACCTTTCCCATCGATACAGTTACTCCGTGAAGCCCCTCGACCCGAGACTGTTGCGCTACGCACGAGCTGCGCGCGGCGTTCTTGGGATCGGGGGGCTCCTCGGTTTGGTGCGCACCGCCGCCGTGATGGCCTGGTGCTGGCTGCTCGCGAATGCGATCGCGACTCTCGTGCTCCCGGTGCTCGGTGGCCTGGGTGGGGCATCAGGTCGAGTCGCAGAGGGGGCACTCCCACGAGAGGCACTGCCCCTGCTGATCGGTGGCGCCGCGGTCGCCTTGGTGGTGCGGTCGTTCGCCACCTGGGGAATGGAAGCTGTCGCCGCGCGTGGTGCCGTACGCGCCAAGGGCCAGTTGCGCGCCGCCGCACTCGACGCGATCGATAGACGCTCTCCTGAGTGGCTCGGAGGCCAAGCAGACGCCGGTCCGACAATCGCGCTCGGCCGCGGGCTCGACGCGCTCGACGGGTACTTTTCCGCGTATCTGCCGCAGCTCATTCTGACCGCGTGCGCGACTCCGTTTCTCGTGCTTGCTGTGCTGCTTGCAGACCCGTTGAGCGGGGTCACGGTCTTGATCGTATTCCCAGTGATCCCGCTGTTCATGATCCTGATCGGTCTGGCCACGCGGGCGGTACAAGAGCGACAGTGGCAGCAGCTTGAGCACCTGTCACGCTCATTTCTTGACGTCGTCGAAGGCCTCTCGACCCTCAAAATCTTCCGCCGAGAACAACGCCAGTTTGAGCGGATCGCCCGCGAGACGGGGGAGTATCGCACCCGCACGATGCAGGTGCTGCGGGTGACATTCCTGTCTGGGTTCGTGCTCGACCTCGCCGGCACCTTTTCGATCGCCCTGGTCGCAGTGACCGTCGGCACGCGCCTCGTGAACGGCGAGTTCCCCCTCGCGCTCGGGCTCTTCGTGCTGCTGCTGCTTCCCGAGGTATTCATTCCTATCCGTCAAGTCGGTGCAGCCTTTCACGCGTCTACGGAGGGCCTCGCCGCCGCCCACGCGGTGTTTGACATCATTGAGGGCAGCGCGAGCCCCGAATCAGATCCCCGCGCCGCGTCGCGCGCACCATCGAACGCCCCGGAGCGCGCAGCGCCCTTCGCCGATGATTTGGATGCGTCCGCGATAGAGTCCACCATCGCTACCGTCACAGAGAGCCGTATTCAATTCGACGGCGTGACCATCATGCGCGGGCATCGCGTCGTCGCGGGCCTGGTCACCTTCTCGGTCGAACCGGGGGAGCTGGTCACGCTCACGGGGCCCTCCGGTGCGGGCAAGTCGACACTCGTTTCCGCACTTCTGGGTTTCGTTGCCCCCGCGACCGGCGTTATCGCGCGGCCCGGTACGGTGGCCTGGTCGGGGCAGCGTCCTGGCCTCCTGCAAGGCACGATCGCCGAGAACGTTGCCCTAGGCGCTCAGACAGCGGATCCTGGTCTCGTTGCGCGAGCGCTCAAAACGGTAGGCCTCGAAGATCTCGACCCGGAACGGGCGCTTGGCGTGCAGGGCGCCGGTCTCTCGGGCGGACAAGCTCAGCGCGTGGCGATCGCGCGCTGCCTGTATCGGGCGTGGTGGACTGGCGCTTCTGCGCTCGTGCTTGACGAGCCGAGCTCCGCCCTCGACGCCGCCAGTGAGAAACTCGTGTGTGACGCTCTCAGATCTGAGGCGCGTGAGGGTCGGGCCGTGCTCGTTGTGAGCCATCGCCCGGCGCTCATTCAAGCCGCAGACCGGGTGGTTCGTCTGGGGGTACCAGCATGACCGGGGTTGCGAACGGCATCGCTCGGGTGTTGCGTCGAGCGACTCCTCCCTGGCGGCGGTCGATCGCCGGAATCGTGTGGGGCATCCTGGCAGATGCGAGCGTCGTGGGTCTGCTCGCGCTGAGCATGTGGTTGATTGTGCGGGCGGGAGAGCAGCCGCCGATCCTCTTCCTCACGTTCGCTATCGTGGGGGTACGCGCCTTCGCTATCGGCCGCGCGGCGTTCCGGTACGTGGAGCGACTCTCGAGCCACGATGCCGCGCTGGCCCAGCTCTCGCAGCTGCGCAGCGATACTTTCGGTGCGCTCATTCCCCGAGTACCCGGAGCGATCGAGTCGCACCGTCGTGGCGAGGTACTCGCCGCGTTCGTCGATGATGTGGATCAGCTGCAGGATCACCCGCTTCGAGTCAGACAGCCACTCATTGTAAGTGGCTGTGTGCTCACGCTCAGCGTCACGGTGTTGGCGCTCGTATCCCCGCTCGCCGCTGCGGTGCTTGCCGCACTGCTCCTCGTCTCCGGCGCGCTCTCGGTCGGGCTTTCTGCGCGCATCGCTGGTGAGAGCGATCGGGAACTCTCTTCGGCTCGGGCCGCCCTCACCGACGCCCTCCTCGAACGCTTCGAATCAGCCCGCGAACTCGCGGCATACGGCGCAATCCCGATGCAGCGAGAGCGGATCGCCGAAGCAGAGCGCCGTCTGGCGCACATACAGCTGGGTCGCTCCCGCGCTGCGGGAATCACCGCCGCGCTGCTCTCCCTTGCAGCAGGTGTTTCCACCCTCGTAATCCTGGTCACGCTTGCCCCGAGCCTCGGGGAGGGGATCTCGGCCCCGCTCTTCGCAGCCGCCGTGATCGTTCCCGCCGCAGTGTTTGAGGTCTTCGCCCAAGTTCCCCTTGCGTTGGTCGCCAGGCGCACCGTTGCCGCGAGCGCGGCCCGTGTCGCCGAGCTCACCGAAACGGCCCTCCCCGCTGAGCTGCCGGTCGATCCAGCGGATCCACTATCGTTACCACGCAAGACCCCGCACGGATCACTCCCGGCAGCTGACGTGACTGCGGTGCCGCCGTTGGTAGCGGCCCCTGCGGTGGACGAGACTGATGTGGTGGAGGTGCCGCCTCTGCTGGAGGTTCGAGACCTCGAGGTGACGCATCCCGGCGCGAGTCGGCCGGCGGTACGCGGGGTCTCCTTTGACTTGCGCGCGGGGGAGACGCTGATTGTGACCGGAGCGAGCGGTGCGGGGAAGAGTTCGCTCGCCCTCGCGCTCGTGCGCATGCTCGAGTATCGCGGCTCGTACCGGGTGCAGGGCATTGAGGCGAGGCGCCTCCGTGCGTCAGACCTTCGCGAGGTGGTTGGACTGTGCGAGCAGACACCCCACCTGTTCGACGCCGATCTGCGACAGAACTTGCTTTTCGCGCGAGACACGGCGACCGACGAGGAGCTGATGGCTGCGCTCGATCGAGTCGGACTCGCTGAATGGGCGCATGAGAGGGGAGGGCTCGGCGCACCCGTGGGCGAACGCGGGGCCCTGGTTTCTGGGGGGCAGGCTGGGCGCATCGCCCTGGCGCGTGGAATCCTCGCCGATTTCCCTGTGGTCATTCTCGACGAGCCCACCGCGGGCGTCGATCGCGAGCTCGCCGATCGCATGCTGATTGACCTCCTTGGCGCAGTCCCCGAGAATCGAGCAGTGATGCTCATCACCCACACCGAGTTGCCTCCCGAGATTCGTGCAACTCGACTCTCACTCGCAAATGGAACCACCCCATGACCCCACCCCCAGACACGCTCGATAGCCGTGAGGCCTGCCTCGCATTGGACGCTGGCGATGCGCTGGCGCAGTATCGTGCCGAGTTTCTGCTTCCCGAGAATGTGATCTACCTTGACGGCAACTCGCTGGGCGCGCTTCCTCGGGGCGCCGCGAGTCGGGCGCGGGAGGTGCTCGAGCAAGAATGGGGCCACGACCTGATCGGAAGCTGGAACAAGCATCACTGGTTTGAGCTGCCCGTGCGGATAGGGGCGAAGGTCTCGCGCCTGCTTGGAGGTGACGGGGGAGAGTGTGTGGTTACCGACACCACTTCGATCAACATCTTCAAGACCCTGAGTGCGGCGCTCGACTTGCAGCGCGAAGCCGACCCCAGCCGTCGCATTATCGTCTCAGAGCGCGAGAACTTCCCGACGGATCTCTATGTTGCGGAAGGGCTTATACGTCTGCTCGACCGAGGATACGAGCTGCGTCTCATCGATGACCCAGCGGAGCTTGGCGCAGCGCTGGGGAGCGATGTCGCCGTCGCGTTGCTCACCCAGGTGAACTACCGCAGCGGTGAGATGTGGAATATGCGCGCTGCAACCGATCTCGTGCACGCAGCGGGTGCCCTGGTGATTTGGGATCTGTGCCATTCGGCCGGGGCTGTCCCGGTCAACCTGAGCGCAGCACATGCGGATTTTGCGGTTGGCTGCACGTATAAGTATCTGAATGGCGGGCCGGGAGCGCCCGCGTTCGTGTGGATCGCACAGCGTCACCTCGCCACGGCCCGGCAACCGCTCAGTGGCTGGTGGGGGCATGCGCGTCCGTTCGAAATGATGCCCGAGTTCTCTGCAGCCGAGGGCGCGCGTCGATTTCTCAGCGGCACGCAGCCGATTCTTTCCCTGGCCACCGCCGAGGTCGGGATCGACATCGCCCTTCACGTCGATGAAGACGCGGTGCGGGCGAAGTCGCTTGCGCAGACATCGCTCTTCATGCGGCTGGTGGAGACTCGGCTCGCACATCACCCCTTGACGCTTATTACCCCGGTCGACCCTGCGCGCCGGGGAAGTCACGTCAGCTACCGCCACCCCGAGGACTTCGCGGTGATGAAAGCACTCATCGCGGAGGGCGTGATCGGCGATTACCGTGAGCCCGAGGTGCTTCGATTCGGCATCGCCCCGCTGTACGTCGGCTACGCTGACATCTGGGACGCGGTGGAGTCGCTGCGCCGGGTGCTTGATGAGGAACGCTGGCGTGCGCCCGAGTTCCAGGTTCGGGGTGCGGTCACCTAGTCACTCGGGGTGAAGTGGCTCCCAGGTTGTGTCCAATGCTTCGCGGAAGGCGGTCAGGAGCGCGGCATCTGGGTCTGGCAACGGCTCGCCGTCTACCTGCGAGATCGGGCGGATGCCGTGGAGCGCGTTCACCGCCCAGGCCTCGAAGTGTGTGAACTGGGTCAGCGGAAGTCTGCGGGAAGCCACCGGATGTCCGCTGCACCGTGCGCTGTCGATCAGCAGGCGCTCGGTGACGGAGCTGACGCGCGCCTCGTCGGCGATCCGGCACAGCGTATCGCCGTCCCACCACAGAATGCTCGTGGTGGCGCCCTCAAGGATGTTGCCGTGCGCATCGAGAAGCAATGCCTCGGCGCCGAGATCACGATTCAGTGCCATCAGGCGCTCGATGTTGGGGCCCTTGCGGTGAGGATCGGTGAGTGCAAAGCCGGGCGCGGAGCGGACGGCAAGATGATCGGAAAGCTGCGGCAGCGGCCTGAGAGCAAGGAGGAGCTGCAACGTGCCGTCCGACTGGCGCCAGAGTTCGAACCGGGGGAAGCCGTCGCCGAACGCGGCGATATCTGCCCGTGCCTGGGCAAGGAAGCCGGGCAGGGAGTTCGCGAGCCACGCGCGTTCGGCGGTGTGGCCGAGGCAGTCAGCCGCAGTGCGTGCGAATCGATCCACATGCAGACCCCAGCCACGAACCGCCGCGCACGCATCGATTCCGCGCACGCGGAATGAATCGGCAGCCAGTAATTGGCCCGATCGATCCTGATCCGTCATCAATTCCTCCGCAGGGTGGGTGCGGGAACAACACTACGCTGGAGGGGTGATGCAGCGAGGTGCGACATCTCGGCAAGTGCCGTGGCCGAGAGAGGTGGCGCTGGTTGCGCGCAGTCTCTCCCGCGACGGTGCCTGGTTTTGGCTCGATGGCGAGGCTCAGGTGCCTCACGAGGCCCCGGGCAAAAGCTATCTGGGTTCGGCGGCGGAGGTGCGCATGGCCGAACGCGGGAGAGAACTCGAGTTCCTCAGCATGCTTCGTGGCGAGGGGCCAAACACTGCAGGACCGCTTGTTTCATTCCGCCCAGGTTGGATCACAGCCTTGAGCTACGAGTTCGGCGTGGCGCTGCTGGGCCTCCTCCCCGAACCTGACGCAGCCGCTCCCGGTTTCGCGCTTGCCGCCTCCACTGTGCTGATCCTCGATCACGGCACGCACCGTGCCGAGCTCTGGGGTGAAAGTGAGAGCGAACTCGACAAGTGGCTAGCGCGGCACGGAGGGGCGCTCGAAGCGGAACAGCAGCATGCTTCTCGCGACACACCTGCCGGAGTAGCGAGTCCGGTTGCCTCCGCGAGCCACGGGGCTCCCTCGGACCGCCGGGAAGCTCATCCGGTGCTCCCTACGCAGAAATGGGGGCGAACCGAGCAAGAGTATCGAGATCAGGTCATTGCGTGCCGGTCAGCGATCGTCGATGGTGACGCATATGTGCTGTGCCTCACCGATCGGGCCACGGTGCACGGAGAGCAGGGTCCACTTTCGCTCTATCTGCAGCTGCGGCACGGCGGGACGAGCTCACGCGGCGGGGTGATCGTTGCGATGGATCGCGCACTCGTGAGCGCGAGCCCAGAGCGGTTCCTTTCGGTGTCGGATGGAAGCGTGATCACCCATCCGATCAAGGGCACGAGGCCGAGAGGTGCCAACGCCCGTGCCGACGCGGCGCTCGCGGGTGAGCTCGGCTCAGACCCCAAGGAACGAGCAGAAAACCTCATGATCGTCGATCTCATGCGAAACGATCTCAGTCAAATCTGCGAACCGGAAACGGTGGTGACGTCCGGTTTCCTGCGCGTCGAGACGCACCCCCATGTCCACCAGCTGGTGAGTACCGTGTCGGGCAGACTGCGGCCGGGGTTCGACGCGATCGACGCGATCAGGTCTTGCTTTCCCGGCGGGTCCATGACCGGGGCGCCCAAACACCGCGCCGTCGAGCTCCTCGCAGACATTGAGGGAGCGCCCCGCGGTCTGTACTCAGGGTGCTTTGGGTGGATCGCCGGGGGCGAGGCCGAGCTCGCGATGACGATCCGCAGCGTCGAATTGCGTGGGCTGGGCACGGGTGCCGTCACCGCGTTCGTGGGTGCCGGGGGCGGGATCACCGCGGATTCCGATCCGGCGAGCGAGGAACGTGAGCGGCGCCTGAAGGCCGCACCGCTGCTGGGGAAACTCGGCCACTAAACACCGGTATTCTTGAAAGTTGTATGCCTGCGCGCTGTAGGCATTTTTCGAGCCAAACCAGAGGTGTGTGTGAGCGAGCAGCCAGTCGAGGGCTACGACTTCCAATCGATCCAGGATCGTTGGCTTCCCGTGTGGGAAGAGATGCAACCCTTCGCGGTAGCCGCCGGTGAGAGCGATCGCCCGAAGAAGTACGTGCTCGACATGTTCCCTTACCCGTCCGGCGACCTGCACATGGGTCACGCCGAGGCCTTCTGTTTCGGCGACGTGATGGCGCGCTACTGGCGTGGGCGCGGCTACGACGTGCTGCACCCCATCGGCTGGGACTCGTTTGGGCTGCCCGCCGAGAACGCGGCCATCAAGCGAGGCGTCGATCCGCGCGAGTGGACATACGCCAACATCGCCCAGCAGAAGGCCTCGTTTCGTGTCTACGCACCGTCGTTTGACTGGAGCCGAGTGCTGCACACCAGCGACCCCGAGTACTACAAGTGGAATCAGTGGCTCTTCCTGAAGCTCTACGAAAAGGGTCTCGCGTACCGCAAGGCAAGCTGGGTCAACTGGGATCCGGTAGACCAGACGGTGCTCGCGAACGAGCAGGTACTCGCAGACGGCACGTCCGAGCGATCGGGTGCGCAGGTCGTCAAAAAGAAGCTCACCCAGTGGTACTTCCGCATCACTGACTACGCGGATCGCCTCCTCGACGACCTCGACGCGCTTGAGGGCCAGTGGCCGACCAAGGTGCTCAACATGCAGCGCAACTGGATCGGCCGTTCCATAGGTGCGGAGGTCGAGTTCGAGATCGAGGGTCGCGAGGCGAAAGTTCCCGTCTTCACCACGCGCCCCGACACCCTCTACGGCGCCACCTTCATGGTCGTTGCCCCAGACTCCGATCTCGCCGCCGAGCTCGCGGCGAGCGCATCTCCCGAGGTGCGCATGCAGTTTCAGGCATATCTCACCGAGGCACAGAAGCAGACCGAGATTGATCGGCAAAACGCCGATCGGGAGAAGACTGGCGTCTTCCTCGACCATTTCGCGACGAACCCCCTCACTGGTGAGCGCATTCCGGTGTGGGCATCCGATTACGTCTTGGCCGATTACGGTCACGGCGCGATCATGGCTGTGCCGGCGCACGACCAGCGCGACCTCGACTTTGCCCTGCGGTTCGACCTGCCGGTGCGGGTTGTCGTCGACGTGCGTGGCGAAGACGGAGAATCGCTTCCCGATCCCGCGCAGAGCGGGGTCGCGACCGCCGGCAACGGCACCCTCGTCAACTCGGGAGAGCTCGACGGGCTCGAGAAAACTGAGGCTATTCAGCGGGCGATCGAACTCCTCGAACGCCGCGGCACGGGGCGCGCGGCTAAGACGTACCGCCTGCGCGACTGGCTGATTTCGCGGCAACGTTACTGGGGCACTCCCATACCGATCCTGCACGGTGCAGACGGTGAGATGCGTCCCGTTTCCGAAGACGAACTGCCGGTGCGGTTGCCCTCGAGCGAGGGCCTCGACCTGAAGCCCAAGGGAAGTTCGCCGCTCGGCGCGGCGACTGAGTGGGGCACCGTGGTGGATCCGGACACGGGGGAGACCTGGACCCGCGATCCCGACACCATGGACACGTTCGTCGACAGCTCCTGGTACTACCTTCGTTTCCTCTCGGCGCGAGATGACACCCAGGCGTTTGATCCGGCCGAGGCGAAGCGCTGGGGCCCGATCGACCAATACGCGGGCGGTGTCGAGCACGCGATCCTGCATCTGCTCTATTCGCGGTTCATCACCAAGGTGCTGTTCGACCTGGGGTACCTCGATTTTGAGGAGCCGTTCACCTCGCTGCTCAACCAGGGTATGGTGCTGCAAGACGGTGCCAAGATGTCAAAGTCGAAGGGCAACCTCGTCGAGTTCGCCTCCGAGCTCAGCGCGCACGGAGCCGACGCGCTGCGGGTGACCCTCGCATTCGCTGGCCCGCCGGAAGACGACATCGACTGGGCCGACGTTTCGGTGCAGGGGTCGGCGAAGTTCCTGGCTCGTGCGTGGCGCGTCGCGAACGACGTGACCTCCGAGCTGGGTGCCGACGTCTCGACCGGCGACCCGGCGCTTCGGCGCCACACGCACCGATTGCTGGCGGATGCGCCCGGGCTCGTTGAACACTACAAGTTCAACGTGCTGGTCGCTCGCCTCATGGATCAGGTCAACGTCACACGCAAGGCGATCGACTCGGGGGCTGGCGCCGCTGATCCGGCTGTGCGCGAATCCGCTGAGGCCGTCGCGATCCTCCTCTCCCTCTTCGCGCCGTATGCGGCAGAAGATATGTGGGCGCTGCTCGGTCACCAGCCGACGGTCGCGCTGCAGGTGTGGCCCGATGCCGACCCGGCGCTGCTCGTTGAGGATGAGATCACCCTCGTGGTGCAGGTCGACGGCAAGGTGCGCGATCGACTCACGCTGCCCGCCTCGGTGAGCGAGACCGACGCGGAAGCCGCGGCACGTGCCTCGGAATCGGTGCAACGCGCCATCGGCGATCGGCAGATCGTCAACGTGGTTGTGCGTGTCCCGAAGATCGTGAGCATCGCGACCAAGCCCGCGGCATAGCCGTGCTCACGGGTGTCCCCGGGGGCGTTACTTCTCGCTCACACCTCGGTGAGTCGGTGTGAACTCCTGAAGTTCTCCAGAGGAAGCCGAGACCGGGCGCTGGGACGCCCAGCCCACGCCTAGCGTGTGGGAATGGCCGTCCATCACCTCCCACCACCCGAGCCCCCGCCGGGTCACCAGCGATGGGGCCTGAGACTCTCGAGCCTCGAGGCCCCGGGCCCGAGTGACCCGCCAGCGCCCATCGATTGGCGCCCGCCGCCCACACTGCGCGAACGTGTCTTTCGTGCAGTGTCGGTCCCGATTCTCCTCGGGGCTGGGGTTTTCTCGCTCGCCGTCATCGTGGCCATCTTCTTGGTCTTCGTGCGGCCCAGTTCCCCGGCCACTGAGGCAACCGGTGGGCTAGTTGCAGCGAGCGCGCAACCAGATGGCGCAACCGACATTCCGAACGACGCTGATTCGAGCGTAGCTGCCGCCAGCCCCCTTTCTTCGAGTGGTCCGGTGGCAGACGCCGAGGCTGCTGCCGCCGCGCGAGTTTTCGTGCACGTGGTGGGAGAGGTCCAAGCCCCTGGCGTCGTGGAACTTCCCGCAGGGTCTCGCGTGGAGGCCGCGATCAAACTCGCGGGTGGTGCTACCGCGGAGGCGGTGCTTGCCGGAGTGAACCTGGCGCGAATCGTGCACGACGGTGAGCAGATCGTTGTGCCGAATGCGTCAACACTGGCTTCGGTGCCCGGCGATTCTGTGCCATCAGGAGGAAGCGCTGGAATCGGATCTATCGTCAACATCAACAGCGCCGATCAGTCGGCGCTCGAATCCTTACCGGGCGTCGGTCCGGCCCTCGCGCAGCGCATCCTCGACTGGCGGTCTACCAACGGCAAGTTTGGAAGCGTGGAACAGCTCCTTGACGTGGCGGGAATCGGTGCGAAGACACTCGAGGGATTTCGAGATCGCGTGACCGTGTGACTCCGCCGACTGTTCAGACGCTCAGCACCGGTGAAGCCAGGCTCCACGATACGGTTCCACCGGGCCAATGGAGGCTGATTGCGCCGGCCCTTGCAGGCTGGGGGGTGTGCGCCTGGATGATCGTCACCGCCGGAGCGGCTCCCTGGGTAACAAGCGTTGCTGCGGGAGTTGGTGGCGTGCTGATGGGCATGGCGTTCTGGCGCGGTGGGCGGTGGCGATCCACCTGGCTCGTTCTGGTGCTCGGGTGCGCGCTGGTGGTGCTACTTGGAGGGCGAGTCGCCAGTGTCGAGCACGAACGGCACGAGCCATCGTTCGTTCGTGCCGCGGAGGCCGCCGAACGGATCACGCTCGAAGTGACTCTCGCGAACTTCCCCCGAAGCGCAGCTGGGGCGTTCGATGCATCGAGGACGTGGGTTCGCGCCCACGCATCCGGGGCCACCGGAGATGTGCCCCTGCTGCTCTTTCTCGATGGAACACCCGAAGCGAGTTGGGCTCCGGGCGCGGGGCTGAGCGTCACCGGCGTGCTCACACGGAGCCCGGTTGGAGACCCTGCCGCCTACACGATGCGCGTGTCAGGCTTCGAGAACATGGCCCAGAACGCGCCAGGTATGCAGATTCAGGAACGTGTGAAATCAGAGTTCGGCAGATTCGCTGCTGGGCTCAGAACGGGACTGAGCAACGCGGCAGCTCAAATTGACGGAGCCGAGCTGGTACCCGGTTTCGCTGTCGGCGATACCACGTTGGTGAGCGAACAGCTCGATGCGGCGATGCTCGAAAGCTCGTTAACTCACCTCACCGCCGTGTCGGGCGCGAATTGCGCGCTGGTAACGGGGGCGATCATGTGGCTACTCGCGCGCGCTGGCGCGGGGCGGCGGGTTCGAATTGTCGGGGCTGCGTCCTCGCTTGCAGCCTTCGTAGCGATCGTGGGGCCTGACTCCAGCGTGCAGCGCGCCGCAGTCATGGCCACCGTGCTCCTAGCCTCCGGGTTCGGCGGGAAGCGTGCTTCGTCACTTCCCGCGCTGGGTGCTGCGGTCGCACTGCTCCTCGTGATAGACCCCTGGCAGGCCTTGCAGGCCGGCTTTGCCCTGTCCGTTGTGGCGACCGGTGGAATTCTGCTTTTGGCGACGCCTATTTCGAGATGGCTGCGTCGGCGTGCGCGATTGCCTCAGCTGCTCGCCCTTCCTGTCGCTGTGGCAGTTGCCGCGCAACTCGCGTGTGGGCCCTTCTTGTTGCTCCTGCAACCTGGGCTACCTGCGGTGGGGGTGCTTGCCAACGTGCTCGCCGCGCCAGCAGCTCCGCTTGGCACAGGTCTCGGCCTGATTGCGTTGTCGCTCCTGCCGATCAGCCCACCGCTCGCCCATGCCGCGCTCATTGGTGCGAGTGTGCCGGCCAGGTGGGTGGCCGCGACCGCGGAGGTCACGTCGACGGTTCCTCTGGCGCGTTGGTTCTGGCCCGAGGGCTGGCCGGGGGCACTGCTGTTAGCCGGGTGCCAATTCGGCCTCCTCATAGCCTGGGCGTTGCATCGCGGGCACCTATCGCTGCCCGGTGGGGTTCGAGCCCCGAGACGGCAGCCCTGGAAGGCAGCCGAGCCGCCCGCGCAGACACTCCGCGTTGCCACGTGGGTGGTTGCGTCCGCCTCGATCGGGGTCTTCGTCGCCGTTACCGTAATCACCCCGGCAAGTGAGCGTTGGACTACCCCCGCAGACTGGACAATCGTGGCATGCGACGTCGGGCAGGGGGACGCAGTGCTCGTGCGCGACCCCGCGGTGCCCGACCAGGTCATGCTCGTTGATACGGGCGACGACGAGCTGAAACTTCGCGCGTGCCTGGAGCGGTTTGGGGTGAATCGCATAGCGCTGCTTGTGCTCAGCCACGATGACCGTGATCACGTCGGTGCGCTCTCCTCGATCATCACCCGGGTCGACGCAGCCATCATCTCTCCCGAGCCTCGTCAACCAGGCGACGAAGAACGCGGCGCGGAACGGAAGGTCGTGCGACAACTGCACGCCTCGCGAGTGCCCGTCACTATCGGCGAGGCCGGGCTTACCGGGGAACTGCTCAAGGCAACTGATTCGCAAGTCTCGGCGGCCCCCTCCAAGGGTCTGAGTTGGGAGGTGCTGGCGCCGCGAGCGGGAGTCATCCCTGCCGACACCAATTCGGCGAGCGTCGTGCTCATGGTCGATGCTGGCGGCACGCGCATGCTGCTCCTCGGCGACACCGGGCACGCTGAGCAACAGGAGCTACTGGCGCGAATCGAGCAGCTTGAAGCAGACGTCATCAAGGTGTCACATCACGGTTCGCGAGACCAGGATCAGGGGTTGCCCGCCCGGGCCAGGGCAGAGTGGGCCCTTGTCTCTGTCGGAGCGGACAATGGGTACGGACACCCGTCAGGTGACACTCTCGCCGCCTTGGCGCGCGCAGGCACGCGAACGCTTCGCACCGACTTTTTCGGCTCGATCGCATTGTCGCCAGGTGACACCTCGCTTCGCCCCTGGGTGGAGCGCGAGGCGCAGCCCGATGTTGGGCCCCACCCCTAAGCTGGATACGTGGCAGCAGCGGGCAGTAAGACGAAGATTGTGCAGCTGACGTTCGACGAGGCGAGACCCGCGCCCGTTGTGCTGATCAGTGGGCCGGAGCAGTTTCTCGCCGACCGCGCGAGCCGGGCGATCCGCGAGGCGCTGCACGGCGCCGACCCCGCCCTCGAGGTGCACGACATCGACGCGCCCAGCTACGGCAGTGGTGAGCTCTTCACCATCGCCAGCCCGTCGTTGTTTGCTGACCCGCGTCTCATCCGTGTGGAGGGCGTCGAGAAGGCGAGCGATGCCTTCATCGACGACGCGAAGCGCTATCTTGCCGAACCAGCCGAGGGGGCAACCCTGGTCCTACGTCACGCGGGCGGGCAGCGCGGGAAGTCGCTCCTCGACGCGGTGCGCGGTGCCCCTGGACAGGCGGCCGGTGCGTGCGAAGTTGTGTGCGCCGAGGTGAAGAAGGACTCCGAACGTGTGGGATTCGCGCAGTCCGAATTCCGGCGGCTCGGCGCGCAAGCAAGTCCGGGCGCGGTGCGGGCGCTGGTTGCCGCCTACGGGGGAGCGCTCGGCGAGCTCGCCGGCGCAATCGAGCAGTTGGTCGCCGACGTGGGTCTGCGGCTGAACGAGGGTGATATTGAGCGCGTCACCGAGGGACGCGTGGAGGCTGGCGTTTTTAAGGTGGCCGACGCGGCGACCGCAGGCCGCGCCGCTGATGCGTTGGTGCTCCTTCGACACGCGCTGTCGACCGGCACCGACCCTATTCCGATGCTCGCCGCACTCAATATGAAGGTGCGCGGGATGGCTCGAGTGTATGGAGCGACCGGCAGCAGCGGTCAGCTCGCGAAGGATTTCGGCATGGCGCCCTGGCAAGTCGAGCGCGCATTGAAAGAGACCCGTGGCTGGCGTGAGAGCGATCTCGCACGGTGCATCGATCTCGCCGCTGAGACCGAGTGGCTCTTGAAAGGCGGCACTCGAGACCCGCACTTCGCCCTCGAGCGCTACGTGCTATTCGTGGCTCGCAAAGGCCGAGAGCGGTAGCTAGCTTTCAGTGCCCTGCTCAGGCAGCCGAATCATGCTCTCTTGCGACACGCTGGCGACCAGCACGCCTGCGCGGTCGTAGAAACGGCCGTGGGTGAGGCCCCGGCCACCCTGGGACGTCGGCGACTCGAGCACGTACAACAACCACTCGTCGACGCGGAACGGCCGATGAAACCACATTGCGTGATCGAGGCTCGCCATGCGCAGACCCGGTGTTGCCCACGGAAGCCCGTGCTGGCGAGCCACCGGCTCCACCAACATGTAATCGCTCGCGAAAGCGAGTGCCGCCGAGTGCAGAAGCTGCGAGTCGCCGAGTTGGTCGCGGCTACGCAGCCACACTCGCTGGGTGTGCGTGCGATGCTCGACCTCAAAGGTAATATCTGGATCGATGTAGCGAAAATCAAATGGGCGGTTCAGGATCCAGGATGCACGCCCCTCACCCGCGAGATGACCGAATTTTTCCCACACGCTCGGAAGTTTCTCTGGCGCGGGCAACTCTGATAAATCGTAAGGCTCTTGATGCTCCAAGCCCTCGGCATCCTCCTGGAAGGACGCAATCAAAGACATGAGTACTCGCCCGTTCTGGTACGCCTGCACCCGGCGGGTCGAGAAGGATCGTCCATCGTAGAGCCTGGCGACCTCGAACGTCATTCGCTGGTCCGCCACCCCGGGCCGAAGAAAGTAGCCGTGCATGGAGTGCAGCTCGCGCCCCGCCGGAGCCGTCTCGCCCGCGGCGGCGAGGGCCTGGCCCAGCACCTGACCGCCGAATGAGCGCCCGTGCGGGGTGGGAAGGGCCGGGCCGGTAAAGATGTCGTCGTGCGTGCGTGCGCCGCTGTCAAGCACTGCGAGCATCGCGGTGAGGTCTGGTACGCCGGTCATTGCGCCTCCTGAACGTCGGGCGGGGGCCGCGAAGCGGCCGGTCCACTTCAGTCTATGCGTGGATCGCTCGCCAGTAGGGTGGTGGGGTGACCACGCAGCTTGAGCTCACCGACCATCAGACGCGAGACGACCTACGGGTCTTCCTTGAACGACTGCAGCGTGCCGGGCAACCGGAGGTGCGACTTGTCACTCGGGGCTCGGCTGTGGCGGTTTACGGGTGCATTCAGGCGCCGGCCGGGCTCCTGGATTCGATACCTGTGGTGCTCGGGATGCGCGCGTTTGGGGTACGGCCTCGGCTCGCGACTCCCACCCAAGACAGAGCTCAACCTGCTGGGGTCCTGGCTCCCGGTCTGGCCCCCGGTGTCGCCTCCGGCTCGCAACTCGAGGTATCGGAGATAGACGTCACGGTATCTGGCCGGGCGCTGCTGGATCGCATTGCCCGCATGGGTCTTGTGGGGCTGCGACTGGAGTTGCCTGATATGACGGTCTCCGCGGCATGGGCCGGAATCCTGCCGCCCACGAGTGGCTGGCAGCCCGTCGGTGCGATCGATGCGCCATCCCTCGTAACTGTTGCGCAAGAGGGCATCGCTCGTGTCTCCGGGTCGCTCCCGGCCGATGCAGGCGATCCAGTCGTGCGTCAGGTGCGACGCGCTGTTTGGGGGGCTGAGATTGCGCCGGGTGTTCCTGCGGCGGCGGCATTTGCGGCCGAAGTGCTCGGGTTTCTTTCAGGCGAGCCAGTGGCGACTGTCGCCAGCACGCTCACCTGGACCCGCCTCAGCACTTCACGTGGTCACGTTCTGGTGCGTAACTTCCTCGGCTAAGAGGTGCTCGCTCAGCGCGGTGGGGTAGGATGATGAGGTTCAAGCGAAGGAGAAACGCCAATGGCACAGGTGAACGGCATTATCGATCCCCCCATCGACGACCTGCTCGAGAAGGTGGATTCGAAGTACGCCCTGGTGGTTTTCGCCTCGAAGCGCGCCCGTCAGATCAACGACTACTACACCGATCTTCATGACGGCAACCTGTTCGACAACGTGGGCCCGTTGGTTGACGCGTCTGTCGACGACAAGCCGCTTTCGACGGCTCTGCACGAGATCGTAGAGGGCAAGCTGGTCATGACCCCGAAGAAGCCCGAATCGGCTGAGCTGACGCTCGCCGCGGCGCTCGACGAAGCTGAGGCTACGAGCGCGGAGTAACACTCGCATCGTTGTCGATGGCGCCGGATAGGCTGGGCTAGTCCCAGATCCGGCGCCACTGTCGTTTTCTCGCTCGTTCGAAAGGCAATCCGTGTCACTCCGTCAGTTCACCTCCGAATCGGTCACCGAGGGCCATCCAGACAAGATCTGTGACCGTATTTCAGACTCGATTCTCGATGCTCTGCTCGAACAAGATCTGAACGCTCGAGTCGCGGTTGAAACGCTCGTGACGACAGGCCTCGTGCATGTCGCCGGCGAGGTGACCACGTCCGGATACGTTGAGATTCCGCAGATTGTACGAGCTGCGATTCGCGAGGTGGGCTACACGAGCAGCGACATGGGGTTCGATGCGAACTCGTGTGGCGTCTCCATCTCCATCGGCCAGCAGTCGCCAGACATTGCGAGCGGGGTCGACGCCTCGCTCGAGGTACGCGAGGGGGAGGCGGGCGATCCGCTGAGCTTGCAGGGCGCTGGCGACCAGGGCATCATGTTCGGCTACGCCACCGACGAGACGCCAGAGTTGCACCCACTGCCGAGCTGGCTTTCGCATCGGCTTGCTGAGCGTCTCACCGAGGTGCGCAAGACTGGCGTGCTGCCGTACCTGCGCCCAGACGGGAAGACTCAGGTGACGATCGGATACGACGGCGACAGGCCCGCGACCATTGAAGCAGTCGTGCTTTCCACACAGCACTCGGCCGAAATCAGTCAGGCCGATCTTCGGGCAGACATCGAGCGTGAAGTGATCCGCCCCGTGCTTGGTCGCGTCAACTTGGCGAGCGATGCCGCCCAGCTGTTCATCAACCCCGCCGGCCCGTTCGTGATTGGCGGGCCGATGGGCGACGCAGGGCTGACCGGCCGCAAGATCATCATCGACACCTACGGGGGCGCGAGTCGCCACGGGGGTGGAGCGTTTAGCGGAAAAGACCCGTCGAAGGTGGATCGCTCGGCGGCATACGCAATGCGATGGGTGGCGAAACACGTGGTCGCTGCAGGTCTCGCCCGCCGTGCCGAGCTGCAGGTGGCCTATGCCATCGGCCGTGCGCATCCCGTGGGGTTGTATGTCGAGACCTTCGGCACTGAGTCGGTGCCGCTCGATCGCATCGAGCGCGCCGTTCGCGAGGTGTTTGACCTGCGGCCACTCGCCATCATTCGCGATCTCAACCTGTTGCGCCCAATTTACGCGCACACCAGCGCATATGGTCACTTTGGGCGTGAGCTTCCCGATTTCACCTGGGAGGCAACTCCGCGCGTCCCAGAGCTGCTCTCGGCCGCCGGGCTCTAGCCCGGGCCGACTGGCGAGGAGTTCCGAGGTTTTGTGGTGTCGACGTCGCCGAGCGAACGCACTGACCGGGCCGCACGCGTGAGCGAGCAGCCCGTGACTTTCGCGGCAGAAGCGCCGCTCGGTCGCAAGGTTGCGCTCGTACTGCTCGACACGGCGCTCCCGCAGCTTGACCACCTGTTCGACTACGCAGTGCCCGATGAGTTGGCTTCGCAACTGCGCGTCGGTCAACGGGTTCGAGTGCCGTTTCGCTCGCAGAGCCGTCGCAGCCACGGCTATGTCGTCTCGTTTGCCGAACGGAGCGAGTTCGGTGGCGAACTCCAGCCGATCGCTGAAATCGTGGGCCACGTTCCCGTGCTCTCGCCCGAGTTGTATCGGCTTGCACGCGCGGTGGCGGATCGAGCCGGAGGTAGCGCCGGCGACATCATTCGTCTCGCGATTCCCCCCCGCATGGTGCGAGCCGAGAAGCAGCACCTCGCGGGTACCGCAAACGATCCGGGAAGGGAGAACCTGCCCTTTGATCCGCTCCCTGAGGAAGCGGATCTGGCCCAGCTCCTGGGCGAAGGCGGTCGGGTTGCCGTGACACCCTCGCACGGGCCCACGCGCCTGGGAACGGGCGAATGGGTCGGGGGCTGGGCGGTCACAATGGCGCGAGCCGCACTTGCCGTGCACGCGAGCGGACGCAGCGCGATCGTGGTGGCCCCTGACTATCGAGACGTGGATCAGGTGCGTGATGCGCTGGAATCGTTCGGACATCAGGGTGTCGTTCGGGTCGACTCCAGACAGTCAGGCAGCGAGAGATACGCAGGGTTTCTCCGGGCCCTCGATCCTGTGCCTCGGATTATCCTGGGCAATCGGTCGGCGGTGTATGCGCCTGCTCACCGGTTGGGCGCGCTCCTCATGTGGGACGACGGAGACCCGGTGCTTGCAGAACATCTCACGCCCTACGTGCATGCGCGTGATGCGGCACTCCTGCGCGCAGAACAAAGTGGTGCCGGACTGTATTTCGCGAGTCATTCTCGCAGTTCCGAACTTCAGCGGCTTATTGAGATCGGCTATCTTCAAGCAGAGCGGCTGCCTCCGTTGCGGACCCGCGTGGTCTCGGCCGAACAATTGAGGTCTCCCGAGAATTTTCCGGGCAGGGTGCCGGAATTCGCCGCCCAGACGATGCGCGAGGGCCTCAAGCTCGGACCGGTTCTGGTGCAGGTCGCTACTCCTGGCTACGCGCCGATCTCGGTGTGTACCGCCTGCGGCGATCTTGCCCGATGCGGTGAGTGTGCCGGGCCCATCGGGTTTCGCGACGGTTCCAGCCGCGGGTCATGTCGGTGGTGTGGCGAGCAGGCGGTCGGTTGGCGTTGTCGGAGCTGCGAGGGCTCGCGTTTTCAGATGCGCGGAGCAGGCTCGGCGCGCACCGCTGAGCAGTTCGAACGCCAGTTCGAGGGGACCCGCGTCATCCTGAGCGATGGCGAACACCCTCACGAGCGCGTCGACTCGCGGGCGGCAATCGTGGTGGCGACTCGCGGAGCTGAGCCGATCGCGGCCGGAGGCTACCGTGCGGTGGTCCTGCTCGACGTTGAGCGGCTGCTCGGGATCGAGTCGCTTCGCGCGGGCGAAGACTGCCTGCGCTGGTGGCTGAACGCGGCGGCTCTGGCTGCGCCTGAAGCGCTGTGTGTGGTCGCTTCTGGGGGCGGGCCTGTGGTTCGAGCCCTGGTGACTGGCCGGATTGAGGATTGGCTTCGCGCGGAGCTCCGTGATCGACAGGCCCTTCGCTACCCCCCAGCAGTTCGCGTTGCCAGCGTTACCGGAGGGCCCGACGAGGTGGAGCGGGCGCTGGGTGCGCTGGGCGAGTTGCGTGGCGTAGATGTGCTGGGGCCGACCTCCGCCGGAGACGGACTCGTGCGCGCTATCGTTCGTTTCGACTACAGTCACGGAGCAGGGGTGGCAAAGCGTCTGCGCGGTGCGCTCGTGGCCGATGCTGCGGGAGCCTCGTCTCGGGTCGCCGGTCGCCGCCCCGGGCGTGCGCGACCGCAGGCGCTGCGGATCCGCTTCGACGACCGCGGCGTTTTCGACTCGTGAGCTGCTGCGAGAATAGACCCATGCGCATTGTGTTTGCCGGTACACCCGAGTTTGCCGTCCCGAGCCTGAGGGCGCTCGTCGCGGCTGGGCATGAGGTGGCCGGTGTGGTCACGCGCGAGGATGCCCCGCTCGGACGCAGGCGAGTGCTCACCCCCTCCCCGGTGGCGGCTATTGCCGAAGAACTCGGTGCTCCCGTTTTCAAAACCAACAGACTCGCCGAGGAGGCAACTGCCTGGGTGAGAGACCTGCACGTCGATCTCGGGGTAATTGTCGCCTACGGTGCGCTGGTGCGTGAGCCGTTACTCTCAGTTCCCAGTCACGGGTGGATCAACCTGCACTTCAGCGACCTACCTCGCTGGCGTGGTGCGGCGCCCGTGCAGCGCGCACTGCAGGCGGGCGAACAACGACTCGGGGTGAGCGTTTTCCGACTGGTCGAAGCACTCGACGCGGGTGACATTCTGACGCGCGCTACCCAAGAGTTTGCGCTGGGCACCGACGCCGGAACGGCTCTGACCGAACTTGCAAGCCTCGGAACTGAGGCGTTGCTCGATGCGATCGCCACGCTGCAGAACGACCCGTTCGCTGGCAAACCACAGGCGGGGGAGGCGTCGTATGCGCACAAGCTTCACCGCGAGGACGGCGCCCTGGATCTCACCCGACCCGCAGCGGAGGTACTCGCCCACTGGGCTGGGGTAACACCCGAACCTGGGGCATTTGTGCCCTTCGACGGGGCGACCTTGAAGATACTCGAATTGGTGGCCGCTGAAGCGCAGATGGTCCCCGAGCTCGATGCGAAATCGGATGCTGCTCCAGCAACGGCGCGCCTCATTTCAGGAGCTGCCCTGCTCTCTCTCCCCGGGGGCACACTCGAGCTCGCCCGGGTGCAACCCGCAGGGAAACCGGCGATGTCGGGAGCCGACTGGTTACGGGGACGCGGCGGAGAGGTGGTCCTCGTATGAGCGAGGCACGTAAGCGGCAGCCAGACCGGTCGACTCGGCGGGAACAACGACCTAGGCGAGATGTGCGCCCTCAACGTGCAAAGATCTCAGCCGCACGCCTGGTTGCCTATGATGTGCTTCGCGATGTGGAAGAGCGGGATGCCTACGCGAATCTGGCGCTGCCAGCACGCATCCGTGAAGCCAAGCTCGATCCGCGAGACGCTGGACTTGCCACCGAACTCGTCGCGGGCACCTTGCGAGGGCAAGGGCGTTACGACCGCATTATTGAGCTTGCTTCCGGGCGCGATATCGACAAGGTTGATGCGCGCACCCGCAATGTGCTGCGACTCGGGGTGCATCAGTTGCTTTCGATGCGCACCGCCGCGCACGCCGCGGTGAACGAGAGCGTTGAGCTCCAGCGTCGAGTGGGCAACGTGAGCGCCGCCGGATTTGTGAACGGTGTGCTTCGCAGCGTGGGTCGCGCGACTCCCGAAGACTGGGACGCTCGCATCACCGAGTCAGCGAAGAACGCCGACGACGCCCTCGCTACCCGCACGTCACACCCCGCTTGGGTGCTCCGCGCGTTTCGCGACGCGCTTCGTGCGGAGGGGCGGGAAGAGGAACTCGAAGAGCTGCTTGAATCAGACAATCAGCCGCCGAGGGTCAGCTTGGTTTTGCTCCCCGGTGCTGACCTCGATGACGACACCGCTGAAGCCCTTGGCGGCGAATACGGACTGAGCGCATCGGGGCCGTCGCCGTTGGGCTTGGAGCTCGATGGGGGTGACCCGATGCACGCTATTGCCGCGCTCGATCTCCCCGCTGGATATGCGCGTGTGCAAGATCAGGGTTCTCAACTCGCCGCGCTCGCCTTGTCTCGGGCGCGGGAGGTGAGGCCCGGCGAGCGCTGGCTCGATCTCTGCGCTGGGCCGGGCGGCAAGACAGCAGTTCTCGGGGCTGAGGCGCAGCTCGCAGGCGTGACGGTGCGCGCGAATGAGGTGTCGGAACACCGAGCCGACTTGGTGCGACGTTCAATCGAGGCCTCAACTGGGTCCGTCGAAGTGGTGTCCCACGACGGCCGCCACAACGCTGCCTTCGAGACGGAGGACGGCCCCGATCTCTTCGATCGCATCCTTGTTGATGCTCCATGCTCGGGGCTCGGCGCACTGCGTCGGAGGCCCGAGGCGCGTTGGCGCAAGCAACCGACTGATCTGCCCGGCCTCACCACTCTGCAGGGGCAACTCCTCGACGCGGCGATCGAGCACCTTGCACCGGGTGGAATTTTGGCATACGTCACCTGCTCCCCGCATCTCGCGGAGACCCGCGTCGCGCTCAATTCCGCGCTTCAGCGTCACCCTGATGTGAGAGAAATCGATGCACGGGCTGCGGTGACCGGCGCGGCGCGTGATCCACTCGATTTAGCAGGGGATGCGCTGAGTGTGCAGCTGTGGCCGCACCGGCACGGCACCGACGCAATGTTTATCGCGCTGGTCGAGCGGTCAGCGTAGTCGCCAGCTGGTCGGTTACCAGATGCTCGGCGCGTGGGCTCTAGTCGACGGAAGCCGAGTCGCCTGCCCCCAGGCGAGGATGTCTTCGGGCACGAGAAACTCGGCGGATCCTGCACCCGTCTTGTCTATGAGTTCTGCCACTGGCACGACCCCGCCCGATCGCCTCAGGATCCGCCCCCGCACGATCGCTCGCGCATACACCTCGGGCGATCCCTGTGCATCGGGTCGCACGAATCGTTGCTCGATAAAAACCGCTTGGTCATCGAAACCCAAAATGCGTGACTCGATATCGAACTTCATCCACGGATTGAGCGACTTTCGGTACGAGATGGTCTGACCCACCACCACCGGGTACCATTCTTCAGCGCGAAACACGTCGATGAGACCGGCCGCTTGCATGAGGTTGAACCGGCCAATGTCCATGATTGAGAGGTACTTGCCGTTGTTCATGTGACGCAGAATGTCGAGGTCCGTGGGCCAGACACGGAAGCTCGATACCGAGACACCATCGATGGGAATTCGAGGCCCGCGCCGTCCGTAATGGAAATAGTGCAGGAGGGTGCGGGGCAGCATGTGCATGACAAGCACCATACAGGCCCCCGGGGAGCTCGGCATGTAGACTGCTTGGGTTAGTCTGCACCCAAGCGAAAGCGAGCACATGGCAACCTCGAACGACATCAAGAACGGTACCGTCATCAAAGAGGGCGGCAACCTCTGGAGCGTTCTCGAGTTCCAGCACGTGAAGCCGGGCAAGGGCGGCGCATTTGTTCGCACGAAGCAGAAGAATGTGGTGTCAGGCAAGATCATCGACAAGACCTACAACGCGGGTGCCAAGATCGAGACCGCAATGGTGGATCGTCGGGACTTCCAGTACCTCTACCAAGACGGTACCGATTTCGTGTTCATGGATCAGCAGGACTACGACCAGGTAACCGTCTCTGGCACCGTCGTCGGTGACGCGAAGAATTTCATGCTGGAGAGCCAGCAGGTGCAGATCGCCCTGCACGAAGGTGAGCCGCTCTACATCGAACTGCCGGCCTCCGTCGTGCTCGAGATCACCTACACGGAGCCCGGCCTGCAGGGCGACCGCTCGACCGGCGGCACTAAGCCGGCGACCGTGGAGACCGGCGCCGAAATTCAGGTGCCACTGTTCCTCGGGGTCGGCACTCGGGTGAAGGTTGACACCCGCACGGGTGACTACCTCGGCCGCGTGAACGACTAGTCGCCGGCGTGAGTGCACGAACAAAGGCTCGCAAGCGCGCCCTCGACATGCTATTCCAGGCTGATGTGCGCGGGGAATCGCTCGCCGACATTGTCGGCGCGGAAGCTCAGCGTGCCGCGAGTGAACCTGACCGTATGGAGTCCTGGCTGTATGCGCGTGAGATCGTCGACGGCGTCGCTGATCATCGCGAGGAGATCGATGAGCTCATCGCGAGCTACGCGCAGGGCTGGACCATTGAACGCATGCCACACGTCGATCGAGCACTGCTGAGGCTCTCCTCTTGGGAGATTTTGCACAACGATGAGGTGCCCACCGCCGTCGCTATCGATGAGGCAGTGGAACTTGCGAAAGAATACTCGACGGAGGATTCCGGGCGTTTCGTGAACGGCGTGCTCGGTCGAATCGCTCAGCACGCTTCCGCACGCTAAGATCGAGAGAGCAACAGCACTTCTTTAACGGCGTCCAGTGAGGCGCAGAAGGGGGGCGGTGAAATGGCAACGCGTACGGTGCTTGAAAGCTCTGAAATTACGCGGGCTCTGACCCGTATCTCGCACGAAATTATCGAGGCGAATAAAGGTGCGACCGGCCTGATTCTCATTGGCATCCCCACTCGTGGCGCCATTCTCGCTCGTCGTATCGCGGCGGAAATCAGCCGCATTGAGGGCATGGAAGTCCCGGTAGGCAGCCTTGATGTGACGCTCTACCGCGACGATTTGGCGCAGAACCCCACGCGCAGCCCCCAACCTACTGACATGCCCGAAGGTGGGGTGGGCGGTTCGACCGTCGTGCTCGTCGACGATGTGTTGTTTTCTGGGCGGACCGTGCGAGCAGCTCTCGACGCCCTGAACGACCACGGTCGGCCGCGGGTCGTGCGCCTGGCAGCGCTCATTGATCGGGGCCACCGCGAGTTGCCGATCCGAGCTGACTACATCGGGAAGAACCTGCCGAGCGCTAAGCACGAGCGCATCTCGGTGCGCTTGCATGAACACGACGGCATCGATGAGGTTGCGATCTCGTCTCCTGAGGGCGACGCTGAATGAGGCACCTACTCGACACGCGCACCCTCACGCGGGAAGACGCCCTGAGAATTCTCGACACGGCCGAAGACATGGCTGCTACTCAGCAGCGCGAGGTGAAGAAGCTCCCGACCCTGCGCGGCAAAACGGTGGTCAACCTCTTCTACGAAGACAGCACCCGCACCCGCATCTCGTTCGAGGCCGCCGCAAAGCGACTCAGTGCCGATGTCATCAACTTCAGCGCGAAGGGCTCTTCGGTCAGTAAGGGCGAGTCGCTGAAAGACACTGCACAGACCCTTCAGGCCATTGGCGCAGACGGCGTCGTGATCCGCCACCCGGCGAGTGGCGCCCCCGAGAGACTTGCCCGAAGCGGGTGGATCGAGGCGGGCGTCTTGAACGCTGGCGACGGCACGCACGAGCACCCTACGCAGGCGCTTCTCGATGCTTTCACGATGCGCAGGCGCTTGTTTGGAGAGTCCGCCAGCCGTGGCCGCGATCTCGACGGCATCTCTGTGGTGATTGTGGGTGACCTGGCGCACTCGCGGGTTGCGCGCAGCAACCTGTGGTTTCTCAATACGCTCGGGGCGAACGTTACCTTCGTGGCGCCGGAGACGTTGCAGCCCTACGGGGCACGGGGGTGGCCGGTAACGGTGCGGCATTCGCTCGACGAAGCGATCCGCGAAGATCAGCCCGATGTCATCATGATGCTGCGTATTCAGAGCGAGCGCATGCACGCCGCGTTCTTTCCCAACGAGCGCGAGTACGCTCGAAACTGGGGCCTCGACGACGCACGGCTTGCGCAGCTGCCTGAGCGTGCCCTGGTGATGCATCCGGGCCCGATGAACCGGGGCCTCGAGATATCCTCTGCCGCTGCCGACAGCGACCGTTCGACGGTGCTCGAGCAGGTCGCGCACGGCGTCTCGGTGCGCATGGCGGCACTCTACCTTCTACTTTCCGGCGAGCGAACGGAGCACGCATGATCCAGAACCCAAACCTTTTGATCCGAGGCGCGCGGCTTGCTGCCGATTTGACCAAACGCGGTGCCGAAATCTCCGAAGCTGATGCGGTGGATCTGCGCATAGGCGGCGGCCGCATCATTGAGCGCGGCACCGGTTTGCAGGCCCGCGAGGGCGACCGCGTTATTGATGCCACTGGCCTCGTCGCATTCACGGGGTTCGTGGATCTCCATACGCATCTGCGCGAGCCTGGTTTCGAACAGAGCGAAACGGTGCTGACCGGTACCCGGGCGGCCGCCGCGGGTGGCTTCACGAGCGTGTTCGCGATGGCCAACACGCTGCCGGTTGCCGACACTGCAGGTGTGGTCGAGCAGGTGCAGGCCCTGGGCGACGCCGCTGGCTATGCGACCGTGCGCCCGATCGGAGCAGTCACCGAGGATCTGGCGGGGGAGCGGCTCAGCGAGATCGGTGCGATGGCCCAGTCTCGTGCCGCAGTTCGCGTATTCTCTGACGACGGCAAGTGCGTGCATGACTCCCTGCTGATGCGGCGCGCGCTCGAGTACGTGAAGACATTTGACGGTGTCATTGCGCAGCACGCGCAGGATCCTCGCCTGACCGAGGCGGCCCAGATGAACGAGGGCACGCTCTCGAGCGAGCTCGGGCTCAAGGGGTGGCCTGCGGTCGCCGAAGAATCGATCATCGCCCGCGACGTCCTGCTGGCGGAGCACATCGGCTCACGTCTGCATATCTGCCACCTCTCCACCGCCGGCTCGGTCGAGGTCGTGCGCTGGGCAAAGGCTCGCGGCGTGCAGGTCACGGCCGAGGTCACGCCGCACCACCTGCTGCTGACCGAAGAGCTGGTGCGCAGCTTCGACCCGCGTTTCAAGGTGAACCCGCCCCTGCGTCGCGATGTTGATGTGCAAGCGCTCAGGCAAGCGGTTGCCGACGGGGTGATCGATATCGTTGCGACCGATCACGCTCCGCACCCGACCGAAGCAAAGGAATGCGAGTGGGACGCGGCAGCGTTCGGCATGGTCGGGCTCGAATCGGCGTTCCCGATCGCTCTTCAGACCCTCGTGCACGGTGGATTTGCCAGCTATGCCGAGTTGGAGGGACTGCTCTCTCATACCCCGGCTCACATCGGCGGCCTTTTGGGCCACCCGTCATCGCTCTCCGTGGATCAGCCCGCCGACATCGTGCTTGTCGATCCGAGCGGACGCAGCATCTTTGACGTTGAGCGCCTGAAGGGCCGCAGCAAGAACTCCCCGTACCTGGGCATGGACCTGCCGGGCCTGGTGCACACGACCGTGCGTCGCGGGTATCTTACGCTCGACGCTGGCGTTCTGGTTGACGCCGATGTCGTCGCACAAGCCGCACAGGCCGCGAACGCTGCGCGCAACGGGGCATCGCTGTCAACGCTGGGAGGTGCATGATGAATCGACCGCTGTTTGCCTTGATCTTTGCCCTCATCGCCATTCTCGCCCTCGCTGCGATGTGGTGGGGATGGCGTGCGCGAGCACGGCGTGATGCCGGGGTTGTGGGCGCGCCTTCGGCGCCGAGCGGAGAGCGCCTCGCCCATTTCCCGATGGTTACCTACGTGTCGACCACACCGGTTGGTGAGCCCCTCGTGCGGGTATCGGCGCCCGGCCTGCGCTATCGCGGACGAGCCGAGGTATCCGTGTTCCAAGGGGGCATCACCATCGAGGTAACCGGCGAAGCGCCAGTGCACATTCCGCTCGCCCAGGTGCGCGGCAGCGGATCCGCTGGGGTTCGCGTCGGGAAGGCCGTCGAGCGAGACGGGCTCGCCCTGCTTCGATGGGAAGCTGACGGGCGAGAGCTCGAGTCGAGCTTCCGCTTTGACCACGCGACCGAGCAGCGCGAATTTACGGCAGCGATCGACGCTCTTTCGAGCGGCGAGCCACCCACAGACTTCACTCACACCACTCAGGAGGATGCACGATGACCACCACCGCCAGGCCCGCGCCCACCGCGCCCCCAGAGAGCGCCGTGCCCGATGGGCCTGCCGTGCTCGTGCTGGAGGATGGCACGCGCTACGAGGGTCACGCCTACGGAGCGACCGGACAGACACTCGGTGAGGTCGTGTTCTCCACCGGCATGACCGGCTACCAAGAAACACTCACCGATCCCTCCTACGCCGGGCAAATTGTGCTCATGACCGCCCCCCACATTGGCAATACTGGCGTGAACGACACCGACATGGAGTCGCGAAAGATCTGGGTGTCGGGATTCATCGTGCGCGATCCCGCCCGTCGTGTCTCAAACTTCCGGGCGCAGCGATCTCTTGACGAAGAGCTGGTGAACGATGGCGTGGTGGGAATTTCCCGCGTCGACACTCGGGCAATTACTCGTCACATCCGCTCCGCAGGTTCAATGCGCGCAGGCGTATTCTCGGGGGAAGCCTTCGATCTGAGCACCGACGAGCAGCTTTCTCGAGTGCGTGAGCAGCAGCCGATGGCTGGAATGAATCTTTCGGAAGAGGTCACCACTCAAGAACGGTACGATCTGCCTGCAGCACCCGGGGTCGATCGCATCGGAACCATCGTGGTGCTTGACCTCGGCGTCAAGCGCGCGACGGTAACGTACCTCTCTGAGCATGGTTTTGACGTGGTGGTCATGCCCGCGTCTTCCTCGCTTGAGGAAATCCGCGCCATCGCGCCGCAAGCGATCTTCTACTCAAACGGCCCGGGAGATCCTGCCGCGAGCGATCGCCAGGTTGAACTTCTCCGGGAGCTCCTCCGAGACGGAATCCCGTACTTCGGGATCTGCTTTGGCAACCAGCTTCTCGGTCGGGCCCTCGGCTACGACACGTACAAGCTGCCGTTCGGGCACCGCGGTATCAACCAGCCCGTGCTCGACCGCGCCACCGGACGAGTTGAGATCACCTCACAAAACCACGGTTTTGCGGTGGATGCTCCAATCGATGCTGAGAGCGATTCGCCGGCCGGGTTTGGCCGAGTCCGAGTCAGCCATATCAGCCTCAACGATCAGGTGGTCGAGGGGCTCGAATGCCTCGATATCCCCGCCTTCTCCGTGCAGTACCACCCCGAGGCCGCAGCCGGCCCGCACGATGCCTTCTACCTCTTCAACCGATTCCGCGAGCTCGTCCTGCAGCGCGCGAACGGCACCTCGACCCAGGGAGCCTCAGCACATGCCTAAGCGTCCAGATATCAATTCCGTTCTCGTCATTGGATCCGGCCCGATCGTGATCGGTCAGGCCTGCGAATTTGACTATTCAGGCACCCAGGCCTGTCGCGTGCTTCGCGAGGAGGGTGTGCGCGTCATCTTGGTGAACTCGAACCCGGCCACCATCATGACCGATCCCGACTTTGCTGATGCGACATACGTTGAACCCATCACCCCCGAGGTGATCGAGAGCATCATTATCAAGGAACGGCCCGACGCGATCCTGCCCACGCTCGGCGGTCAGACCGCCCTGAATGCGGCTATCGCGCTTCACGAACAGGGCATCCTCGAGAAGCACGGTGTCGAACTGATTGGCGCAAAGGTCGAGGCCATCAAGCGCGGTGAGGACCGCCAGATCTTCAAGGATCTGGTCATCGAATCGGGTGCAGAGGTCGCGAAGTCATACATCGCGCGCACGCTCGACGAGGCCAAGGAGTTTGCGAAGGATCTGGGGTATCCGCTGGTCGTGCGTCCATCGTTCACGATGGGCGGCCTAGGGTCGGGCTTCGCCTACACCGAAGAAGACCTGATCCGCATCGCCGGTGATGGGCTGCACTACAGTCCCACGACCGAGGTGCTGCTCGAGGAATCGATTCTGGGCTGGAAGGAATACGAGCTCGAGTTGATGCGTGACCAGGCCGATAACACGGTGGTGGTGTGTTCGATTGAAAACGTGGATCCGGTCGGCGTGCACACCGGTGACTCGATCACCGTGGCTCCCGCGCTCACCCTCACCGACCGCGAGTACCAGAAGTTGCGCGATATCGGTATCGATATCATTCGTCGCGTGGGGGTCGACACTGGCGGCTGCAACATTCAGTACGCAGTGGATCCCGCCACCGGACGAATCATCGTCATTGAGATGAACCCGCGTGTCTCTCGGTCGTCGGCTCTTGCTTCGAAGGCCACTGGTTTCCCCATCGCGAAGATCGCCGCGAAGCTTGCACTGGGCTACCGCCTCGACGAGATTCCCAATGACATCACGCAGAAGACGCCGGCGAGCTTCGAGCCGAGCATCGATTACGTCGTGGTCAAGGCACCTCGCTTCGCGTTCGAGAAGTTCCCCGCGGCAGACGACACGCTGACCACCACCATGAAGTCGGTGGGCGAGGCGATGGCGATCGGCCGCAACTTCACCACGGCGTTGCAGAAGTCGCTGCGCTCCCTCGAGAAGCGGGGTAGCTCGTTCCATTGGGATCCGCAGCCGCGCTCGGTCGAAGATCTCCTCGAGAGCATCAAGCGGCCTACCGACGGTCGCATCGTTGATGTGCAGCAAGCGCTGCGTCTGGGTGCGTCGATTGAGCAGGTGTTCGAGTCGACCGCTATCGATCCCTGGTTCCTCGATCAGATCGTGATCATCAACGAGGTTGCGGAGCAGCTCAAGGCCGCCCCCCAGCTGACTGCCGCACTGCTTCGCGAAGCAAAGGACCACGGCTTTTCCGACGTCCAGATCGCTGCGATTCGCGGCACCTCTGAGTCAGAGGTGCGGGGGCTCCGCCACGGACTCGGCCTCCGCCCGGTGTTCAAGACCGTCGACACCTGCGCTGGTGAGTTTCCCGCGCTCACGCCGTACCACTACTCGTCCTACGATTCCGAGACCGAGGTCGCCCCGTCGGATCGGAAGAAGGTCGTGATCCTCGGCTCGGGCCCGAACCGCATCGGTCAGGGCGTCGAGTTCGACTACTCCTGCGTGCATGCCTCGTTCGCGCTGTCTGAGGCGGGGTACGAGACGATCATGATCAACTGCAACCCTGAAACAGTCTCCACCGACTACGACACTTCCGATCGTCTGTACTTCGAGCCTTTGACACTCGAAGATGTGCTCGAAGTCATCTTTGCTGAGCAGGCGAGTGGTGAGTTGATGGGTGTCGTCGTGCAGCTCGGTGGCCAGACGGCACTGGGCCTCGCCCAGCCCCTGAAAGATGCGGGTATCCCCATCCTCGGCACCACCCCTGAAGCCATCGACCTCGCCGAGGAACGCGGCGCTTTCTCGGGCATTCTCGACCGGGCCGGCCTGCTCGCACCGCGCAACGGCACAGCGATCGACGAGGAAGGCGCGATCCGCATCGCCGAGGAAATCGGGTACCCGGTTCTGGTTCGTCCCTCATTTGTGCTCGGCGGTCGCGGCATGGAAATCGTCTATGACACCTCGTCGCTGCGCGGCTACTTCACACGAATCGAGGGTCACGCCCTCGTTGGCCCGGGTCACCCCTTGTTGGTTGACCGTTTTCTCGATGACGCCATCGAGATCGACGTTGACGCGATCTACGACGGCGAGCAGTTGTACGTCGGCGGCGTGATGGAACACATCGAGGAGGCCGGTGTTCACTCCGGCGATTCCAGCTGCACCCTGCCGCCGGTGACTCTGGGTCACGACCAAATCTCGAAGGTGCGCGACGCGACGCTCGGGATCGCTGAGGGGCTCGGTGTGCGAGGGCTGCTCAACGTGCAATTCGCGATCGGTCAGGGCGTGCTCTACGTGCTTGAGGCCAACCCACGTGCCTCGCGCACGGTCCCGTTTGTGTCAAAGGCTCTCGGGATCCCCCTTGCGAAGGCGGCTTCGCGCGTCATGGCTGGGGAGAGCATCCAGCAGCTCATCGATGCGGGTCTCCTGCCGGAGCGTGACGGCTCGCGGGCGCCGATCGATGCGCCGATCGCGGTGAAGGAAGCGGTGCTTCCCTTCAAGCGCTTCCGCACCCACGAGGGGCTCGTGGTCGATTCGCTGCTCGGACCCGAGATGCGCTCCACAGGCGAGGTCATGGGAATGGATCGAGACTTCCCGCGTGCCTTCGCGAAGAGCCAAGCGGCTGCGGGCAGCGCCCTTCCGCTGTCTGGCACCGTGTTCATCTCGGTCGCGGATCGCGACAAGCGAGCTGTCGTGCTCCCCGCTCTGCGTTTGCAGGAGCTTGGATATCGCTTGGTTGCCACTCAGGGAACTCAAGTGGTGCTCGCGAGAAACGGTATTACAAGCGAGACCGTGCTCAAGCATTCCGAGCACGCGTCGGGCGAGACGATTGTGGATCTCATCAACCGCGGCGAGATCGACATGATCGTGAACACACCCTCGGGCAGTTCTGCTCGAGCCGACGGGTACGAGATCCGCGCGGCCGCTGTAGCCGCAGACAAACCGATCTTCACCACAATCTCCGAACTGTCCGCCGCAGTGGGCGCGGTATCGGCTCAGGTCGGTACCTTCGACGTGAAGTCGCTGCAGGAGTACCAGATCGATCGTGACGCCGCTCGATTGGCAGCGGCGCAGTGATTCCATCATTCGGGAGTCGGCTGGCCGCGGAGTTCGCGGCCGGCCGACACTTGTGCGCGGGCATTGATCCGCACGCGCCCCTGCTTGCTGACTGGGGTCTGTCTGACGATGCAGCCGGTGCCGAGCGCATGGGCCGTGAGGTTGTCGCGGCGGCAGCCGGTGTGGCGGCTTGCGTGAAGCCGCAGGTCGCGTTCTTTGAACGTTTCGGTTCTGCCGGTTTTGCCGCGCTCGAACGGGTACTCGCTGACGCGCGCGAGGCCGGTGTGCTCGTCGTCGCAGACGTCAAGCGTGGGGACATTGGTTCGAGTTTCGCCGCGTACGCCGATGCCTGGCTCGCTCCCGGCTCGCCGCTCGAAGCTGATGCAATGACGGTCACGGCCTACCAGGGATTCGGCACGCTTGCGGGCGCGTTTGAATACGTGGAGGCGCACGGCAAAGGCCTGTTTGTGCTTGCGGCGACCTCGAACCCGGAGGCGCGCGATCTCCAACGTTCGGTGCGCGCCGACGGAAAGACGGTAGCCTCGGCCATGGTTGCCGACTCAAACGCAGCTAACCGACGAGTGTGCCCAGAAGATGCCGTCGGTTCGATTGGCGTCGTGCTCGGTGCCACTTTGAATCTCGCTGATTTCGGAATCGACACGGGGGAGCAGTTGGAGGGGCAGCAGACAGCGATCCCCGCTCTTCCCGTCCTGGCGCCTGGCTTTGGACATCAGGGCGCTCGGATCGACGACGCGCGTGAGATTTTCGGATCACTCGGAGGGTCTCTTTTGGCGAACGAGTCGCGCAGTATTCTCAGCGGCGGCGTGACCGGTCTTGCCGCCCGAATTCGCTCGCGAGCCGAGGCAGTTGGCGCAGCACTGGCACAATCGGAATAGCTGATCGGCGGCCACAGATCCACAAGGGAGACACGATGAGTGAACACATGCCTGCGGAGCGGCCAGCGATGCCGGAGGTTGATCGGCTCGCTGCGAACCGCGCGGCGGTTGCAGCGAGACGCGCTCGAGCCGACCTCAAGCAGCGTCTGCGCAGCGGCGAGCTTTCCCCGTTGAAGGTGTTGGACGAATCGGCGAATCCGGAGCTGCCTGAGGCCTCGCTTCGCGTCACCGAGTACTTGCAGACTTTTCCCGCGGTCGGCGAGGTGAAGTCCCTCCGGGTTCTCAACGAGCTCGGAATTTCACCGCGGAAGCGGTTAGGCGGGCTGGGCAGACAGCAGCGTCAGCGTCTCGAGGAGTTCGTGCGCGTTCGGTCAGGAGTGGACGAGGTCGGTGGCAACCCGCCACTTACCGTGCTCGCCGGGCCGACGGCGGTGGGTAAGGGGACGGTTGCGGCCTACGTGCGTGAGCACTACCCCGAAGTCCGTCACTCGGTGTCGGTCACCACACGGCCGCCCAGGCCGGGTGAGCGCCACGGCGTGCATTACTTCTTCATCTCGGACGAAGAGTTTGATCGCATGCTCGCCGCGAGCGATCTGCTCGAGTGGGCGACCGTGCACAACCGGTACCGCTACGGAACCCCGCGCGGTCCCGTTCTGGAAGCGGCGGCCCAGGGAGAACCCATGCTGCTCGAGATCGATTTGCAGGGTGCGCGTCAGGTGCGCGCGAGTATGCCGGGGGCTCGGTTGGTGTTTCTCGCGCCGCCCAGTTGGGAAGAACTCGTGCATCGACTCGTCGGCCGTGGTACCGAGGGGCCGGAGGAGCGTGAGCGGCGACTCGAGACCGCGAGAATCGAACTCGCTGCTGCGAGCGAGTTTGATGCGGTGATCGTGAATGACGAGGTGGATCTCGCCGCACTGCATCTCATCAACCTGATGCTGCAGAACGATTAGAGAGGGCCAACACTCCCAAATGCTAGACGCCAGTGTGCGCTTGAAGCGGTAGCGTGTGGGAGTGACCTTGAAATTGCTGCTCTCTGCGAGTGGACTGACCAACGAGTTGGCCGAGGTTGTTTCGCTTAACCCTGTTCAGTTCTGGGGTATTCCACTGGCGCTGGTGGGCGCGGCCCTCCTGTCGTTTGGCGCTCAGTACCAGTCACGCGGCCTGAACAAGGTAGAACGGATCGTCGGTCTGAGCGCGGGTTCCGGGCTCTCTTTCCGGCACGTGCTCAGCCTGATGCGCAGACCGTCCTGGCTAGTCGGGACCGTGTTGCTCGGTCTCGCCGTGATGTTTCAGATCGGCTCGCTGTCGCTCGCGCCGTTGATCGTCGTGCAGCCCATCGGCGTGTTCGCGCTCGTCATCACCGCAGTGTTGAATACCCGGTACAGCGGGGTTCGGTTGGGCAAACGGGTGAAAGGGTCGATCGCAATGTGCGTCGGTGGCATCATGCTTTTTGTGTTCGTCGCCGCTTTTACCGCATCAGATCGACCGGTGACCAATCAGAAACTCATCACGATCCTGCTCATTTTTGCAGTGGTGCTTGCCATCGCCCTGGTGTCTTTTGTGCTGCTGCGACACAAATCTGTCGCGCTCGTCTACATTGTCGGCGCCGGTGTGCTGTATGGCTTTGTGGCCACGTTCGCGAAGACCGTGATTGGTCGGTTTCAGCAAGATCAGTTCGACTGGTTGACCTGGGTGTGCGTGGTTGCCCTTTTGCTGGGTGCGCTCCTGGGCATGGTGTTTGTGCAGAACGCGTATTCCTCGGGCCCGCCGGATCTTGTGATCGCGGGTCTGACAGTAATTGACCCGCTGGTCGCCGTGCTGATTGGGATCGTCGTGCTCAACGAAGCCGCTGGAGCGCCGATCTGGGCAGTGGTGGTCTTCATTGTGACCGGAGTGATCGCCCTGATCGGCGTGCTCGGCCTCGCAAAGTTTCACCCGCAGTCCGGTCACTCAGCCCTTGAATCGGGCGAGTCGCGCACTACGAGCTGAGTGCGTTCGCATGGGTCAGGTTGACACTCACGTCGGGTTCACGTCACGAGAACCCTGCGCGAGTGTCAACCACACGAGGGATGGCACAGGTGCCGCTTCTCCTGCCGCTTCTCCTGCCACCACTCCTGCCGCCAGTCGTGACGAGCCATCTGTCGCCCAGTATCCCGCTGGCTTAGCGAACGATCGGGAGTCCCGTTGCGCTCGCGGCCTGGTCGAGTGAGCCGAGGTTTGTGACGTTCGTGATTCCGTTTTGCTCCATCATTGCGATCGCTTGGCCAGCTCGGTTGCCCGAACGGCAGTAGACCAGGTACTCGGCGTCGGGATCAAGAGTGGGGAGCTTGGCCGCAAACTCTCCACTGTTGAAGTCGAGGATCTGTGCCCCCTCGAGGTATCCGGAGGCTGTCTCGTCGGGTGAACGAACATCGAGCACGACGGTGTTCGCGCCGATCTCGACTGGCTCAGAAGCGTTACTTGAGCAGGCGGCGAGCGAGCCAATCAGGGCGAGGCTTCCGACTGCGGCGACAATGGTGCGGATCATGATTCTCCTTGGGGTAATCGGGGATGGTACGAAGGTTATCGGGTGAGGGGTGAGTGGACTTCGATGGATGCGGCCTGGGGCAGCCCAAACCTTGCATGTGCGGTACTTCACACCAGTGAAACGCAGTAGTGCCCCGTAGAGTGGTGTAACGATCCCGGCCAGTAAACGTCAGCGTGGCCACCGGGATCTTCCTTCGAGGAAACTCTCACATCCCACTCGAAAGGCGTCACACCGATGACCACTCCCTCTATTGTCGACCCTGCCACCGTCCTCACCAACGCGCTGGGCGACGCATCACCGGATCTGATGCGCACCCTGCTGCAAACCATGATCAACACCCTCCTCTCAGCCGAAGCAGATGCGATCTGCGGCGCCGAGTACGGGAAGCCCTCTGCTGACCGAGTGAATTCCCGCAACGGATACCGCACCCGTGAACTCGATACGCGTGTCGGAACCATAGACGTCGCGATCCCGAAGCTCCGCTCCGGCACGTACTTCCCCGAGTGGCTCCTCGAACGTCGCAAACGCTCAGAAGCGGCGATGATCACCGTCGTCGCTGACGCCTACCTCGCTGGCGTCTCAACGAGGCGGATGGACAAACTCGTGAAGACCCTTGGCATCCATTCCCTGTCGAAGTCGCAGGTCTCCCGAATGGCCGCCGATATGGACGAGCATGTGCGTGAGTTTCGCACGAGGCCGTTAGGTGAGGCCGGCCCGTTCACGTTCGTCGCGTGCGACGCACTCACGATGAAAGTGCGTGAGGGCGGGCGGGTGATCAACACCATGGTGCTCGTCGCGACCGGGGTGAACGCTGACGGGCATCGGGAAGTCCTGGGCATGCAAGTGGCGACCGCGGAGACCACGATGGCGTGGAACGGGTTCTTCGCAGACCTTGTCGCGCGCGGCCTCACCGGGGTGAAACTCATCACCTCTGACGCGCACGCTGGCCTCGTTGAAGCGATGCGCGCGAACTTCCCTGGGACGTCGTGGCAACGGTGTCGCACGCACTACGCTGCGAACCTGATGTCAGTGACCCCGAAGAGCATGTGGCCGGCGGTGAAAGCGATGCTGCATTCCGTGTACGACCAACCCGACCAGAAAAGTGTTGAGGCCCAATTCGACCGGCTCCTGGACTACGTCGAGGACAAACTCCCCGAAGTGCACGACCACCTCGATGCTGCCCGGGCTGACATTCTCGCGTTCACCACGTTCCCGAAAGATGTGTGGCAGCAGATCTGGTCGAATAACCCGAACGAGCGCCTGAACCGTGAGATCCGCCGCAGGACCGATGTGGTGGGGATCTTCCCGAACCGGGCCGCGATCACCCGCCTCGTCGGGGCCGTTCTTGCGGAGCAGTCTGACGAATGGGCCGAGGGTCGTCGTTACCTCGGTCTTGACGTTCTCGCGAGGTGCCGCCTCACGCTCGTGGGTACCGACACTATCGGCCAGCACCATGAGCTCCCCGAGCTCGGGGCCGCAGCATGAGCGCCCCCACTCCTGGGCTGTACTCCGACACCGTGAGTGAGCTCGTCGCGAGCATCTGCAATCACAACGAAAACTAGCCCCCACATCCTTGAAGGATCACGAAACGGTTACACCACTCCACGGGACTTGACCTGAAACGCTGCTATTGCCGCGCTGCACTGGCCACGAACGGGCCGACGGTTAGGTTCGTGCCTCACAGGTGCCTCCTGGGCAGTACTGCGGGGGAGCCTTGCTGAAGAGTTGCTGAAGCATGCACCCCACGCAGATGCCAAAGGCGGTCTCGACGAAGAGCAAGGACAGACATACCCCGCAAAGTGCGAGAGTGGCCGCGAGAGGGAGGGCCAGCCAGCCCATACTTACGCATGACACGAAGGCGAGCCCGAACCCCAGCCACCACGCAAAAGCCTTCTGCGGTGCTCCCACCCATTCAGGCTGTTGCCGTGACACGATGAGACGACCTAGTGCCAGTGATGGTGACCAGCGATCGCCGACAGTGATTCGAAGCAGCATGTCGAGCAGGAAGAGCATGCCAAAGGGCTGCAGTGGTTGCTGTGACCCCGTCGCGGCGGCAAACCCGAAGGAGATTGCCCCGGCGAGGAACAACAGGCCTGCCCCGGCCCGGACCGCCCGCTCGTTGATTACCGGAATGACATACCCGGGTACATGACGTCCAATTCTTGGCTGATCAGCCGAAGGGGCCGCGCCTGCGATCTGCGCTGCTCGCATCTAAGCTCCGATTCTGAGATGTGGTTGGAAGGACTGAAGTGACCTGAGGTGTGCCGTGCCGAGGTCAGAAGAGAGGAGTGCCGGTGATCAACGGAGGGATTTCCTTGACGAGCACGAAAAGCCCGACGACCAGCACGAAGTATCCGAAGCCCTTCCGCAGCGCCTGCTCAGGAATTCGGCCGGCGAGCTTCGCTCCGAGAAGAGATCCCACGATCGCGATGCCCGTGAAGCTGAGCACCAGCGGCCAGTCGAGCTGCACGCTGAACAAGTAGCCGGAAAGGCCTGCCGTTGACTTCATTGCGATGACGAGCAGAGAGGTGCCTATCGCTACCGCGATGGGAAGCCCTCCGAGAAGGTTGAGCGCAGGAACGATCAGGAATCCACCACCAGCACCAACAAGCCCGGTCGCAAGCCCCACGAGGAATCCATCCAGCAGAATTCGTGCGAGCGGCAGCGTCTTCTCCTCAACGCTACCGTCAGTTCCTGCGGCCGTCTTCTTGCGACCACGAATCATGGCGGTCGCGGTGGCGACCATCATGGCGGCAAACAAAATCATGAGCACCACGCCAGGAATGAACCCGCCGAGTATTCCGCCAGCGAACGCGCCCGCCATTCCCGCCGCGCCGAAGATCAGCCCAATCTTCCATCTCACACGACCGGCCCGCGCGTGCGAGAACACGCTCACCGCGCTCGTCACGCCGACGATGAATAACGAAGCTGCAATTGCCTCCTGCGGAGGCATGCCCGCGAGGTAGGTGAGGATCGGGACCGTGAGGATCGAACCGCCGCCGCCCAGCAGGCCGAGCGACACGCCAACGACCACGGCGAGCAGCAGAGCGATGAGTGTCCCGGTGTCCATGGTGTCTCCTGCGTCAGGGGGTGGATCGGTGGGCGCTGCCCGCCCAACTGTCGATTGGGTTAGGCCGCGACTGCCGCGGGCGACTTGCTGGTGACTGGCTCGTTGCCAGCTACAGCGACCCAACCCAGGTAGCTACCTTTGAGTTCGGCCACGTCGTAGCCGGCCCTGCGAAGCGCAGAGGCGGCAACGCTGTTGCGTACCCCGCTCTGGCAGTACGTCACGATCGTGCCGTCCTTGGGCAAGCGATCCTGGTGCCACAGCACCCGACCGCCCGAGAGTTGTTCGGCGCCGGGAAGGTGTCCCTCGGCGAACTCGGTCTTGTTGCGAACATCCAGCAACATCACGTGAGCAAACCCGTTGAGATCCTCGGGGCGCACCAGCTTGGGGGTGATGAGCTCGAGGCCATTCAGTGACGTCACGTAGCCCTTCACGCTGTCGATGCCCACACGCACCAGGTGGTCGCGCATTTCAGCTGCCATCTCGGCAGTCTCAGCGAGGAGCACCAACGGGCGAGTCTCGACCTCAGGGTCGTACACCCAGGCGCCGTAGCTCGCTGCCTTCGCAGTACCAGGAATGTTCAGCGAGCGATCTACGGTGCCCTCGTGCACTTCGCTATTGCCGCGAGTGTCGACGAAGATCACAGAGTCGGCCGCAAGGGCCTGAGTGAGCCGCTCAGCGGTGTATTCGGTCAGGTCCGTGACGTCACCAATTACTGCCGGGCCGACCCTGTTCTGCACCTTCATTCGCCCAAAGTAAGCATGCGCGTCGGGCTGACCGCTCAGTAGCTCATCAATGAATCCCTGCTCGTCGTTCGCGCGAAGGTACGGTGCCCACCAAGAGAAATTGCGCTCGTATCCAACAGTAGTCATGGCGATCGCGCCCAGAGCCTTGCCGCACGCGCTGCCCGAGCCGTGTGCCGGAAGTACCTGAACGTAGTCGGGCAGCGTGAGGAAGCGGTTGCGCAAGCTCGAAAAGAGGTCTTTTGCGCCCCCGAAGCGAGTGTCGATGCCCCCGGCAGCCTCGTCGAGTAGGTCGGGCCTGCCGAGGTCTCCCACGAAGACGAAGTCGCCGGTGAGCATGAACCCGGGTTCGGAAGACTGCGCCCCATCCGTGATGAGGAAGGAGAAGTGCTCTGGGGTGTGCCCGGGGGTGTGGACACCCTTCACGGTAATGTTGCCGAGCGTGATCTCGTGCCCATCTTTCATGCGAACGGCTTCGTCGAAGGCAGGCCCGTAGGTCCAGTCGGGGCCGCCTTCATCTGAGACGTAGGTCGCCGCACCGGTGCGGGCGGCGAGTTCGCGGGTGCCCGAGAGATAGTCGGCGTGAATGTGGGTCTCGGTGACCGCGACAATCTTCATGCCGTTCTTCGCGGCGATTGCCAGATATTCATCGACGTCGCGACGTGGATCGACCACAATCGCCTCGCCTTTGGCTTGGCAGCCGATGAAGTAGCTCGCCTGAGCTAGGTCTTCGTCATAGATGCGCTCTAGCAACATAGTGAGTCCTCTCGTCACGATTGGTCGCAAATACCCGGTCGGGTATCAATGCTTCTACTATACCCCCGGGGGTATAGTCTTTGTCAAGTGGAAGTACATTCACGGCCTCCAGAATGGGTGCAGCTGAAGCGCGCGGGCGGGCAGTACGCAAGCCTATTGAGAGCGAATTTTCAGGTTTGCCCGTTGACCACGACGGAGCGGACCTGCTTCACTTGATCGGAGAAGGGGAGTACTCCTCGCAGCGCATCGTCAATACGTTCCCGTGTGGGATCCGGTGTGTTGGGCGCATGTCAGTCTGCATCGTCGACGAGACCTTCACTATGTAGTGGAGGTAGTGAATATGTCGATGTCTGTGCCACTGTGGGCTTGGTTCGCGGTGATCGGTGCGATCTTGGTCATGCTCGCAGTCGATCTAATTGCGCACCGCGAGGCACACATCATTCGCGTACGCGAGGCCGCTGCGTGGTCACTCGTGTGGGTGACTCTTGGTGTGGGGTTCGGTGTCGTCGTCTGGACGGTCTGGGGCGCCGAGTTCGGACAGCAGTACTACGCCGGGTATCTCATCGAAAAGTCTCTGGCAATCGACAACGTGTTTGTCTGGGCAATTATCTTTGCCGCATTCTCGGTTCCGCCTCAATTTCAGCATCGGGTCCTGTTCCTCGGCGTGCTTGGCGCTCTTGTGTTTCGGGGCATATTCATCGCCGCTGGAGCCGCGCTGATTGATTCGTTCTCATGGGTGCTCTACATCTTCGCTGCATTCCTGATCTTCACGGGATGGCGCATGTATCGGACGCGAAACGATCACCCGCAGCCGGAGCGCTCAATCGTGGTGCGACTGTTTAAGCGCTTCGTGCCTATGACCAATGAGTTTCACGGGCAGCGCTTTCTGGTGAGGCGTGGCGGGGCGCTGGTAGCCACCCCTCTGCTGCTTGTCTTGGTGCTCGTGGAAATCACCGACATCATCTTCGCGGTCGATTCAATTCCGGCGATTTTCGGCGTCACACGCGAACCATTTATCGTGTTCACCGCAAACGCGTTTGCGATACTCGGATTGCGTGCGATGTATTTCTTGCTGGCAGACCTGATCCACCGCTTTATCTACCTGAAGATAGGAATCGCGGCAGTGTTGGTCTGGGTGGGCGTCAAGTTGCTGCTGATCGACGTTTTCTACATCCCGACGACAGTAAGCCTCGCCGTAGTGGCGCTCATCATTGGCGCGTCAATCGTGCTCAGCCTGCGAGCAACTCGAGGGCAGGGTAGGCGGGCGCCGAATGTGACAACGGTTCAGTAGGGCGTGCGGGACTTGAACCCGCGACCGACGGATTATGAGTCCGCTGCTCTAACCGGCTGAGCTAACGCCCCGTGGCAACCCCACCAGTCTAGTATCGAATTTGTTGCAGCGGACTCCCGAGGCCGATACGGCCTCGGCACCTGAGAAGGATCTAGCAGAAATGGTTGATCCTCGGATTCTCAGGTGCTGCTCTAACCGGCTGAGCTAACGCCCGTGGCAACCCTTCTAGCTTTGTGAAGGCGGAGCCGACAGGCGCACGGCGTGCGGCGACGAGGTGGCATATTCTTCGATGAATCGGGCGAGCACCATGTGCGAGGCTCGAACGTCGGCCGCGGAGATTCTCGCAACAATCTGTTCGGTTTCGCTGGGATCAAAGTAACCGTGCCTCGAATAGACGCGCACACGGCTTGCAAACGATTCAGAGTCGAGTTCCGGGTGAAACTGGGTCGCGTAGACGTTCGAACCCACGCGAAATGCCTGCACGGGGCACGCCGGTGACGCGGCGAGTACCGCGACGTGGGACGGTACCTCACTGATCGCCTCCTTGTGCCCGACGAACGCCTCGAACGCGGCGGGTAGCTCACGAAAGAGAGGATCAAGCTTGCCAGTCTCAGTCAGACTCACCAGTGTGGCCTGAGCGGGCTCCCCAAAGGTACGATCAACCCGGGCGCCCTGGTGAGAGCCGATCGTGCCGACCCCGTAGCAAATTCCGAGAAAGGGGAAATCGCTGGTGATCACCTCATCGAGGAGGCCGGCAAGCTCCGCCTCAACTCGTAGCTCGGTGGCTGATTTTAGCTCGGTGGGTTCACTGACCGTATAGGGGCTCCCCGCGAGGAGGATTCCCGAGTAGTCGTCTAGTCGCACAGGTGCCAGAGGGTACTGATCCACCCGTTGCCAATGAAGTTCCTCGGGGAGGAGGCCGGTCAGTTTGCAGTAGCCTGCGTACTCCTGTTCGGCGACTCCGTGATCATCTCGCGTAGTGATCAGCAGGAAGGGCAGCATGATCATACGGTAGGGCCAAGCGCTCCCTGATGCCAACTTGCGTGACCAATTTCTGCGAAATCAAGTGAAAACCCAGACACCTTCAGTGGCACTTCGTCTCGGCCTGTCTTGTTGCCGGGACGAAGAACTCGCGTGCCATCAACAACAGAGATGACATTCAAAACATTGTTCACTGCCTGCCTGTCTGTCTAGCATCGCGGAGCCCCTCGGTTGCCACCATTCGGGAAGCGTGCGAGGATAGAGCCGCTATCACACTCACGAGCCGATTCGACGTAGGGGAAGACGTTTCGAATCGCAAGGGAGATCGTGATGACGTTAGGAACCGCGCAGGTACACACCTCGGGGGTACTTTTCGTGCATTCTTGCCCGAAAGCACTCGCCCCGCATGTTGAGTGGGCCCTGGCCCGCGAGATCGGTTCAGTGGTGAAACTCGCTTGGGCGTCTCAGCCGCTTCTGCCCGGGATGTTGCGTGCAGAGGCTAACTGGCGTGGACCCGTCGGCACCGCTTCTTCAGTCGCTTCCTCGCTGTTCGGATGGCAGCACGTGCGGTTCGAGATCACCGAAGACCAGAGTGCACACAGCGATGGCGGCCGTTGGATGCATACCCCATCGCTCGGAATCTTCCACATGCAGACAGACAGTGCCGGCAACGGCGTCCTGAGTGAAGATGCCGTTCGCGCAGCCATCGTCGGTGCCGGAGGTGACGCCCAATTGCTCGCGCGCGAACTTCGCCTAGCGCTGGGGGAGGCCTGGGACAGTGAACTTGAAGCATTCCGGCAGGCCGAAGATGGCGATGCCACGATTCTCACGCTTCATCGCGTGAGCTAGCTCGTGCGCCGATCGATCAGCTAGAAACTGCCGCCAACTGGCGTACTCATTGCGAAGCCCCGGAGCGATTCGTCCGGGGCTTCGCAATGAGGGGTTAGACCGAGCGGATTGCCACAACCGCGTTGTGCCCTCCGAACCCAAATGAGTTCGAGATCGCGAGCTGCGGTCCATCGCCGAGAGGGATCGGCGTATCCGAGATAGTGAAGGGGATCGCCGGATCCTGTTCCGTGGTGTTAATCGTGGGAGGCGCGACGCGTTCCGCCACGGCGAGCACCGCGAACACGGCCTCGAGTGCGCCGGTGCCACCGAGCAGGTGACCCGTTGCGCCCTTGGTGGCAGACACGGGGATGGTGTCAACGCGATCCCCGAACACGACGCGCAGTGCTGCGTACTCTGCTCCGTCGCCGGTCGGCGTGGAGGTGGCGTGCGCGTTAATGTGGGTGACATCTTCCGCGCTCGCGCCGGCCGTGGCCAGCGCCAGCTCGACCGCTCGGCTCGCGCCCTTGCCCTCGGGCTCCGGCGCGGTGATGTGGTACGAATCTGCGGTGACCCCGCCACCCGCGATCTCGGCATAGATCCGGGCACCCCGAGCGAGCGCGTGTTCCTCGGTCTCAAGAACGAGAGCGGCGCCGCCCTCGCCCATCACGAAGCCGTCTCGATCGATCGAGTAGGGGCGCGACGCGGTTTCGGGGCTGTCGTTGCGCTTAGAGAGAGCCTGCATTGATGAGAATGCCGCGAGAGTGATCGGGTGAATTGCGGATTCGGATCCACCAGCAATCACGATGTCCGCGAGCCCGGCTTGCAAATGCTCGTAAGCGTTTACGATCGCCTCCGTGCTTGACGCGCAGGCCGACGCCACCGTACGTGCGTAGGCCCGGGCTTCAAAATGCATTGACACTGCGGCCGCAGGAGCGTTCGGCATGAGCATGGGAACTGTAAGCGGCATCACCCGGCGGGGTCCCTTCTCGCGCAGGGTGTCCCAAGCGTCGAGGAGCGACCATAGGCCGCCAATGCCGGTGGCCCAATCGACACCCAGCCGCTCGGCATCAACCTCGGGCGAGCCGGCGTCAACAAATGCCTCCATCGCGGCGATCAAGGCGAACTGACTCGACGGGTCGAGACGTTTCGCGACCTGCCGGTCGAGCACTTCAGCCGGGCGCACCTTGGCCTCGGCCGCGAACCGCACAGGAAGTTCGTAGTTCTCCACCCAGTCGTATTTGAGGGTCTTCGCACCGGAGACTCCAGCCAGCAACGCCTCCCAGGTCTCGCGGGCGGTGCCGCCGATGGGGGAGGACGCGCCGATTCCGGTGACGACGATCTTTTTACTCATGTTCGTGCCTCGCGAGGGTGTTGAAAAGTGGAGTGGGTACTCTCCGAAAAACGACCTGGTCGTCGGAGAGATTCTGGGGGCGGGAGGGGCGGGCGTGATGCCCGCCCCTGATCCGAATGCCTAAGCCTGAGCCTTGACGATGAAATCGACCGCGTCACCAACGGTCTTCAGGTTCTTGACCTCTTCATCGGGAATCTTGACGTCGAACTTCTCTTCGGCGTTCACGACGATGGTCATCATCGAGATCGAGTCGATGTCTAGGTCGTCGGTGAACGACTTGTCGAGTGCAACCACGTCTGCCGCGATGCCGGTCTCGTCGTTGATGAGCTCTGCGAGGCCTGCGAGGACCTCATCGTTGCTGTATGCCATTAATTTCTCCTTTTGGTTGGGGTGTGTGAAAGAGGTAAAGACTGTGGATCGCGTCGCGCTAGGGCAGCTCGACGACCTGCGCCCCGTAGACGAGTCCGGCGCCGAACCCGATTTGCAGTGCCAGGCCACCTGAAAGCTCAGGGTGTTCTTCGAGCAGCGCGTGCATGGCCAGCGGAATCGAAGCGGCGGAGGTGTTGCCCTGCGTTTCAATGTCACGTGCGATTACCACCGAGTCTGGCAGCTTCAACTGCTTCGCGAACTCATCAATAATGCGCATATTGGCCTGATGCGGGATGAAAGCAGCCAGGTCGCTGGCCTCAATGCCGGACGCCGCGAGGGTTTCCTTAGCGACTTTCGCCATTTGCCAAACTGCCCAGCGGAACACGGTCTGCCCGTCTTGTCGCAATGTTGGCCATGCGACCTCAGTTGGGTTGTTGCGATACTCCTCGAATGTTGCGGTCATGCGAATCGCATCCCACTTCTCGCCGTCGGAACCCCACTGGGTGGGGCCGATGCCGGGGTGATCGGACGGTCCAACGATAACCGCACCGGCCCCGTCTCCGAGAAGGAAGGAGATGCTGCGATCCGTAGGATCCACTACGTCAGAAAGTTTCTCCGCGCCGATCACGAGGACGTTCTTGCAGATGCCAGAACGCACGAGTGCGTCAGCCTGGCCCACCCCGTAGGTGTATCCCGCACACGCCGCCGAGATATCAAAGGCGGCGGCTGGAGCAAGCCCGAGGCGATACGCCGCGAGCGAGGCCATTGACGGGGTCAGTGCCACATTTGAGATAGTGGAAATGATCACGCCGTCAATCTCGCTGCGATCGAGACCGGCTCTCTCGATCGCTTCTTCTCCGGCGGCGACAGCGAGATCGACTGCCCCCACCTTGGCACTCGCGCGTTTCCGTTGGACGATTCCGGTGCGCTGACGGATCCATTCATCAGAGGACTCGATGGGCCCGATGAGGTCATCGTTTGGGACGTCGCGATCACCGCGTGCGCCACCCACCGAGAGAATGCGGGTGTACGCCGGGCCGGTGACCTGGGTGAGCGTTGCCATATTCAATCCTTCCGAGGGGTGACTAGGCGCTTGCCTGGACACTCGTAATCAGTTCAACGGCGCTTGCGAGGTCTGCCGGGCCTTTCACCGCAACTGTCGGCACACCCTTGAGCGCACGCTTCGCGATTCCCGTCAGCGCGCCAGCCGGGGCGAGCTCGACAAATCCTGTGATGTCGTGCTCCAGAAAGCTCGCCATGCACGCATCCCAGCGCACAGGATGAGCAACCTGCGTCACGAGCAATTCAACGTAACGCTGACCACTCGTCACCACGCAACCGTCGTCGTTTGACCACAGTGGATGCGTCGGGTCGCTCGCTGTGACCTGCGCGGCAGCTGTCGCAAGGGTCGGCACGGCGTCTTTCATGTATTCGGTGTGGAAGGCTCCGGCGACCTGCAACGAAATGACGCGCGCCCCTCGGGGCGCGTCTGCAGCGAGTGCCTCGAGTGCCTCGAGAGACCCCGCTGCGACAATCTGGCCGCCACCGTTGCGATTTGCCGGAGTCAGCCCGTGCTCGGCAATCTTTGCGAGTACGTCGTCTTCGTTCCCGCCGACCACGGCGCTCATTCCCGTGCGCACCATGGCCGCGGCCTCCGCCATGGCCCGACCGCGAATGCCGACCAAGGCTAGGGCATCGGCCTCGCTGAGCACCCCGGAGGCCGATGCAGCGGCGAACTCTCCGACAGAATGACCGGCGATTCCGACCCCGTCGAGCGAGGCGCGACGGGATAACGCCTGCCAGGCCAACAGGCTCGCGGCGACAATGAGGGGCTGGGCCACCTGCGTGTCGCGGATGGTGTCGGCATCGCTTTCCGTGCCGTGCTGAATCAGATCGACCCCAGCGTGTTCAGACGCGGCGTGCAAGAACTCGCGAGCGCCGGGTTCGTCAAGCCAGTCAGCGAGGAAGCCGGGGGTCTGTGAGCCCTGTCCTGGGCAAGCGATGACAATCACGTCTTTTAGTTTCTCAGAAGTTTGCTCGGATCCCGGTATATAACCAACCAGAAATCTTGGGTATCGTTGTCAGAACCATCTAGATCGATGGGGAAGTGCGGTTTCTTCGGTCCGAACCCGCATTTTAGCGTTTCGCGCGAGTGGGGCGTTTTGTGCCATGCTCCGCGATTGAGCCCACAATGAGTGCAGCCTGCAAGATCAAAGCCTCTCGAGCACCGGTCGCATTCCAGCCAATTACTTCACTGACCTTCTTGAGGCGATACCGCACAGTGTTGGGATGAACGAAAAGCTCGCGCGCGGTGGCTTCGAGGGAGCGACCATTATCGAGGTAGCACCACAGCGTCTCCAAAAGTTCCCCCGAATGGGCGGTGAGTGGATCGTAGATCTGCTCGATGAGCGTTCTCCGCGCTAGGCCATCGCCAGCGAGTGCGCGTTCAGGAAGCAGATCGTCCGCTCCCACCGGGCGCGTCGCACCCCGCCAGGATCGCGCGACCGCGATGCCAGCGAGAGCTGCACGTGCACTTCGAGACGCAGCTACCAGGTTCTCGACCGTGGGTCCGAGCACCAGTGGCCCGTCTGCAAAGAAGTCGACGAGCCGCTTTGCAATTTCGAGAAAGGGGACGTGAGTGGGCGGCGTCGCGTGAGGATCCCTTGCCTCGTTTGCCATCCGGCCGAGCACTAGGACGAGCCGCGTACCCTGCAGGCCCACCAAGACGTCAGCGCCAGAGTGGCGGGCTGTGCGCCGAATCTGATCCACATCTACCGATCGGTCTGATGTCCCGACGAGCACCGCAGCTTCCCCCGCACCATGCCACCCCAGGGCTGCGATGCGACTCGGAAGCTCGTCGTCGCTCTCACCGGTCAGGATCGAGTCGACGACGAGCGCCTCAAGTCGGGCATCCCAGAGGCCTCGGGCTTCTGCGGCTCGGGCGTAAACATCGGCAGCAGCGAAAGCCACATCACGCGAGTAGTGCAGAATCGCTTCCCGCAATTCCTCGCTTCGGCTCGCGACTCGCTCTTCCACTACGGAGACGACGACGCGAATCAGCTGCAGCGTTTCCTGCAGGCTGATGCTTCTCAGCAGTTCGCGCGGCGCGGCGCTGAACACGTCACTCGCGATCCACGGGGTTGCGCTCGGATCTTCATACCATTGGATGAACGAGCTGATTCCGGTCTGCGCTACCAGCCCCACCGCGCTGCGCCGGCTGGGAGGCATTTCGCTGTACCAGGGCAGTGTCTCCTCCAGGCGCGCCATCGTCTGCGTCGCCAGCTCGCCAGCGATCGTGCGAAGCCAACTGAGCTCCCGTTCCTTCGATCGTTCCATGCGTGCTCCGATTGTCTTCCGATAGGTGTGCTGGAGGTTGAGGCTAGTGACGCAGCCGGTGGGGGAGCTTAAGCTTCTCCGCCCGCACCACCAGTCGTGCCAGCATTGACGTCTCGCAGCCGGTATCGTTCCGCGGCCTGTTTGGGTACCGAAGCCGCGATCTTGCCCTGAGTTGCGAGTCGCTGCAGCACCTTCACGACTACCGACTCGCGGTCAATGGCGAAGTAGCGCCTGGCCGCTGCGCGGGTGTCTGAGAAGCCAAACCCGTCAGCGCCCAGCACCGAGTAGTCGCCGGGCACGAACTGACGAATTTGATCCGGAACGTCGGTAGCCCAGTCGCTGACCGCCACTATCGGACCCTCGGCACCCTGCAGCTTCTGCGTGAGGTAAGGCACCCGCACGTCCTCCTCAGGGAAAAGGAAGTTGTGACGCTCAGCTGCAAGGCCGTCGCGACGCAACTCGCTCCATGAGGTGACGCTCCACACATCGGCGGAGACACCCCAATCCTTTTCCAAGAGATCCTGGGCTTCACGCGCCCACGGCACCGCCACGCCCGAGGCGAAGATGTGCGCTGGGATTCCTTCACCCTTCGAGGGGCTGACGCGATAGATACCGCGGACGATTCCTTCGACGTCGACACCCTCAGGCTCGGCGGGGTGAATGATTGGTTCGTTGTACACGGTCATGTAGTAAATGACGTTCGGATCCGGGTGGGACCCACCGTACATGCGTTCCAGGCCGTTGCGCACGATGTGACCGACCTCGTATCCGTAGGCCGGATCGTAAGAAATCACGGCCGGATTGGTGTTCGAGAGCACGAGCGAGTGACCGTCGGCATGTTGCAAGCCCTCGCCGGTCAGAGTGGTACGCCCCGCGGTCGCGCCGATCATGAAGCCGCGAGCCATTTGATCGCCGGCTGCCCAAATCGCGTCTCCCGTGCGCTGGAATCCGAACATCGAGTAGAAAATGTAGACCGGCACGAGGGGCTGGCCATGCGTGGCGTACGAGGTGCCAACAGCGGTGAAGGCCGCCGCGGCCCCAGCCTCGTTGATGCCGACATGCAGCAGAACGCCCTGCGGGCTCTCCTTGTACGCCAGCAGCAACTCGCGATCCACTGAGACGTAATTCTGACCGTTCGGGTTGTAAATCTTTGACGTCGGGAAATAGCTGTCCATTCCGAAGGTGCGCGCTTCGTCGGGAATGATCGGCACGAAGCGGGGGCCGAAGCCCTTCTCGCGCATGAGATCTTTCAGCAGGCGCACGAACACCATGGTGGTCGCCGCTTCCTGCGTGCCCGACCCCTTCGCCGCAATCGCGTAAGTCTGCTTCTCGGGAAGCGAAATCGGCACGTGAGACGAGCGGCGCTCGGGCAGATATCCCCCCAACTCGTCGCGACGAGACTGCATGTACTGGATCGCCGCGTCGCTCTTTCCCGGGTGGTAGTAGGGAGGACGGTACGGATCCGCTTCGAGCTGCGCGTCGCTCACCGGAATACGCATCGCGTCTCGGAAGCGCTTGAGATCCTCCAGCGTCATCTTCTTCATCTGGTGCGTGGCGTTGCGACCCTCGAAGTGCGATCCGAGACCGTAGCCCTTGATGGTCTTCGCGAGGATGACCGTCGGGCGACCCTTGTGCTCAGTCGCAGCTTTGAACGCCGCATAGACCTTCCGATAGTCGTGCCCGCCGCGCCGAAGCCCCCACACCTGCTCGTCGGTGTAGCCTTCGACGAGGCGCAGCGCGCGCTCGTCGCGCCCGAAGAAGTGCTCGCGCACGAACGCGCCGCTTTCGGCCTTGTAGGTCTGATAGTCGCCGTCGGGCGTGACGTTCATGAGATTCAGCAGGGCGCCGTCGGTGTCACGGGCGAGGAGATCGTCCCATTCGCGACCCCAGATCACCTTGATCACGTTCCATCCGGCTCCCCGGAAAAAGCTCTCAAGCTCCTGAATGATCTTGCCGTTGCCTCGCACAGGACCGTCGAGGCGCTGCAGGTTGCAGTTCACTACGAACGTCAGGTTGTCGAGGCCCTCGTTGGCGGCAACCTGAAGCTGGCCGCGGCTTTCGACCTCGTCCATCTCTCCGTCGCCGAGGAAGGCCCAGACGCGCTGATCGCTTGCATCCTTGATGCCACGGTTCGTCAGGTACTTGTTTACTTGTGCCTGATAGATCGCGTTGATCGGTCCAAGTCCCATAGACACGGTGGGGAACTGCCAAAAGTCGGGAAGCAGACGTGGGTGCGGGTAGCTCGGCAGACCGCCGCCGGCATGCGAACGCTCCTGTCGGAAGCCATCGAGCTGATCTTCACCGAGACGACCTTCGAGAAACGCGCGAGCGTACACACCGGGGGACGCGTGGCCCTGGATGAAGATCTGGTCTCCGCCACCCGGGTGGTCTTGGCCGCGGAAGAAATGGTTGAAGCCAATTTCGTACAGTGAAGCGGCCGATGCGTAGCTTGAGATATGCCCGCCGACCCCCACTCCCGGACGCTGCGCCCGGTGCACTGTCATCGCAGCGTTCCAGCGGATCCACCGCCGATAGCTGCGCTCGAGCTCTTCGTTGCCGGGAAACTCTGGTTCGTCATCAGATGCGATGGTGTTGACGTAATCCGTCGTGGGTACCTGAGGCACATTCAGGTGCAGCTGGCGCGAGCGAGCAAGCAAGCTCGTCATAATCTCGCGGCCACGAGCAGCGCCTCGTTCGTCGACAACCGCGTCGAGCGATTCGACCCATTCAGTTGTCTCTTCAGGATCGATGTCCTCGCGATCAGACGCGTACGGATCCTCAGTGTTCACAGCCACGTTGTTGCTCCTTCACCAGGTGTCGCAGGAGTGCCGGGTTTGGCACGGTGCGAACTAGTCGCCGCCGGTAGGCGAACCGAAACCACACTATCGAATTCACACGAGAAATGCCGTTTTGGGAGAGGCATGCGCAATGGTTCCCACAAAATATGCGGATGGTCGCACGCGATCGGGCAATGCGCGACTGGCGGCACCGTCTCTGGGAGACGCCCCATAGACTGAGTTGACGCTTGAAGAACCGACGCCCCGCGTCGAGAAGGAGGCCCCACTTGGTGCTGCACGTAGGCGCGATCGCGCCGGATTTCACCCTGTCCGATCAGCACGGAGAGGAACTGACACTCTCTGAGCTCGTCGAGAGCGGGCCAGTGGCCATTGTCTTTTTCCCACTTGCATTCTCAGGCATCTGCACCGGGGAACTGTGCGAACTGCGCGACAACATTGGCGTATTTGCGGATTCGAAGGTGCGCCTCATTGGAGTGTCTGTGGATTCGGTGCACGCGCTGCGGGCGTGGGCGACCCAGGAGGACTATGAGTTCTCGATCCTTTCTGATTTCTGGCCCCACGGAGAGGTCGCGCGCAGCTTCGACGCATTCGTCGAGGAGCGTGGCATCGCGACCCGCGCGACGATTGTCGTCGGACAGGGCTTGAAGGTACTGGCCTCGTTTGAGACGTCACCTGGCGAAGCTCGAGATTTCTCCGCCTATCGTGAGGTCATCGCGGCACTCTAGCTGCCTTACGATTTAGCACTGCGGTGCGGATTCCCCTAAGATGGTGAGGTCCGCATTGCGGGCGGGGGCCTGTAGCTCAGCTGGTAGAGCGCCACGTTTACACCGTGGATGTCGTCGGTTCGATCCCGGCCGGGCCCACCATCTAATTTGTCTTGCCGGTTGGCGCTAGCCAGCGTTTGCGAATGCTGGTGACTGCGCCAACTTAACGGACGGTGAACGCCTCGTTGAGTCGGTGTTGGAGCTCTCTCAGTCGATGCGTCCGACCTGCTTGCGTGACGCTCACGCGACAATTCATCGCCTAAACATGTCCATCAGGCATACCCCTTAGGGCGTTCTTTGCAAAAAATGACTAGTTCGAATCTTCAACAGTTCCGGCAGCGAACTGCGATTGATACAGGCGGTAGTACGCTCCGTGTGCGGCGATCAGAGCATCGTGCGAACCCTGTTCCACGATGGCGCCATCTTCCATGACCAGAATGATGTCGGCGTCCCGGATGGTCGAGAGACGGTGAGCGATCACGAAGGATGTACGGTCGGCCCGCAGCCGACTCATTGCCTTCTGCACGAGCACCTCGGTGCGAGTATCTACTGAGGAGGTCGCCTCGTCGAGGATCAGAATGTCCGGGCTGCTGAGGAACGCGCGAGCGATGGTGAGGAGTTGTTTCTCACCTGACGAGAGATTGGTCGCCTCGTCGTTGATGATCGTGTCGTAGCCGTCGGGCAGAGTGCGGATGAATCGATCCGCATAGCTCGCCTCTGCTGCTGCGACAATCTCCTCTTCGGCGGGATTGTCGCCGCCGTAGCCGATATTGTCGCGGATCGTGCCGCCGAACAGCCAGGTGTCTTGCAACACCATACCGATGTGATTGCGTAGCTCCCGCCGCGGCACCGAGGCGATATCGATCCCGTCAATCGTGATCCGCCCGCCCTGCAACTCGTAGAACCGCAATATGAGGTTCACGAGGGTCGTCTTTCCGGCGCCCGTCGGGCCCACGATGGCGATGGTGGATCCTGGCTCAGCGACCAGCGAGAGCTCGTGAATCAAGGGCTGCTCAGCGGTGTATCCGAAGGTGACGTTCTCGAAAGCGACTCGTCCCTCGACTTGGTCGGGCAGGGAGCCGTCTCGATCCGTCGGCTCCTCTGGTGCGTCGAGCACTTCAAATACTCTCTCCGCGGAGGCGATGCCCGATTGCAGCAGGTTGGCCATCGAAGCGAGGGCGGTGATCGGATGAGTGAACTGCCGACTGTATTGCACAAATGCTTGTATCGCACCGATGCCGAGCGTGCCGTTTGCGACCATAAGGCCCCCAAAAACCGCAATGACTACGTAGTTAAGGTTTCCGACAAAAAACATGACTGGCATGATGATGCCCGAGATGAACTGGGCTCCGAAGGAGGCGTCGTACAGCTCCGCATTCTTCTTGGTGAAGGCAGCGCGAACCTCTCGCCGACGGCCAAAGACCGTGACAAGATCGTGTCCGGTGTAGGCTTCCTCGATCTGGCTGTTAAGTTCTCCTGTCGATTTCCAGGTCTTGGCGAAGAGCTTCTGCGAACGCTTGCCAATAAACATGGTGAGCGCCAGTGCGATGGGAATAGTCACGAGCGCGACGATTGCGAGTTGCCACGACACTACGAACATCATCACCACGACACTGATGAGGGTGAAGAGATTGCTAAGGATCTGGGAGAGAGTCTGTTGCATGGACTGCGAGATGTTATCGACGTCATTCGTGACCCGGCTGAGTAGTTCTCCGCGCGGTTGGGCATCGAAGTATCGCAGGGGAAGCCTGGTGATCTTGTCGCTCACCTGCTGCCGCAGCCGGTAGATCGAACGCTGCACCACACCGTTGATGATGAAGGCGGCGAGTGACGAGAAGACAAAGAAGCCTAAGTAGACGGCGAGGGCCAGCATGAGTACGCGCCCGACGGCGCCGAAGTCAATTGGTTCACGGTCGCGCACTGCGGCGTTAAAGATGAGGTCGGTGGCGCTGCCGAGAATTGCGGGTCCGAGAGCACTCAATCCAGTGCCGAGTATGGTCATGCCGATGACGGCGAAGAGCGCGATGCGATGTGGTGAGAGGTGCCTGATGAGCCGTTTGAGTGACGGGAGGAATGAGATTGCCTTCTCGCCGCTCGTCATGCCGGGGCGCATGGGGCCACGCGGGGCGTTCACCTGCGCCTGGGGGGCGAACTTAGGCCGTTCATTCGCCGCTGGTGCGGAGGAGCGCGCGTCGGAGCTCATGCGGTCACCTCCTCATCTTCAGCTCGAAACTGACTCTCGACTATTTCGGCGTAGGTTGGACATGTCCGTATGAGTTCCGGATGTGTGCCGATGCCAGCGACGGTGCCATTGTCGAGCACGACGATCTGATCGGCATCACGGATTGTCGAGACGCGCTGAGCGACGGTGATCACCGTAGCCTGCCCTACTTCGCGCTCGAGGGCCGCGCGGAGGCGGGCATCGGTCGCCACATCGAGCGCCGAGAAAGAGTCGTCAAAGACGTAGATGTCGGGAGCGCGGACCAGCGCTCGCGCGATTGCAAGCCGCTGTCGCTGCCCGCCCGAGACGTTCGAGCCGCCCTGCGAGATTGCAGAGTTGAGCCCCTCCGGCATACGTTCGACGAAATCCCGTGCCTGAGCAATGTCGAGTGCACCCCAGAGTTCCTCGTCGCTCGCTTCAGGATTGCCCATGCGGAGATTTGTGGCGACGGTGCCGCTGAAAAGATATGGACGCTGGGGCACCAGCCCGATACGGCCCCACAGCAAATCCGGGTCAAGCTCCCGCACGTTGATCCCGTCAACCCTCACCACGCCGCCGGTGGCGTCGATGAGACGCGGAATAAGGTTGATCAGAGTGCTCTTTCCCGATCCCGTCGACCCAATGATGGCCGTCGTCGTGCCGGGCATCGAGGTAAATGAGATGTCTCTGAGCACAGGTTGTTCTGCCCCTGGGTACGAGAAGCTGACATTTTCGAAGCGAAGCTCGCCTCGCTGGTCAACGGGGCTCGTCGGATGCGCGGGCGGGGTAACTGACGTCGGAGTTTCGAGAACCTCGCGGATACGTGCCGCTGAGACGGCCGCCCGCGGCGCAATCATCAGCATCATGGTGGCCATCATCACGCTCATCAGGATCTGAGTCAGGTAAGCAAGATAAGCGGTGAGCTGGCCCACCATCAGGTCGCCGTCGGCGATCCGGAATGCCCCAAACCACACGACCGCCACGCTCGATACGTTCATCACTAAAAACACTGAAGGAAATATCATTGCCATACGGCGGCCGACCCGGGTGGCCGTGTCTGCAAGCTCGGCGTTTGCTCGGTCAAATCGAGCTGCCTCGGTCGGCTCTCGCACGAAGGCCCGAATGACGCGGAGGCCGGAGATCTGCTCCCGCAGGACCCGGTTCAGCGTATCGATTCGTTGCTGCTGCGCCTGAAAGAGCGGGGTCATCTGCGCCACCAACACCCCAATGATGGTGCCGAGAGCAACGATAGCCGCGAGGATCAGCCAGCTTAGCCCCAAGTCTTCGCGAAGCGCCATGAAGATGCCACCAATGGCGGTGAGTGGGGCACTCACGATCATGGTGGCAGTCATGAGTACGAGCATCTGCACCTGTTGCACGTCGTTCGTGTTTCGGGTGATAAGTGTCGGCGCACCAAACAGTGCGACCTCCCTGCCCGAGAAATTCAATCCATGCTCGAAGATCGACTCGCGCAGATCTCGACCTACACTCATCGCGGCTTTTGCGCCGAACCAAATCGCACCGATCTGTGCGCCAATCTGCAGCACTGACACGAGCAACATGTAACCGCCCAGACGCCAAATCGTGCCCGTATTTCCCGTGGCTACACCATCGTCGATGATTGAGGCGTTGAGAGCAGGGAGGATCAGGGAAGCGACAGCCTGGGTCAGCTGGAGCACAATGACTCCGATGACAAGCGGAGCGTAGGGGCGCAGGTACTGTGCCAATAGGCGGATCATGCCTGGCCTCCATCTAAAAATGAGCTGCCACAATGCTACTGAGGTTCGCTGGATACTTCCTCGCCTAGGGCTGCGTCGACGGCAGCCTCAATGTGGATTTTCGCGGTGGGAAATACGGGGACCGTGCAGTCTTCCGAACCGACGATCAACTCAATCTCGGTGCAACCGAGAATGATGCCCTGGGCGCCGGCAGCAACGAGCTGGCCCATGATTCGTCGAAACATAGCCCGGGTGGAGTCACTGATGATTCCTACCGCGAGTTCTTCGAATATGGCGCGATGCACCAGTGCCCGGTCCGCAGGATCGGGAACGATGACTTCGAGTCCGTGACCCTCGATCCGGTCACGGAAGAACTCTTTCTCCATCGTGAACGCGGTGCCGAGTAGTCCGACCTTATGCACGCCCTGATCCTGCGCTGCTGCAGCCACAGTGTCCCCGATGTGCAGTACCGGCACCCCCACTGCATCCCGCACACGGTCGTACAGCAGGTGCATAGTGTTTGTGCAAATCAGGATCATGTCTGCGCCCGCGCGTTCGAGTCTGGTGGCGTGTCTTGCTAGAAGCTCGGCTGCCTGGCTCCACTCGTCAGCTTGCTGCAACTTGGCGACCTCGGCGAAGTTCAGGGAATCAAGCAGGATGTTCGCGGAATTGAGGCCTCCCATTCGCTCACGGACGAGCTGATTGGCGATTTGATAGTACACGGCGGTCGATTCCCAGCTCATGCCGCCGAGGAGTCCAATGGTCTTCATGGGTAGCCCCCTGTATCTTGAAGTTATTGTTTAAGACTGGCTCAGTTCACATCTCTCCACCACGGCAGACTGGTGAACGGAGAGTTCACTGCAGGTTATTATTTGAGATTTTCTCTGAACCTTGGGTTATGTAAATTTGCGCGGCAATGCGGTCGCGCACAGACATGTATCGGGACGCACGGAGCACAGAGGTGCACCGCGCAAACGTCGATAAATAAGGAGTCACGATGGCCGCGAATCTGACCGAAGAACAAGTGGCGGAGATTCTTCGCAGGAGCAGCGCGGGGGAGAGCCGGGCAGAACTCGCTGAGGCGTTCGGCATCTCGGTGTGGGCAATCGATTCCGTGCGACGCGGACGGACCCGGGGCGCGAAGAGCAGCACAAGCAGATCACTCACGGCCAGCCAAGCTCGCGAGATCCGCGACCGGCACACTCGGGGTGCCACCCAGAGTGAGCTTGCATCCGAATTCGCAGTGACACAGCAGACCGTGAGCAATATCGTGCGGGGTAAAACCTATCGTGAAGACTAGATCGGGAGAATGAGATCTGGACCGTCCCCGCGCAGCGGGTGCACCGCGTACGTCTGCAAATCCTTCGCGAGCTGCACAGACGCCTCTGAAACCGCGTTCACCAGTAACTGGTCTCCCTCCAGCGCGGGATCGAGCCAATCTGCAAGGAGCGCCGTTCCCAGGAGCACCGGCATGCGATCATGCAGCGGGGTCATCGCCCCCGCTGACGCCCGCGTGAGTATGGTCGCAGTGAGCTGCCATCCCTCCCCGGGTGCAGAGGCGGGCGAGCGCCACCACGAATGGAGGCCGGCCATCACCAGCATCGCGCGCCTTCCAAAGATCGCGTGCGGTACGCCCGCGTGTTGCGGCCCTCGACACCCCGAGTCAGCGGGTATGGCTCGGCTCCGGGAGCTACTTACGGCCCAAGGTCTACCACTTCAAACTCAAGAAGCTCGGCACCGGATGCAATGGGCTTCTCCTGTTCGACTCTCCGGTGCGCAACCGTGCGCAGATCCCTACGGTATCGCGGGTGCGTCCGGGACCGGCGAATTCCTTGCAAACGGCGGATCCTGAAAAGCCTGTTTCGGCACAAAGGACAGCAGCACAGCGGCTACGAGAGCGGTCACACCGCAAATGGTCCACACGGTGAAATACCCCGACAACGATCCCGCGGTGCCACTCACCGCGGCCCCAGTTGCGCCTTGCAGAAGCGCGATTCCGAATACCGCTGAGGCGATCGCTCCGCCGATCGTTTTCACCGAGTTGGTGAGCCCGGTTGCGACACCGGTCTGGGCCGGCGGGGCGGCAGACGCGGCCGCGGCAGGAAGTGCGGCAACGAGTGCCCCCGACCCGACACCGGCGATCATCATGTTGGTGATCAGCTGCCCATACGTGTCGTGGAAGGGGAGGAACATGAGGTAGCCGATACCCACGAGGCACGCCGCGCCGATGAGCGTCACTCGAGGCGTGACCCAGCGCGCGAACTTGGAAAAGAGCAGCGCACCGCTGATCATTCCGACCAGATAGAAGCCGATGATCAGCGAGGTGGAAAAGCCGGAGGTACCAAGCCCATATCCGTAGACCGTGGGGTCAGTGCGTGCGAACGTCGACAGAGGGGCCTGGGCGCCCAGCACGCTGACGCCAAACAGTCCCGCCGTAAGGAACACCGGTGCGAGCGCCGGTGAACGAAACATGCGTACATCAATCAGGGGGTCAGGATGTCGCAATTCGTAGAGAGCGAAGGGCACGAGCAGCGCGATCCCGAGCGCGACGACACCCCAAGCGAGTGGATTGGCGGCTCCCTCGAGGCGAAGCAGGCTGAGGCCGCCAGTAAATGCGATGAGTGCAATCGAGACGAGCGACAGGCCCACAAGGTCAAACTTGCCACCCCCGAGTTGCGGCGACTCCTGCACACCGAATTGAATCACAAAGTAGCAGGCCACCACGCAGAGCGCTGGAATGAGCAGCACAACGGGAAGCGGAAGCGTGTCAATGAGCTGTCCACCAGCCAGGGCACCCGTGATTGCTCCCAATTGAAGTGCTGCAACCAGCAGACCCGCTGACCGGGCAGTGAGCAATGATCCACCCTCCCGACCGCGGGTTCGCGACCAGATCAGTGCGATCTCGAGCGGGAGCCAGACGACATAGAAACCCTGCATCGCCCAAGCGATCAGAAAGACAGAGAAGTTGTCGGTGAACGGAAGAACAAGAGATGCGAGCGCTGTGAGCGCCGTAGACCACAGCAACATGCGCTTGTGTCCAAACATATCGCCGAGCTTTGCAAACGCTGGCACGACAAGCGCAGAGAGCATCAATTGTGACCCCTCGAGCCAGTTCACGTCGGCGTCGTTGATGCTCAGATGCCGAGCGATGTCGGTGAGCATCGGTGTGTAATAGCCCTGCAAGATGCCGCTCGTGAACTCGACGAGCGCCAGAAAGCCGACTACCCCGGCCAGTGGACCAAGCTTGAGCTTCGGCACCTTCGGCCTCCGGGGCCTCCCGCTCGCGTATCCGGGGCTAGATCTCGTGGCTGATGGCTCTGAACCGGGGGCTTCGGTGCTCACGCGGGTAGCCCTTCAATGAGTGCGCGATAGAAGCACTCCCCGCGCTCAAGCTCAGCGATCGCGACACGCTCGTTCACACCATGAATGGTCGCGCGGAGCTCGGCGTTCATGGTTATTGGTGCGAAGCGATACGTTGCCGGGCACATCTGGTGAAAGTGCCTCGAGTCGGTCGCCGCCAGCGTGACGTAGGGGACGGTGACCGCGTCGGGGTGAGACACAGCCACTGCTGCTCGAATCAGCGCGAATTGGGCGTTATCCGCTGCCGACTCCGGCGACGCATCATTACCCTCCAACACCTCAATCTGTACCAGTGGATCAGCGATCCGCCGTCGAATCTGGCGCACGGCGCCCGCGACGGTCTCGCCGAGCGCAAGCCGGAGATTGATCGTCGCGCTCGCCTGCGACGGGAGGACATTGTGTGCGGAACCGCCTGATAGCTTCGTCGGCGCAACGGTAGTGCGCACGAGTGCGGCGGCCTCACCACCGAGTGCGGCGAATATCTGGGCGTTGAGCCACGGCCAGGTTGAGATTGCCCGGTACAGCCCACGACCGAATGGAGAGCTCCTCGGGGCGAGGAGGCCGAGCATTCGGGGAAGCGCGCGCGGGGCCCTGGCGGGGAAGGTGCGGGGCGTCAGCCGGTTGACTGCCCGGGCAATGCGCCCCACCGCGGTCAGCGACGGCGGCACTGAGGCATGGCCCCCATCGCTTGAGGCGGTCAGGCGCACAGTTGTAACGCCCTTCTCGCCGACGCCGACCATTGCAGCGGTGCCGCGGACGTAGGGGAGGGGAGCGTCTGTGACGGCGCCCCCCTCGTCAAGCACCATCCACGGTGAGATGCCGCGCTGGACGAGCGTCTCCGCCATCACCCTCGCAGCGTCGCCGAAGGTCTCCTCATTCCCACCAAACGAGAGGTAGACGTCGCGCGAGGGGGTGGCTCCCGCAATGAGTAGGTTCTCGACGGCTTCGAGCACCATCAGGAGCGAGCCCTTGTCGTCGAGAGCGCCGCGACCGAAGACGAATCCGGATTCGATGTGTCCGGCAAAGGGTGGGTGGCTCCAAGTGTCGCTCATTTCGACCGGAACAACGTCGTAGTGGGCCATCAACACCAACGGATCGAGCCCGCGGGCAGTTCCCTCCCACCGAAACAGGAGGCCGAAGTCTGTCACCCGCTCACGCGACAACCGCTCGTGAGTCAGTGGATACAGCGCTTCGAGCAGCGTTACAAACTCCTCGAACGGTTGGGCACCGCTCTCGTTAAGGCTCGCGGAGATAGTGGGAATCTGGATCATTCTGGAGAGCCGCTCCGCCACCCCGGGTCGGGCCACTACGCTGTCTGGCGCCTTCATGCTGACAGCGTAGCGCCCCCGAGACTAATTGAAGGCGACGGCGCGAACGGGTGCACCATCCGCGCCACCCAGACGCATCGGGAAGAACCCGACGTGTGCCGTTTCTCCAAGTTCAGCAAGTCCGCGCAAGTTCTCGATGATCAGTCCGTCAGATCCCAGCACACTTTCGTGTACCGCAAAGTCAAGATCCTCCGCCGATGCCGGGGTGCGATCGGGGTTCAATGTATCGACTCCTAACACACGCATTCCGCGCTCAAGGAGGGTCGCGGCTGCGTCACGCGTTAGGAACGGGTGGCGAAGGTAACGGTCGGTGCCGAAATGCTGATCCCATCCGGTGCGGATCAATACGATTGCAGGGACCGAGGGCCAACGACCAAGTCGCAGCCGTTCCGCCGATAAGGGCTCAAAGTCGGAAAGCCCGCCATCGACAGCGGCATCGATGACCAGGGCGGTGCCCACCAGTTCCTCGAGACGCACCGCATCCATTGTGCGACCCCCGGCGACTGTGTGTGCCGGGGCATCAACATGTGTGCCAGTGTGCGATCCGCACCGAATCTCAGAAACAGCAACGCCATCGCGTTCGAGCGTGAGTGCGGGTGAGACGGTGACCCCGGGATCCCCGGGGTAGACCGTTATGCCCGTCGTAATCACATGGCTGAGATCAATCATCGTGTCGACTCCACGAGTGGGTGAGATGACGTGTTCACTGGTTCTCCACCACATCAATAGTGATGGTTTCGCCGAGGTGCTCTCGGGAATGGCCGGTGAAACGACTGCGCGTCGACAGGTTGAGAAGGGTGTAGAGGACGAAGGTCACGATGAATGCGGGAATCGTGGCGCCTACTGGGCTGACCCACACGTAGGTCAGGAGGTACGAGGCTACCGCTCCAACGATCCACGAGACGACGGCGCTCCAGTTCACGCCACCTCGGTACCAGTATGAACCTCCGGTGGTGCGAAGAATGTCGTTCATGTAGGCGCGACGTTTGATCAGGTAATAATCGGCGATCATGATCGCAAACACCGGAACGAAGAATGCTCCGATAACGACGAGGAAATCGGTGAATTGGTTGAGGAGACCAAACCACGTGGCGCCAATGATTGATACCGCTCCCAGAATGAGGGCTGTCGGCAAGAACTTGAGCCTCAGCTGCGGTCTGGCGTTAATAACAGAGGTCACCATGCCATAGACCACCATTGTGTTGGTCGCCATGACCGAAAGGAAAATCACAATCGCGAGTGGCGCACCGAAGCTCGCAACAATGACCGTTGGGTCAAAGGCAGTTGCCTCGCCACCCGAGAGGATCACGAAACTCAATGCTGTGAGTCCCAGCGTCATTGCAAGAACTGTTGAAGCCACATATCCGAGGCCTGACCCGAGAATGCCGGCCTTGCTGCTCTTCGCCAAGCGGTTGAAATCGGCAGAGAGCACCGTCCACGAGATCGCGGTCGCGATAACGATGTCGAGCACGGTGATGGTGGTGAGACCGTGAGACTCATCCACGGGAATCGACGCATATTCGGCGGGGCTGAAGGTGGTGAATGCGACAAAGAATACGTAGGCCATGATCGTCAGAATCAGTATTGCCATCCACGGTTCAACCTTGGCGATGCCCTCGTGACCGAAGATTGCGAGCGTTACCACGAGCGTTTGGCACAGCACTGCAAAAAGGATGGGGCTTGAGAAGCCCGTCAGGGACTCAACCAAATAGTTGACAGTGATGCCCGCAAGCATTGCCTGCACCCAGCTCCAGCCCATCAGGATGATCACGTTTGCGAACACAGGCAAGAGGCTGCCGCGCAGTCCGAAAGCGCCGCGAGTCGCAGCCATGGTGGGGAGCCCCGTGCGGGTGCCGATGTTTCCAATCAGGGTGAGTACGATCGCGCCGATAACTGTGCCCAGTACGATCATGCCCAAAGCGGTGAGGAAGCTAACCCCGGGAATGAAGAGTGTGCCGGTGAGGAGAGTTGTCACGACGAGATTCGCTGCCAGCCAGATCATTCCGATCCGGCCGGTACCGAGAGTTCCGCGTGCCGGGCCTGCGTCCTCATTGTTGGACTCGAGGTGGGACTCGAGTCGACGGTATAGGTTTTTTCTCGCTGTGTTACTCATCGCTGAGGCTCCTTTGTGGCAGGGGGCGGAATTGGCGCGTGATTAGATTGCAGGGGCGCTGGGAAGGGAGAGGTGCTCGTGAATAGCGAGGAGCTGATCGCCTGCAACTCGGAAGACAATCGTTTCGCGCTCCGTGTAGCTTTCGCGATTTCCGTCGGTCTCGGTCGTGGTCTGCACCGTGTGCGAGAAGACGGCCCCTCCCGGAAACACCTGCGCGAGTTGGTCTGAACTCAGACACTCCACCACACGCCAACCCGCGGAAGTCCAGCTTTCCCAGAGCTCCTCGTATTCGGAGCGAGAGTTCAAGCGACGCGGTTCGGGATGAAAGACGAAGCTTGCGTTATGAGCGAAACCAGCAAAGTAGCCGGCAGTATCGTTCCTGCTGAAAGCCTCGACGATGTTTGCTGCGGCCTGCAGGGTTTCTGCTTCGCTCGGACTCCTGCTCGGTCTGTTGAGTTCGGTCACTTGTTCTCCATTGAATCGAGGCGTTTTAGCTTGACGTTTGGGGTGATTGGGCGTTGGCGTGAGGATCAGTCGTTAGGCGTTCTACTGTGCAGGCCTCGGGCCATCGCGGTAACGAGCTCATATGCGGTGTGGCTCGCTGCGACCGCGGTGATTTGCGCGTGATCGTAGGCCGGGGAGACCTCGACGACGTCAGCGCCCACAATGTTCAGGTCTGCGAGGCCGCGAATTGCGCGGAGCAATTCTCGACTGGTCATTCCGCCTGCTTCGGGGGTGCCAGTGCCCGGCGCGTGTGAAGGATCGAGCACGTCGATGTCGATTGAAATATATAGCGGCTTGGTGCCGATGCGCTCGCGGATTCGCGCGATCGCCGCCTCGATGCCGTGCTCTTCGATGTACTCCGTTGTGACAACGGCAAAGCCCAGGCGCGCGTCGTCCTCAAGGTCTTGTGTGCTGTAGAGCGGCCCGCGTATGCCTACATGCATGCTCGATTGCAGGTCGATGATTCCTTCCTCGGACGCGCGACGGAACGGGGTGCCGTGCGTCATTGGGGCACCGAAGTAGGTGTCCCAGGTATCGAGATGGGCGTCAAAGTGCAACACTGCGATGGGGCCATGCTTTGCGTGAGCCGCCCGCAGCAGGGGCAAGGCAATGGTGTGGTCGCCACCGATGGTAACGATGCGCTCGACCCGGGACCCGAGGTCGAGAGCCGCCTGCTCAATCTGGGTGACCGCTTCCTCGATGTTGAACGGGTTCGCAACGATGTCTCCCGCATCGACGACCTGGACGAGTGAGAACGGAGATGTGTCCTGTGCGGGGTTGTAGGGCCGAAGAAGTCGCGATGCTTCGCGCACGTGCGTCGGACCGAACCGCGCTCCAGGCCGAAAACTCACACCCGTGTCAAACGGGACACCGACCACCGCAATGTCTGCCGCCTCTACGTCTTCGATACGGGGCAGCTTCGCGAAGGTCGCAAAGCCTGCGTAGCGAGGGACTTGGCTTGCGTCCACTGGTCCGACGGGCTCCTGGCTCATTGAGCAACTCCTATCATCCACATGCAACTTTTGTTGCTTCAGAGTAAACACTACGATGGGCACCAGTGCAAGCTGGCGGTCAGAAGCGGGACCAGGATTCCGGCAGAATAGGTGTACCTGAAACGGAGGGTGAGGGACGAGATGCGATCGGTTCACGCGAGTGCCAACGGAGCCGAGGTGCGCATTGGCGCGAAGATTCGCTCGGCACGAATTGCGCAGCGCATGACGCTCGAACAGCTTGCACAGGCGTCCGGATTATCACGGGGCTTTATCAGTCGTGTTGAGAATGACGCGACTTCTCCAAGCATCGCGACCCTGGTCCAGATGTGTCAGGTGCTGTCGTTGCCGGTCGGAAGTCTGTTCTCAGAGCCAGAGTTGCAGCTTGTGCATCTGGAATCTGCCCCACACATCAACATGGGTGGGGAGGGAATCGTCGAGCGTTTGGTAACGGGCCGAAATGAGTCTCGCGTACAGGTGATCCACACCGTCGCACATGCGGGAGCCAACGGTGGTGGAGAGCTGTATACGGTGAGTAGTGATCTCGAGGTCTTGCATGTCACTCGGGGATCAGTGACGGTGGAATTTCGGTCGCACTCCGTGCGACTTGACCGGGGTGACACCCTGACGTTCTCAGGCCGTGAGCCCCACAACTGGCGTGCGCACGAGGATGGAGCGGAACTCGTGTGGACTCTTATCCCGGCAGCATGGAGCGGCTCAACCTAGACGCGGTCAGCTGCCGTTTGTGAGCCTGTCACCCACGGGGGGAGGACCGCAATAAGTTGGGCTCTCAGTTGCGAGGCACTGACCGGGTTCTCCGCGACTAGCCAGTCAGTAAAGACAGCAAGCAGACCTGCAGCGACAAACGTCGAGGCGATGTGTGGGTCAACCGATCTCGGTGCCGAGTGCGATGCTGAAGCAAGCACGCCCTGGGCGACAATCTCGTGGATCACCCGCCGGGCATCGCTGGACACATTGCCGCCCAGCACAGTCGTGTAGAGGCCGCGTCGTCGCTGTGACTCCGCGAGGAACATGTCGAGGCTCGTCGATGTGGCTTTGAGAGCCTGGTGCGAGCGGCGCAGCTCCGCGTCCACCCGCTTAATGTCACGGAAGAGCTCGTTCATCAGTTGCACCCCGACATCGTCAAGGTCGCGGAACTGAGAATAGAAGCTACTGCGGCTCACCTGTGCCTCGGCAACAATTGCGGCCACGGTCACTTCAGCATCCGCTGAACCCAGGCGATCGATTGCCGCGATGATTGCGGCCCGCGTTCGCGCAGGGCGAGGATCGACCGCACGCTGAGCATGGGGCCGATCCGCGAAATCCATAACACAAGACTAGGGGATTCGCGAATCCAAGGAACAGTGAAGTGGGCGCGTCGACCTGAGATTGCCAGACCTAGCTAATCCACTAGGTCAATCCAAAATTGTTCTATCGAGGCGAGCCACTCAGGCAAATTGTCTTGAGTGAAGGCGGCGGCTCCCATGGCGAAGACAACCGCGGAAACCACCGGGGCGATGATCGCGAACGCAATCGTGAAGTAGCCAGAAATGATGCCAGTGAGCGCAAGGCCTTTGCCTTCACCATGCAGGTCACGGGCACGTTGAAGCGCAACGTGACCCGTGACTACTGCGGGTATCGCGACAATGATTGCCACCACACTAAATACGATTCCGATGAGCGGGATCCACCGCCAAAAGACGATCGCGATCGAGGTGAGTCCCAAGACGATCGACAGCGAGGCGAGTTGGTTTGGGGGACGTGACCAATTCGCCTGCGCCTGCGACTCCTTCATGTGGCGCAGTGGCTAGCCTCGAGTTACGACAGTTGTGCGGGGGAGCGCCTGTAATACGCCGTGACTGACAGAGCCCAACAGCAGGCGCGAGATGCCACCGCGCCCGCGACTGCCGACCACAATCATGTCGGCATCCTCAGCAGCCTGCAGTAAAGCGGCGACCGGGGGCGCTTGGACAATACGGCGATCAACCGTGAGATCGGGATAGCGCGATGCGAGGCCCGCGGTGCCGATCGCGATGGCCTCGGTTGCTGCGCTGCGCTGCGACTCCACGAGTTCTTCACTCCACAGGTATTCCAAGCCCGGGGTCAAGGGAGGCATCCAGGCGTATACCGCGATGAGGGGGACACCACGAAGTGAGGCCTGCTCCGCAGCGAAAGCCACGGCCTTCTTTGACGCATCTGAGCCATCTACACCCACAACGACACCAGGTTTCGGGTCACCCTCGGTCTCAAAAGGTACAACCGCCACAGGGCAATGAGCAACCGCCGCGATCTTCACGGCACGCGTTCCGAAGAACGAACCCGAAAGTTTGCTTCCAGCGTGCGCGCCCAGGATAACGAGGTCGGCCCGCTTCGATGCTTCCTCAACCTCCGCAATCGGGTGGCCAACGATCGCTGTGCCGGTGATGGTACCGGTGAAGCCGGAGGCCAATGCATACGCACGTTCGGCCTCGAGCATCTGCTCGGACGCATGTTGTGCTTCGGAGAGGAAAGCGACACTCTCTGACAGAAATGAGTCGTCTGCGACGTGCAGTAGCTCCACTGAGGCACCGGCCTGCGATGCCCGGCTGAGACCCCAGTCGAGAGCCACGCGACTCTGCTCAGAACCGTCTACTCCGATGATGTACTTCTCTGCCATGAGATGGCCCTTCTGTTTATTCGGATGATCATTCGGTGGGCCGCTGCCCCGGCCCACCGAATGGCTAGACCTCGAGCGCTGGCAAGTGAGCCGGGTGGCTTCCCGCGAGCTGCTCGATGATTCGTACTACTTGGCAGCTGTAGCCGTACTCGTTGTCGTACCAGACGTACAGTACCGCGCTTGTGCCGGTGACGATAGTGGCGAGGCCGTCGACGATGCCCGCGCGGTTCGAACCCACAAAGTCGGTGGAGACAATTTCAGGTGACTCCACATAATCGATCTGGGTTCGCAATGCCCCGGTAAGCGACACCTGCTCGAGCAGGGAGTTCAGCTCATCGCGGGTGGTTTCACGCTCGAGCTGCAGGTTGAGCACCGCCATGGAGACATCAGGCGTGGGCACGCGGATCGCGTTACCGGTCAGCTTCCCCTCGAATTCGGGAAGTGCCTTTGCGACGGCTTTTGCTGCACCAGTCTCGGTCAACACCATGTTGAGCGCTGCAGAGCGTCCGCGGCGATCACCCTTGTGGAAGTTGTCGATCAAGTTCTGGTCGTTGGTGTACGAGTGCACCGTTTCGACATGCCCGTGCGCGACACCAAACTCATCGTTCACCACCTTCAGAACTGGGGTGATTGCGTTAGTGGTGCAGGAGGCTGCTGAGACGATCGCGTCAGCGTCTGTAATGTCGCCGTTATTGACGCCGTAGACGATGTTCTTCAAGTCACCCTTGCCTGGCGCAGTGAGCAGCACCCGAGAGATACCCGCGTTCGTGAGGTGAACACCCAACCCCTCCGCATCGCGCCATCTTCCCGTGTTGTCGACGAGGATGGCATTTTCGATGCCGTACTGCGCGTAATCGACGGTCGACGGATCATCGGAGTAGATAACCTGAATGCGCACACCGTTGGCAAGAATTACGTTCTCGTCTGCGAGTACTTTAATGGTGCCGTTGAATGGGCCGTGCACCGAGTCGCGGCGCAGGAGATTCGCGCGCTTTTGAAGATCATTGTCGGAGCCCTTACGCACTACGATTGCGCGAAGGTTCAACCCTCGCCCGCTTCCGGAATGATCGATGATGATCCGGGCAAGAAGGCGGCCGATGCGGCCGAAGCCATACAAGACCACGTCGGTGCCAGTTGCGGGCTGAGCGTCGATCGCGGGAGCGAGCTGCTCGCGCAAGTAGGCCTCAAGATCGCCGCCTGCAGAGCGGAAGCCAGTCGCGAGTCCCGCGAGATCCACCGAGACCGGACCTGGCTGAATCTGTGAAAGCGCAGTGACAATAGCCGAGGTATCGGCCAACGGCAGTTCGACAGCGTCAATCTTTTGAGCGAACGTGTGCGCGCGAATAATGTCAATCGCTGATCGCCCAACGAGCGAGCGACCATGCACTGACATCACCACATCATGGTCTCTATAAAGCTGCCCTATCAGCGGAATCATGCGCTCTGCGAGCTCCTGCTTGGCCTTCCACGCCTCAAGGTGAGCGTCAGCGCGATGGTTCATGTGAACGGTGGGTTCCTTCCGAATCAATTACTGCGGCCTGCCCGCCGCCGCCAGGTTGGCTCAGCAACTAGTATCCCATGCTGACCGCGGATCGGGGTCCTCCGCCGTGAGCATCACCCCCCCCGCTACGCTGAATTCATGACTGCTTTTTCGCTCGCTGACCTGAGACGGGTAGCCGAAGAGTTCTGGCCAGCGTCCACCGCAGAGGAATGGGATCGGGTGGGGCTGGTGACAGGGCGGGATGATCAGCCGCTGCGCCGCGTGCTGCTCGCAGTTGACGCCGTGCGGTCCACGATCGATGAAGCACTGGACTGGAACGCTGATGCCCTGATCACGCATCACCCGCTGCTCCTGCGTGGGGTGCACTCGATTGCCGAGGAAACAGCCAAGGGCGCGCTGCTCGCGTCTCTCATTCGAGGCAACTGTGCGTTGTTGGCCGCACACACCAATGCGGACGCACCAGAAGGCGGAGTCTCTGATGTGCTGGCCGAACGGTTGGGGCTGGTAGACGCAGTGCCTCTGGAGCCTGGAGCCGACCGATCCTCAGGTATCGGCCGCGTCGGTCGGTTAGCCGACGCCCTCACGCTCGAACAGTTCGCGAGCCGCATCGCCAGGGTGCTACCGGAAACGGTAAGTGGTGTGCGCGTGGCTGGGGAACGCAGTCGCCTGATCTCGCGGGTCGCACTGTGCGGGGGTGCGGGTGACAGCTTATTAGGGCATCCGTTGGTGCGAAGCGCCGACGTCTACGTGACGAGCGACCTGCGGCACCACCCCGCCCAGGAGGCGCTCGAGGAGACGAAGGTTTCGGGTGGGCCCGCACTGATAGACGTCTCTCACTGGGCCAGTGAATCGTTGTGGCTTGAGGGAGCTGCTCAGCGACTGCAAGCCGTTCTGGCGGGCGTTGAATTCAGAGTGAGCGTATCCCGCACAGATCCGTGGACCTTCGCAGTAAGGTAAGAGCATGAAGGCCAGCCCCCGTCAACAGTTATTGCTGCTCGATCTCCAAGATCACGACAACCTGGTGGCGCGTCTGCGGCGCAAACGTACTCAGCTTCCCGAGCGGCAAGAACTTGCGGCACTCCAGGGCGAGCTTTCGGAAGCCAAGACTGAGTTCATGGCGGTGCAGCGCGAGCTCGACGCGCAGAATGCCGACATCACGCGACTGGAAAACGATGTAGAGACTGTGCGTCAGCGTCGACGCCGAGACGCCGAGATGCTCGCGGCGAGCACATCTTCGAAAGAAGCGCTGTCGCTGCAGGGAGAAATTGACACGCTCGAGAAGCGTCAGGGCGTGCTGGAAGAGCGGGAGCTCGATCTTATGCAGGCGAGCGAGGAAACACAGGCTCGGTACGATTCGGCATCTGAGATCCTTGCCAGGGTTGATGAGCGTCGGGCCGAGTTGACCACAAGCCTGCTCGAGGCGGAGCGATCCATCGACGCTGAGATAGCTTCGGCCGTTGCAGAACGGGCTGGGATCGCCGCAGAACTCCAGCGGGATATCCTTGCCCTCTATGAAGACCTCCGCCAACGAAACGGTGTGGGCGCAGCGCGGCTCCGGGGTAACGTTTCTGAGGGCAGCAATATGGCGTTGGCTCCGGCTGAATTGCAGGAGATCCGATCGGCCGCCCCAGACGAACTGGTGTTCTGTCCGGGCAGCGGCGCGATTCTCGTTCGTGTCGAAGCTGAGGAACCGAGCTAAGGTTCGGGGGTTCAGCGGTAGACTGAATCCTGGAATGGGTCGGTGAGGCGGTCGCGTCGCGGGAAACCGTGCCGAGGAACGTCCGGGCTCCACAGGGGAGAACGGTGGGTAACGCCCACCCGGGGCAACCCGCGAGAAAGTGCAACAGAGAGTAGACCGCCGGGCTCACTGAGCCAGGTAAGGGTGAAAGGGTGGTGTAAGAGACCACCGGCGTTCGTGGTAACACGGGCGGCCAGGTAAACCTCGTTCGGAGCAAGGCCAGACAGAAGACGTTGACGCTCCCCGCCGAGTCTTCGGGTAGGCCGCTAGAGGGTATTGGTAACAGTGCCCCGAGAGAGATGACCGTCACCGCGGAAGCGGGACAGAACCCGGCGTATGATCCGGCCCATTCCACATTTGCCCTTCTGAACGCGCCGGCGAGGGATTCTTCACGAGATCTCACGTGAAGGGCGGAAGTGGCCCTCACCCAATGCACGAGGCGCGTTACTCCGACAGCGTCAGAATCTCTACCCCGTGTTCACGGACCACGAGTGTGTGCTCGAATTGGGCAGTGAGGCTCTTATCTCGGGTAGTTACGGTCCAGTCGTCTGCCCAGATGTCCCATTCGTGCGTGCCCAGAGTAAGCATCGGCTCGATCGTGAAGACCATGCCGGGCACAATGACGTCATCAAACCTGGGTGCCGAGTCGTAGTGCGGAATGATGAGACCAGTGTGGAATGCAGCGCCGACGCCGTGTCCGGTGAAGTCTCGCACCACGCCGTATCCGAATCGTTTCGCGTAGGTCTCGATTACTCGACCAATCACATTGACCTGTCGACCGGGAGCGACGGCCTTAATCCCGCGATGCAACGCCTCGAGCGTACGCTGAATCAGGAGGTCGGCTTCCTTTGTCACCTCACCCACTCGATACGTGCGGTTGAGGTCACCGTGATATCCGTCGAGATAGGCCGTGATATCGACATTTACGATGTCTCCCTCGCGCAGAACCGTGTTGTCAGGGATGCCGTGGCAGATGACCTCGTTCACCGAAGTACAACACGATTTGGGGTAGCCTCGGTAACCCAGTGTTGACGGATATGCGCCATGGCTCACCACGTACTCGTGAGCGATCGCGTCGAGCTGGTCGGTTGTCATGCCAGGGCGGACGGCAGCTTCGACGGCATCAAGCGCACGGGAGGCAATCCGTCCTGCTGCCCGAATCTTTTCAATCTCGGCCTCAGAATAGGTGTTGTCGCCCTTATACTCTGGGGGCTGCGAGAGACCGACGTACGGCGGTCGCGGGATGGTCGCTGGGACCTCGCGCGGCGGGGTAATTGTGCCGGGAATCAGGTGGCCGTGTGCGTCAAAAGGCATACGCTTAGTCTAGAGACGGTCGACCGCGACACCGCGACGATCGTCACGAGAGGAAGCTACTACCATGAGCAAACGCGACTGGGGCATTGACGACCCAACCGAGACTTACTGGTACAACACACGCACAGGAGAGGTGGAAGAGGGGAAACAGTCCCTCTCTATCGACCGGATCGGCCCATTTGCTTCTCGAGAAGAGGCCCAGAGAGGGCCCGAAATCGTGGCGGAGCGCGCTCGGAAGATTCGCGAAGAGGACGAGTTGAACGAGTAAGGCAAGACCCGCCTGAGACGATAGTCTGATTTCACGATGAACCGAAGGGAACCGGCGTGAGCAAACAGCGTGATTTCGTTCTCCGCACCATTGAAGAGCGCGGTGTGAGGTTCGTGCGCCTGTGGTTCACCGACGTTGCGGGTACCCTCAAGTCGGTCGCATTGGCACCGGCAGAAGTCGAGGGCGCATTCAGCGAAGGCATCGGATTTGATGGAAGCGCCATCGAGGGGCTCACTCGCGCGTTCGAAAGCGATTTGTTGGCTGTGCCAGACCCTTCGACGTTCCAGCTCCTGCCTTGGCGAAGCAGCACCGAGCCCACTGCTCGCATGTTCTGCGATATCAATACTCCGAACGGCGAGCCTGCAGTGGCCGATCCGCGTCACGTGTTGAAGCGCACGCTGAACCGGGCGGCTGAAATGGGCTTCACGTTCTATACGCACCCCGAAATTGAGTTTTATCTCCTGAAATCGGCTGAGTATGGCCCCGAGGGTCCAGTGCCGGTGGATCGCGCGGGCTATTTTGACAACGTTCCTGGTGGCACCGCTCACGACTTCCGTCGTGACAGCGTCAACATGCTCGAGGATCTCGGAATCTCGGTCGAGTTCAGCCATCACGAGAGTGGAGCTGGCCAAAACGAGATTGACCTGCGCTACGCGGATGCTCTGACCACTGCAGACAACATCATGACTTTCCGCACGGTCGTAAAAGAGGTCGCCATTTCGCAGGGCGTTTACGCCACCTTCATGCCCAAGCCGCTCGTGGGGCAGCCGGGTTCCGGAATGCATACGCACATGTCGCTCTTTGAGGGAGACACCAACGCGTTCTACGATGCAGGCGCCAAGTATCAGTTGTCACAGACGGGCCGACGCTTTGTGGCGGGGCTGCTTCGATACGCCCCCGAGTTCACCGCTGTGACGAACCAGTACATTAATTCGTACAAGCGTCTCTGGGGCGGAGACGAGGCGCCGTCGTACGTGAGCTGGGGCCATCTGAATCGGTCTGCTCTGGTGCGTGTGCCTATGTACAAGCCTGGAAAGGGGGGAAGCGCGCGTGTCGAGTACCGCGGTATCGACAGCGCAGCCAACCCGTACCTGGCCTATTCAGTGATGCTCGCTGCAGGGTTGAAGGGTATCGAAGAGGAGTACGAGCTGCCGCCCGAGGCCGAGCACAGCATGTGGGATCTGAGCGACGGAGAACGCCGCGCAATGGGGTTCGATCCACTGCCCACCAGTCTTGACCATGCTCTTGCAGTGATGGAACGGAGCGAGCTCGTGGCCGAAACTCTTGGGGAACAGGTCTTTTCCTATCTGCTCCGGGAGAAGCGCCAGGAGGTCGCTGCCTATCGGCAGCAGGTGACGCCGTTCGAATTGTCGTCCATGCTCGGCACGGTCTAAGGCCGCGCCTTACTGCCGAAGATGCCGAATGTAGCGAGAACGCACGCACTCGGCGACTTCGCGCGCGCAGGTTTTCAAGATCTGTCGGGCGCGCGAGATACCCTGACAATCCTCTCAGCGATGGTGGATCAGCCAGTAGATTCACTTCTCAGTGCGTTCGCCCACGCTGCCGATCCCGACACCGCCTTGACGAGGCTTGTCGCCATCGCGGAACGGCATCCAGAGCTGGTTGGACAGCTCGACCATGAACTGTGGTTGCGTTTGACCCTATTGGTGGGGGCTTCGCCCGCTCTTGGGGATTTTTTTCTGCGTCAGCCCGGCTCGCTGACAGGGATTCTCCGTACTGGCGGACGGTTGATAGGGAACGCGGAAGCTCGGTCGACGCTGATGGAGGCGGTTGAGGCGGTAGGTGAGGGCACCCCAATCGCGAACCTGGTTGCCGAGCGCGGTGCCAGTGCACTCAGGGTGAGATATCGAGAGCTACTTGCGGAAGTGGTGCTCTTCGACCTCAGAGTCGGCATGGAATCCGACCTCGGCGGCGCTACGAGCGCGTTCGACGGTGTGTCACGCTCGCTCTCCGATCTCGCCGCTGCCGCGCTTGATGCCGCACTGGCGGTTGCTAGGGGAACGCTGGCGGCAGGTGTCGGTGGTCCAGCGCTGGCAGCTGAACGGGTGGCAGCAACGCAACTTGCCGTGGTCGCGATGGGAAAATGCGGAGCGCGTGAGCTGAACGTGGTGAGCGACGTTGATGTGGTTTTCATCGCGGGTGCATCGCCGACGCATACGCCTGAGCAGGAGACGATTGACACCGACGCGCTCCTGCGGATCGCCACTCGGCTCGCGACGGAGCTCATGCGTGCGATTCACGACCCTGGAATAGAGCCGCCGCTCTGGCAAGTCGATCCAAACCTGCGGCCCGAGGGCCGGCAGGGGCCGCTCGTTCGCACTCTCGGTTCGATGCTCTCCTACTATGAGCGATGGGCCAAGGCGTGGGAGTTTCAAGCACTGTTAAAAGCGCGGCCAGTGGCTGGTGATCTTGGGCTCGGAGCGGAGTTCGTCGAACATATCAGGCCATTCGTCTGGGCCTCCAGCGGCCGTGAAGACTTCGTCGGCTCCGTGCAGCGCATGCGAGAACGCGTCACCGAACATATTGCCGAGGAGGACCTCGACTTTCAGCTGAAGCTAGGTCCCGGAGGGCTCCGAGACATCGAGTTCAGTGTGCAGTTGCTGCAGTTGGTGCACGGCCAGTACGACGACAACATTCATGCGGCAGGGACGATCCCGGCCCTGGAAGCGCTCGTCGCGGGCGGTTACGTCGCTCGAGGCGACGGGGAACGGCTCGCATCTGATTACCGCATTCTCAGACTGCTCGAACACCGGCTGCAGTTGCGAGACCTTCGTCGCACCGCACTCATGCCTCGTGACGAACACGGGCTCCGTGTGGTGGCGCGTGCCTCACGGCTCGCCGCAACGGGAGCTGAACTACGTGCGCTCTGGCAGAAGACGCAGAGAGAGGTGCGAGGCCTTCATCTCAAGATCTTCTACGCTCCGCTCCTCAGCGCCGTGGCAGCACTTCCAGAGGAGGAGTTCGTGTTAGGCACGGGCGAGGCACGGGCAAGGCTGCTCAGTATCGGATTCCGCGACCCGGACGGTGCCATGCGTCACTTGGCGGCCCTGACGCAGGGCAACTCGCGCAATGCGCGGATCCAGCGCAATCTGATGCCGGTGCTGCTGCAATGGCTTGCCGAGGGCACGGACCCCGACTTCGGCTTGCTTGCGTTCCGGCGGGTGAGCGAGGCAAACCGGGAGAGCCCTTGGTACCTGCGCTTGCTGCGTGATGGGTCGGAGGCTGCCGAGCGTCTGACACACGTGCTCTCGTGTTCGCGGTTTGCTGCGGGTCTCCTCGAGTCGATCCCTGACGCCGTCGCCTGGCTTGAGCGAGATGAACTGCTTCGGCCAGCGAGCCTGAAGGTGCTGCTCGAGGAAATGCGCTCGCTCGCCTCGCGCCGAAAGAGTGTAGACCTGGCGGCGGCGGCACTGCGAACTGTGCACCGGCGTGAGATCCTTCGCCTCGCGCTGGGAAGGCTCGTGGGTGTGAACACCGACCGGGATGTCGCCGAGGGTCTGGATGCGGCGCACACCGCGCTTCTCGACGGACTTCTGCTTGCCCTACGATCGCCCGAAACAGGAGACCTCGATACTCTGCATCGACTAGAGCTTGCGCTCATCGGTATGGGCAGATTCGGGGGGCGCGAGATGGGCTTCTCCTCAGATCTCGATGTCATTGCCGTCTACCGGGTACCCCAGGGGGCACCCCCTGCGGAGGCCCAGGCGGCAGGGAGGCGAGCCGAACGGCTGGTGTCAGAACTGCGACGTCTTGTTTCGGATCCAAGGTTCTCGGTCGATCTTGATTTTGACCTTCGACCAGAGGGCAAGAATGGTCCACTCGTGCGCAGCCTCGACGCATACGAGGCCTATTACGGGCGTTGGTCCGTAACGTGGGAAACCCAGGCGCTGCTGCGTGCGCGTGCGGTAGGAGGCGATGTCGCCCTTGGCGCCGATTTCGTGGCTCTTGCGGATCGTATCCGCTACCCGCGTCGGCTTCCCACCGACTCCGTTCGAGAGGTGCGACGAATGAAGGCGCGCGTGGAGGCCGAGCGTCTGCCGCGGGGCGTCGACCCTCGCAGGCACCTCAAGCTTGGACCGGGAGGTATTACCGATGTCGAGTGGCTCGTGCAGCTGCTGCAATTGCAGCACGGAGCAAGTCATACTGAGTTGCAGACAGTTTCGACGCTCACGGCACTGCATGCCGCACAGCGTGCGGAGCTGATTGAACCGCAAGCCAGAGAGCATCTGGAAGCGGCCTGGGAGCTCGCGAGCCAGATCCGCTCTGCCGCGAAGCTCTGGTCGGGGAAGGCGAACGACACGTTGCCCCGAGATCGTGCTGAGCTCGAAGGCATAGCCGGAGTGCTCGGCATGCCAAGTGGGCACACCACGGAACTTGAGGAACGGTGGCTCGGGGCATCCAGGAGAGCGCGAGCTGTCTTCGAACGCGAGTTTTTCGGGTACACCGAGGATTCGCTGCAGTTTCCGGTCATCACCACCTGAGCTCACGCACCACCTGTTCATGTGCTGATCACGAATTGATTACGAAAAGGTCTGGTTAAGTTCGGCTGCCAGGCGTACGCTCGGCACTATGAAGCTGCTCACCTCCTTGCTCGAGGCCCTTCTGACCGAGGAAGGGCTAGATTTCGACGAGGAATTCGATTCTTGACACAGACACTCCCCGTTGGAGGAAAGCGAGAAGGACCACCGGGCTGAGTGCCCGGTGGTCCTTCTCCGTGTCTGTTTAGACCCCGCAGTGCAGCGTGTCTGTTTAGACCCCGTAGTACAGCTCGAACTCGTAGGGGTGCGGACGCAGTGCCATGGGCGCCAGTTCCGTCTCACGCTTAAGCGCGATCCAAGTTTCGATCAGTTCTTCGGTGAAAACGCCGCCTTCGAGCAAGAACTCATGATCCGCCTCAAGCGCTTCAAGCGCCTCCGACAGACTCCCCGGAACCTGGGGGATGCTCTTCAGCTCCTCCGGGGGAAGTTCGTAGAGATCCTTGTCGATCGGCTCCATCGGCTCGATGCGATTGCGGATACCATCGAGGCCAGCCATGAGCTGCGCGGCGAAGGCGAGGTAGGGGTTGCCAGAAGCGTCGGGGGCGCGGAACTCAATGCGCTTCGCCTTCGGGTTCGACCCGGTGAGGGGGATGCGCACTGCAGCAGAACGGTTGCCCGCGGAATACGCGAGGTTAACTGGCGCCTCGTAGCCCTTGACCAATCGGCGATAACTATTGATTGTCGGGTTCGTGAACGCCAACACCGCTGGGGCATGCTTGAGGATACCGCCGATGTACCAGCGAGCCAGGTCGCTGAGACCTGCGTAACCGTTCTCGTCGTAGAACAGCGGATCGCCACCCTTCCAGAGCGACATGTGAGTGTGCATGCCCGACCCGTTGTCGCCAAAGACCGGCTTCGGCATGAAGGTCGCGGTCTTGCCCCAGAGCTCTGCGGTGTTCTTCACGATGTACTTGAACTTCAAGACATCGTCTGCCGCGCACACCATTGTGTTGAAGCGATAGTTGATTTCTGCCTGACCCGGCGAACCCACCTCGTGGTGCGAGCGCTCCAAGTGCAGCCCGGCCTCGATCAGGCGCAACGAAATGTCGTCGCGGAGGTCAGCCTGCTTATCAACCGGCGAAACGGGGAAGTAGCCGCCCTTTTCGGGCGTCTTGTGTGAGAGGTTTCCGCCTTCGTCTTTTCGGGCGGAGTTCCACATCGCTTCTTCTGAATCGATGGCGTACATCGTGCTCTCCGGCTTCGACTCGAAACGCACCGAGTCGAAGATGTAGAACTCAGCTTCGGGAGCGAAGAACGCCGTGTCTGCAATGCCTGTGGACTCAAGGTAGCGCTCGGCCTTCTTGGCAACCTGACGCGGATCCTTTGAATAGATCTCGCCGGTTCGGGGGTTATAGATGTCGAAGATCAATACCAGCGTGCGCTCGGCACGGAACTGGTCGATGTAAGCGGTGGTGACATCGGGGATAAGCTGCATGTCGCTCTCGGCGATCCCAGCGAAACCACGAATCGACGATCCGTCGAACATCTGGCCGACCTCGAAGAAGTCGAGATCCACCGTGGCCGCCGGAACGTTGAAGTGCTGCTGCACTCCGGGCAAGTCGGTGAAGCGGATGTCGACGAACTTAACGTCCGTCTCCTTGATGAAGTCGAGTACTTCCTGCGGGGATGTGAACATACTGCTCCTCAGTTCTGGGCGCTCCTCGCGCCTTCGTTCACACACCACCCTACGCGAGGAGCGTTTCGCGACGGTGAGTTGAATGTTTCGCGCAGGTTACGCGACCGACTCGGAGGTAGCATGGTGGGATGCCAAAAACCCCTCAGCAGCAACGATTCGGAGACCTTGAACCGAGTGAATGGCCGGGTGAGCGGCTCGGCCTGCCGGAAGAGGGCCCGCGTTCGGTCGCCCGGGTCGGTCGTCGTTTTGCGGCCATTGCAATTGACTGGGGCATCGCCCTCGTCCTCACATTGTTGTTTCCTGGCGAAGGCGGCGGGGCGGCGTTCACGACGCTCATAATTTTCGCGGTCATGCAGATGGTTTTCATTCCCACGCTCGGTGGGTCGATCGGCCACCGTCTTCTCGGGCTGCGCGTGGTTCCGATAGCCGGTGGGTGGATCGGACTCTGGCGTCCGGCGGTGCGAACGCTACTGCTCGCCCTCGTCATCCCGGTGCTCGTGTGGGACTCTGATCAGCGCGGATTCCATGACAAAATTGCTGGAACAGTGCTCATACGAGCCTAGGGACGGGAACTTTCGGTCCAATCGAAGAAGGATGATCTGCCCAGCTGGTCGTCTTTCAAGCGGCATTGAAGTCGGGTGGCCGCGCTCCCGAGCAGCTGGATCAGCGTGGTCGTTGACCGCGGATCCGCATCGGGTCGACACCCTTCGGGATACCAACCGGGTCTGATTTCATCGACATGAGCCTGTTGAAAACGGTGGTGATTTCTGGCTTGCGTAGTACCGGTTTCAACTTAATCAGCGTTCGTGAGAGCTTGTGTAACGGAACAGCATTCTCATCTGGTCCCACCTGGAGGGTGGTGATTGGCACACCGGGGAGCATTCTCTTCAGCTGGGTTTCTTCCTTCGCCACCAGTTGCCGGGTACGTTGAGCCGGACCCTCGGCGATAAGCACGACTCCGCCCCGACCGACGACTCGGTACACCGCGTCTTGACTCCGGTTCATCGCAATCGGGACCTCAGAACCGCGCCAAGACCTGCGCAGAGCACCGTTGATTACCGCTCCGACCGCTCCCGGGCGGCCCTCAAGCTGCCGGTATGCCACCGACTCCGCTCGCCTTCCAAGAACGATCATCACGAGAAGAACGCCCACGAGGATACCGGTGACGGGCCAGAGGATCCACCCGAAAATGCCACCACCGAGGAGCCATGCTGCCAACACGGCAACGACAATCGGAAGGATGAAACTTGCGAGAAGGGCCAGCGTCAGATTGCGATCGTGCTGCTTCGTGTTCCGGTAGATCTGCACCATTTGCTTGATGCGACCGGGCTCCTTGTTCGCGCGCTGCTTCTTCTCTTTAGCCATAGGTTTCATCTTATCCTCTCGGCGTCCACACCCAGCTCACGCTTGATGAATGAGAATGTTGTCCACCTTTCATCTGGATCCAACTCGTGCACGGGACGGGTACCGCAGAGTTGAAGAAGCACCGTGAGTGCGACAGAGGCGGAGATTGGAGGAGAGGAATGATGATTGTCAATCTGAGCCGCAGGGCTCCAGCTGGCGAATCACTGCGTGCTGCCGAACTCGCATGGGTCGTTGAACACCTGGGAAGAATCGGTATTAGGTGTCGAGATGAAGGATGGTGTGTCGGAGAACTTCTGCCGAGCGAACTGGTGCTCGAAGGCGACGGTCTGACGCGGGGGACGGCGCTGAGTCGATTCCGGCAATGGGATCAAGCGTTTCGTGCTGCCCGGCACCGCCAGAAGGGGCATGACGCGGGCTGTCGCGCGCTCGGGGTGCCACGTTCCATGCTTGAACGCTTGCTCGTCGACTGTGCAGCTGGGCCGTCGGCTCGATACCTGTTGGAGGGCATAGACCAAGTCATCCTTGAACTGACGCGTTCCGAAACTCAGCGGATCTGGACGGTGGAATTCGCAGCAGAAGAGCTTGAACTGGCCATGCGCCGCCGCATTACGGCGTTTCGGCCAAGTGCTGATGCGTGGTCCCTGGGATGCTCGAAGGCCGCGGTACCCAGATGGGTGCACGCGGCCTTCGAGATGATGTGGTGGTGGATCAGTACCCGAGGTTCGCCTCGAACTGTCCGGCCTCCAGCCGAGTCTTCATCTGTGTGAGGAACCGAGCCGCGTCAGCCCCGTCGACGATGCGGTGATCGTAGGAGAGAGCAAGGTACACCGTGGAACGGATCGCGATCGAGTCGCCCTCCGGTCCGGAGACTACGACGGGCTTCTTCACCACTGCACCGGTTCCGAGGATGGCAACCTGCGGCAGGAACACGAGCGGGGTGTCAAACAGGGCCCCGCGCGATCCGGTGTTGGTGAGAGTGAAGGTGCCACCCGAAAGTTCATCAGGTGTGAGCTTGTTGTCTCGGGTCCGAGCGGCGAGATCCGCAATGTCTTGCGACAGCTGAGCGAGGTTCTTCTCGCCCGCCTCTCGCACGACTGGGGTGAGAAGCCCACGTTCCGTGTCCACTGCGATGCTGAGATTCTCAGTCGACGGGTAGACCATGTTCTCGCCGTCAACCGTCGCATTGATCACCGGATAGGTGCGCAATGCCTCAGCCGCAGCCAACGCGAAGAACGGAAGGAAGGACAACTTCGACCCCGTTTGCTTCAGGAACTCATCCTTATGGGTCTGTCGAAGCGCGGCGATGCGGGTGACATCGACCTCCACCACCGTGGTCAACTGTGCCGAGGATTGCAACGACTCGACCGCACGCGTAGCAATGACCTTGCGCAGCCGACTCATCTTCTGCGAGGTGCCGCGTAGCGGCGATACCTCAACGCCCGGCACGACCGCGCTGGCCCGGGCGGGAGTCTGCTGAGCTTGGGACTTCGCGGCAGCAAGAACGTCTTCTTTGCGAATACGTCCCCCAACACCTGTGCCGGAGACGCTGGCGAGATCGACTCCATGCTCGGAAGCGAGTTTTCGGACGATCGGAGTGACGTACCCGGAAGAAGGTGCAGGCGCCGCGGGTGCCGCCGCAGCAGGCGCCGCGGCTTCAGACGCTGCTGGCTTGGGTGCCGCAGCCGGGGTAGGAGCGGGCTCCGCGGCTGGCTCGGGCGCCTGCTCTTGCGCTTGCGCGGGAGCCTGAGTCGTGGCAGATTCCGGCGCGGGAGTCGCCGCAGCAACGTGCTCAGCCGTCGATGCCACGGAGCCACTACCAATGCGGGCGAGAACGCCCCCCACTTCCACGGTCTCGTCTTCCTGCACGACAATCTCTTGCAGGACGCCCGCGAAGGGTGCAGGCACCTCGGTGTCTACCTTGTCGGTGGAGACCTCGAGCAAGGGTTCATCAGCCTCGACCGAGTCGCCCACATTCTTCAGCCACCGAGTCACGGTTCCTTCCGTGATGCTCTCACCCAAGGAAGGAAGGACGACATCTTGGCCTTCTGCCACAGCCGAACCGCTGGCAGGAGCTGCTGGTGTCGGTGCTGGCTCGGAAGCTGGGCTCGAAACGTGCTCCTGGTGGGCAGCCGCGGGCTGCTCGGGTTCCGGGGCCGGTGCAGAGTCCGCGGGTGACGACTCAGCATCGGGCTGGCTCGACGCTGTGTCGGCACCCTTGCCGTCGCCAATTCGAGCTAATACTGCGCCGACTTCAGCGGTCTCATCCTCTTGCACGAGGATCTCTTCAAGCACGCCTGCAACCGGTGACGGAACCTCGGTGTCAACCTTGTCGGTCGAGACCTCGAGAAGCGGCTCGTCGACCTCAATTCGGTCACCAACGTTCTTCAACCAGCGCGTGACTGTTCCCTCAGTGACGCTCTCGCCCAGTGCGGGAAGCACAACCTCACTCATCGTGAATTCTCCGATCGTATTTCGTCTAGTGTCTGCCGAGTGCAGGGGTGCTAAATGGCGTGCAACGGCTTGCCGGCGAGCTTCAGCATGGTCTCACCAATCGTCTCATTCTGGGTCGGATGACCGTGCACAAACGGCGCGACATCTTCGGGGTACGCTTCCCAGTTCACGATCAGTTGCGCTTCGCCAACCAACTCGCCCACGCGTGAGCCAATCATGTGCACGCCGACGACCGGACCGTCTACCACGCGAACTGCTTTGATCGTGCCCGCTGTACCCAGAATTGAACTCTTTGCGTTGCCCGCGAGGTTGTATTCGTAGCTCGCCACTTGATCGGCGCCAAACTTCTCAACAGCCTTGGCTTCTGTCAGACCCACCGATGCAATCTCAGGTTCGCAGTAAGTGATCTTCGGGATATTGATATCCTCGACGACTACCGGATTCAGGCCCGCGATCTCTTCCGCCACAAAAATACCCTGCTGGTATCCGCGGTGAGCCAGCTGAAGGCCAGGCACGATGTCGCCCGCCGCATAGACACCAGGGACGTTCGTCGCCAGGCGATCGTTCGTGAGTACGAAGCCGCGATCCATCTCAACGCCGACCTCTTCGAAGCCCATGCCCTGTGTGAGCGGGCCGCGACCCACCGCAACGAGAAGGTAGTCAGCATCGACGGTGGAACCGTCTTCCATCGTGACGGTTACTCCAGAGGCAGTCTGCGATACCGACTGGAATCGAACACCGAGCTTGTACTCGATTCCGCGCTTGCGGAACGCACGCTCAAGCTGCTTGGAGATGGATTCTTCTTCATTCGGCACAAGGTGGGGGAGACCCTCAATGATGGTGACTTCAGAACCGAAGGAACGCCACACGCTGGCAAACTCGACACCGATGACTCCGCCACCCAGAATCGCCACCTTGTTCGGGATTTCGTCGAGCTCCAGCGCGTGCTCACTGGCGATAACTCGTCCTGTGATCTCGAGACCGGGTAACGAACGGGAGTAGGACCCGGTCGCGAGGAGCACGTGCTTCCCGGTGAATTGGTCGTCGCCCACCTGCACGGTATCCGGGGAGATCAGGCGCCCTTCGCCGGCAATCACGGTGATGCCGTTTGCCTTGAGCAGGCCCTGGAGACCTTTGAACTTGCCGTCCACAAGCTTGGTGCGGAACGCAGTCACTGCGCTGATGTCTATGCTCTCCACAGTGGAGTTCACACCGTACGTCGCTCCCTCGCGCGCTACGTCAGCGACCTCGGCTGAGTGGAGCAGAGCCTTCGTGGGGACGCAGCCGCGGTGCAAACAGGTGCCGCCCAGCTTGTCCTTCTCAATGACCACGACGCTCATGCCGAGCTGCGTCGCGCGGATTGCTGCGGCGTAGCCGGCGCTGCCGCCACCCAAGACAACGATGTCAAACTGCTGATCGGCCAAGTGGGATCTCCCTCGGAAATTCGCGAAGCGGTGAAAAAAGCTGCATCCGGTTGTGCCGGTGCACCGGGTCAAGCCTACTACCGCTGGGTCGTTTTGGCGGGTGGAGCTGTGTGCGCGGTTCGCTCAGGGCGTCACCATAGTGAGGGTGTCGGCGCGAGCTGGTTCGTAGAATGAGAGCGTGTCTGATTCCATTTTCTCCGCTGAGTACGCAGAACGTCGAGCCACGGTGCCCAAGGGCGTTCCACTCGTCGTGGCGCTGCGCGGCCTGAGTGATGCGGGCGGCGTCATCACTCAGCTCGAGGGATTCCTCTGGGACCGGTACGACCCGGAGGAGATACTGCGGTTCAATGCAGACCTCCTCCTCGACTACCGTTCCCGGAGGCCGCTCATTACCTTTGAAGAAGACCACTTCGTCGATTACTCGCCTGAAGAGCTCACTCTGAGTCTCGCCCGAGATGATCTTGGGTCGCCGTTCCTCATTCTTAGTGGTTTCGAGCCTGACTTCCGCTGGGACCACTTCATCGATACGGTGCTCATGCTTGTGCACGAGTTCGAGGTGTCGACCACTGTTTGGACGCATGCCATCCCGATGCCGGTGCCGCATACCCGTCCCATTCGCATGACGGTGAGTGGATCTCGTGACGACATCATCGAGGCCCATTCTGTCTGGCGACCCACAACGAAGCTCGCAGCGTCGGCATCGCATGTTCTTGAGTACCGGCTGCATAGCCTCGGCGAGGAGGTCGTGGGATTTGCGCTTCTCGTCCCTCACTACCTTGCAAATACCGAATATCCCGATGCACTGCTCACCGCACTTGACGGGTTCATGGCCGCAACCGGGCTGCTGTTTGCCACCGATACGGTCCGTGAGGCATCGGAGGGATTCCATCGGCAGGTCGATTCGCAGATCGGCGAAAACGACGAATCGAGCGAGATGGTGCGCGGTTTGGAGTCTCGGTACGACGCCTACATAGAAGACCAGACCGCGCGCTCACCCTTGGTCGGTGAGGACGGGTCACTACCGACGGCGGATCAGCTCGCGAGCGAGCTGGAACGATTCCTTGCCCAGCAACGTGACCCAGATCCGGGGGAGCAGCCTCAGCCTGGTCTTTAGCGGTCTCTGGGCATGCAATAATTGGAAGGTAGCCCATTCAATCCGGCTGTGTAGGTGGCAAACCAGCACTCCGGGCTTGACATGGGTTTTCATGGTATGCGCTGCAGGCGGATTTCTCTGATTCAGCGCGTGTCAACCTTGGCTCGTTCGAGCCAGCTACAGAACACCAGCACCGACACAGAGAGGCGGCCGCGTGGCGACTGCATCTACGTCCAAGACCTCAGCGAAATCGAAGGTCAGTGAGGGCGACACCGAATCGCCCGCGACAGAGACCCCGGAAGCATCAGCTCCGGCACCGAAGACAGCCGCAAAGCGGGCACCAGCCAAGACGGCGGCAAAACCTGCCGCCGAGAAGAAGCCTGCGGCGAAGAAGGCAGTGACGCGCAAGCCTGCTGCCCGTAAGACCAAGGCAGCAGCCGCAGACATCCTCGAAGACGACGAGAAGCTCGAAGAAGGCGTCGATGTTGGCGTGAACGATGACGACTCCGACGACGAAGGCGCATCGGACACACCAAATTCGACGATGACGGAGCCCCTGCCGACCGGGGCAATCGTCTTGAAGGCACGCGACGAGGAAGACGTGCCGACCGTTACCACCCTGATTCCGGGGGCGACCGCTGATCCGGTGAAGGACTACCTGAAGCAGATCGGTAAGGTGGCCCTGCTCAATGCGGCCGAAGAGGTCGAGCTCGCGATGCGCATCGAGGCCGGACTGTTCGCGGAAGAAAAGCTCGCAACCGAGAAGAACCTTCCGAAGAAGCTCGAGCGCGAGTTGAAGTGGGTCGCCCGGGATGGCCAGCGAGCTAAGAGCCATTTGCTCGGAGCGAACTTGCGCCTGGTGGTGTCACTCGCAAAGAGGTACACCGGTCGCGGTATGCAGTTCCTCGATTTGATTCAAGAGGGCAACCTCGGCCTGATCCGTGCGGTCGAGAAGTTTGATTACACCAAGGGTTTCAAGTTTTCGACTTACGCAACCTGGTGGATCCGCCAGGCCATCACGCGTGCCATGGCTGATCAGGCTCGAACCATCCGTATTCCGGTGCACATGGTTGAGGTCATCAATAAGCTCGCGCGAGTCCAGCGTCAGATGTTGCAGGATCTGGGCCGCGAGCCCACGCCTGAAGAGTTGAGTCGCGAGCTCGATATGACCCCTGAAAAGGTTGTCGAGGTTCAGAAGTACGGCCGTGAGCCCATCTCGCTGCACACACCTTTGGGTGAAGATGGCGATAGCGAATTTGGTGACTTGATCGAAGACACCGAGGCAGTGGTCCCGGCCGACGCGGTCGGTTTCACGATGCTTCAGCAACAGCTCGAGCAACTCCTCGATTCGCTCAGCGAACGTGAGGCCGGCGTGATCCGCATGCGCTTTGGGCTTGGAGATGGCATGCCGAAGACCCTTGATCAGATTGGCGATACCTTTGGGGTCACCCGGGAGCGCATTCGTCAGATTGAGTCAAAGACCATGGCGAAATTGCGGCATCCGAGTCGCAGCCAGCAGCTGCGGGACTACCTCGAGTAGGCCGACATATGAGAAGAGCCGGGCCCAAGGGCCCGGCTCTTCTCATATGTGAGGCGCGCTACGCGCTTAACCTATGGGTCTCGTCGTGCCACACCTCGGCGATTGGCTTCAGTTTCTCTTCGTGCTTCCTGGCGTGATGCCCGCAGAAGAGCAATTCACTTCCACTGAGTACCGCACGCACATAGGCTTGTGCGCCGCAGCTATCGCAACGGTCTAGACCCGACATGGGTCGATCGGCGGCGACTGCAGTATCGGTGCGATCTTGCTCAAGGGTCGTCATGGCATCCTCCGCTCGTCCATTTGTCCCATCAAACCACGTTTCGCTGACGTTCACTCCCAGTTCGGGTGCCGTTTCGCTGACCGCGTAGCATCCAAGTAACTCGCGAGATCAGAGTGCGGCCGGATTCGATCTCCTGCGGAGAGCCACCCCCAGAGTGTCGGCGCCCTGATCTAGGGTGGGAGGGTTCAGGTGGAAGGAATCTCGTACGTGGCCGATTCGAATTACTCAGCTCGACATCTCACAGTGTTAGAGGGCCTGGAAGCCGTGCGCAAGCGGCCCGGCATGTACATCGGCACCACCGATTCGCGCGGCCTCATGCACTGCCTCTGGGAAATCATTGACAATTCGGTCGATGAGGCGCTGGCTGGGCACGGCACCGAGATTGGTATTGTGCTGCATTCAGATGGCAGTGTCTCGGTAAGTGACCGTGGTCGTGGGGTGCCGGTTGACCTTGAGCCGAAAAGTGGGCTCACGGGCGTCGAACTCGTATTCACCAAGCTGCATGCCGGTGGCAAATTCGGCGGGGGTGGCTACGCGTCGTCGGGTGGCCTCCACGGCGTGGGGGCGTCCGTAGTGAACGCTCTCTCATCGCGTCTCGACGTCGAGGTAGACCGCGACGGTAAGACTTGGGCGATGTCATTTCGACATGGCGAGCCTGGGCGGTTCGCGGGCGACGGGCCCGACAGCGCGTTCACCCCATTCGAGGATTCTTCGGAACTCCGTGTGATCGGCAAAGTCGCCAAGGGGGTAACCGGCACTCGGGTTCGCTACTGGGCTGATCCACAGATCTTCTTGTCAACCGCACGATTCGAGCCTGAGTCGCTGGTATCTCGTGCTCGGCAAACGGCTTTCTTGGTGCCGGGCCTCGGCATTGAGATACGTGATGAACGTCCGGAATCACTGTCCGACAGTGGTGAACCCGAGATCCACCAGTTCCGGTACGAGGGCGGGCTGAGCGAATTCGTTGACTTCCTTGCGGTCGACGGTCCGCTGACTGACACCTGGAGGCTGACCGATACCGGGAGCTTCACTGAGACTGTGCCCGTCATGGATGAGATCTCGGGTGCTCTTGTCTCCCGCGAAGTGGAGCGAAGCTGCGAGGTCGATATTGCGATGCGCTGGGGCACCGGGTACGACACCGAGGTGCAGAGTTTTGTGAACATCATCTCCACGCCCAAGGGCGGCACTCATCTTGCCGGGTTCGAGCAGGGCCTCGTGCGCTTCTTTCGAAAGCAGATTGAAGCAAACGCCCGCAAACTCAAATCGGGCACCGATAAGCCGGAGAAGGATGACATTCTCACGGGACTAACGGCAGTCATTTCCGTGCGATTACCCGAGCCACAGTTTGAGGGCCAGACTAAAGAGGTTCTTGGTACCGCCGCGGTGCGGCAGATTGTAGCCCGAGCCGTGGCGAAGGGGCTCGACGAGCGATATGCGTCGGTGAAGAAGCACGACAAGGCGCAAACTGGATCTCTGTTGGAGAAGATGGTCGCGGAAATGAAGTCGCGCATCGCCCTCCGTGCGCAGCGCGACACGGCCCGCAGGAAGAGCTCGCTCGAAAGCTCCACGCTTCCGGCGAAGCTCATCGACTGTAGGTCGCGAAATGTTGCCGACACCGAGCTTTTTATTGTGGAGGGCGACAGCGCTTTGGGCACCGCCCGGCCAGCGCGAGACAGCGAGTACCAAGCTCTTCTCCCTATCAGGGGGAAGATCTTGAACGTGCAGAAAGCATCAGTTGCAGAAATGCTCAATAATGCAGAATGCAGCTCGATCATCAAGGTCATTGGCGCGGGCTCGGGCCGTGACTTCGACCTGGACGCGGTGAGGTATGGCAAAGTGATCCTGATGAGTGACGCGGACGTCGACGGAGCTCACATTCGTACGCTACTGCTGACACTGTTCTTTCGGTACATGCGTCCGATGCTCGAGGCTGGACGGGTCTATGCGGCGGTGCCTCCGCTGCACCGGGTGATCGTTCCCCAGCCCGGGAAGAAGCCCAACGACGTGACGTATACCTACAGCGAGATCGAACTCAAGAGCCTCCTCGCAGACTTGCAGAAGCGTGGAAAGAGGTACCTTGAGCCGATACAGCGGTACAAGGGTCTCGGTGAGATGGATGCTGATCAGCTTGCTGAGACCACGATGGATCGCGAGCATCGCACCCTGCGCCGTGTCCAGGTGGCAGATGCTCACAATGCCGCGCAGATTTTCGAGCTGCTGATGGGCAATGAGGTCGCGCCCCGCAAGGAATTCATTGTCGACAACGCCGACGATCTCGACCGGGAGCGGATCGACGCTTAGGGTGCCGAACCAATAAACGCGGCAGCACCGTCAATTGGCGTGCCGCTCCCATCGCGCTTGCCGGTCTCAGTCGGCAGTTTGCGCACGCTCCCATCAACAGCAAGGGCGCGCGGCTCTTCGATTCCGACCCAACCGCAAGCCAACTGGTCTTCTCCTTTGAGAAAACGGTGTGCGCGCACACCGCCGGTAGCGCGGCCCTTGGCGGGAAACTCTGCCCAATCGGACACTTTTGCCGTGGCTACGTCAATCCCTGGCAGGGTGAGCGAGCTGTCGGCGACCGTAACAACTTGCGCGGATGTACCTAGCGGCAGGGCGGTCGCGAATATGATGCGCGCGTCGGCGCTCAACTTCATACCAGCCATCCCCCCGGCCCCCCGGCCCTGCGGGCGCACGTGCGCAGCACTAAAGCGGAGTAGCTGGGCGTCAGTGGCGAGCATGGCCACCTCATAGCCATCAGGTGCCGGGAAAGCGGCAACGACCCGGTCGCCGGACTTCAGGCTGATGATTTCAAACTCGGGTTTGGCCGGGAGATCTCGCAACACCACCCGTTTGACCACCCCATGCTCGGTGACGATGCCAATGGGTGTGTCGGTCTCGAACTCAACCAGCCCGACGATTCGAAGCTGTTTGTCTGGAAGGCCAAGGTAGGAAGCGAGAGAGACGCCTGCGGAAAATGCAACTGAGGCGCCGGGGACCGTTGGGAGATCCACCGGCGAGAATCGGTGGATCTGGCCGTTCGAGAGCACCGCCCCGACCTCGCCACGCACCGTCGCAGGGACCGTGGAACGCAGTGCGCCATGTTTGTTGGGTCTGGAGGATCTGCCCTGGTAGCCCACGCTATCGGGGTCTCTATCGATCCTCAGGGCGCGCCCGGTCACGGAAAGCATCACGGTGCACGGAGTGTCGGCCACCTGGAGTGCCGAAGCACCGACAGCTGCCGCCCGGCTGGGCCTGGCAACGGCACCGGTGAGTACGGTGCGGCGTGGAGTACCGTATGCCAGCGAGGCGGCGTCCAGCTCATCAGACACGACCTGGCGCAGCCGGTCGCTGTTGCCAAGTATCTCAAGCAACGCCTCAATCTCAGAGCGCAGTTGATCTCGTTCCGCCTCGAGTTCGACTCGAGAAAACTTGGTGAGCCGACGCAGTCGAAGCTCCAGAATGTACTCGGCCTGGGCCTCGCTGAGATCGAACACTTGCATCAAGCGACCGCGAGCGGTCTCCGCGTCGTCGCTGGTGCGGATCAGCTGAATGACCTCGTCGATGTCGAGAATCGCCACGAGCAGGCCCTCGACGAGATGCAGGCGTTCTCGCCGTTTGCGGAGCCGATACTCGCTTCGCCTCTTCACGACCGAAAGTCGATGCTCGAGGAAGACGCGCAGCATCTCAGGAAGGCTGAGAGTCTGTGGCTGGCCGTTCACTAGGGCGACCGAGTTGATGCTGAACGAATCCTCGAGCGGGGTGAAGCGATAGAGCTGTTCCAATACCGCCTCGGGGCTGAAGCCAGTCTTGAGCGAAATGACCAGGCGCAAACCGTTTTTTCGATCGGTGTAGTCAGCGACGTCACTGATTCCTGAGAGCTTCTTGTTTTCGACCCCTTGCTTAATCTTTTCGATCACGCGCTCCGGCCCGACCAAATGCGGAAGCTCGGTGACGATCAAGCCGTTCTTTCGAGCGGTGAGCTGCTCGATCTTGACCTGCGCCCGGGTACGAAAGGCACCCCGCCCCGTGCGATACGCATCAGTGACGCCGTCAAGACCGACGATTACCCCGCCTCCGGGGAGATCTGGTCCCGGAATAAACTCCATCAACTCCTCAAGCGTGGCCTCGGGATGCCACAGGAGGTGTTTCGCGCCCTCCACGACCTCGATCAGATTGTGGGGTGCAAGGTTTGTGGCCATGCCCACAGCGATGCCGCTTGCTCCGTTTACCAGGAGGTTCGGTATTGCCGCCGGCAGTACGTCGGGCTGCATGATCTGGTTATCGTAGTTCGGCACAAAATCCACAACGTCTTCGTCGAGTGATTCTGTCATCGCAAGGGCAGCGCCCGCGAGACGCGCCTCGGTGTAACGCGACGCAGCGGGGCCGTCATCGAGAGAACCGAAATTGCCGTGCCCGTCGACGAGGGGCAGCCGCATCGCAAAACTCTGGGCCATCCGCACAAGAGCGTCATAGATCGATGAATCGCCGTGCGGGTGCAGCTTGCCCATGACCTCTCCGACCACGCGGGCCGACTTAACGTGGCCCTTCTCCGGCCGCAATCCCATATCGGTCATCATGAAGAGAATGCGTCGCTGCACAGGCTTCAAGCCGTCGCGCGCGTCTGGGAGGGCCCGGGAATAGATCACCGAATAGGCATACTCGAGAAATGAAGCTTCCATTTCACTGGAGATGTCGATGTCTTCGATGCGCTCTACTGCGGCGCCGGCGGTGTGATCTGTCACTACTTACAATCCCTGGGTGGTTACGATGGTGCTCATGCTACCGATCGCTACCGACAACGGCGCGAGGCTGGCCGCGATTCTGCCCACCGGACTTGCCGCCGTCGCCCGTTGCCTCGGCACCGACCCAGCTGAGGTCCTTACTCGTGCCTGTGGTATCTCGCCAAATGCGGTCGCCACCAGCGTCGTGCCAGACGTGATTTCGATCCCGCCTTTACGTTCTTTCGTGATGGTTGTCGTTGACGGACTGGGCCACGCGAACCTGCAAGCACGCGCGGCCCACGCCCGCACAATCAGTCGCATGCCGACCCGGCGCATCGAAACAGTGATTCCGTCTACCACGGGGGCGGCACTCACGACGCTGACCACGGGTCGTCTTCCCGGAGAACACGGGCTCATCGGCTATCGAATTCGACACCCTGAACACGGCTTGGTCAGCACACTTAAAGACTGGAACGGAATCTCCGATCGACGGGTCTGGCAGCGATCCACACCACTATTCGAACTGGCAGCAGCCATTGGAGCGCGGCCAGTGGCAATCGGGAGACCAGCACACGCCACCGGCGGATTGACTGAGGCGATCCTGACGGGAGCCGAGTATCACGGAGCCGTGACGATAGCGGATCGCTGTGCGATCGCATCGAGGCTTCTGCGAGACGGCGACCCCGTCGTGGCGTACCTCTATATCGACGAACTCGACAAGGCTGCGCACTCCGCCGGCTGGCAGAGCGACCTCTGGCTGAAGCGCCTCGAGCAGTTGGACGCGGCGCTCGAGGATCTCCTGCGCACGCTGCCGGGAGATGTCGGCGTAGTGGTCACCGCAGATCACGGCATGATCGATGTGCCAGAACAACGCCGTATCGTGCTGGGCCTTGATACCCCAGCATTTAGTGGGGTTGCGGAGGTCGGGGGAGAACCGCGCATGCGGTCACTGTATCTGCACGAGCATGTTGATCCAGTCGAGGTTGCCGTACGGGTCGGGGCAGCGCTGGGCAAGCTTGCATGGGTAGGCACGCGTTCAGAGGCGATAGAGGGCGGATGGTTTGGGCCGACGGCACCTGTCGTTGCTGAACGCCTGGGCGATGTTATCGTCACAGGCCGCGGCCAGCTGTGCTTTTCCTTGCCCGGAGACAGCCCCGAAGCACGCGCCATGGTCGGGCAGCATGGCGGTTTGAGTTCGGAAGAACGAGGCGTGCCCCTGGCGCTCGGCGGGGCCCTCGAGGGAAGCGGGTTCGCAGCGCTCCTGGCACGGGTCGCAGCCGCGGACGCGTCCGCAGGCAAGAGCGCTGCCTCTGCGAATTAAGCCGGGTCTTCGTCGCTCCGAGTGCCGAAAAGAATGTCGTCCCAGCTGGGAATCGCCGTGCGTCCTCTCCCGCGTTTGGGCTTTTCGTCGAGGGCCGGTGCGTCGGCACCGGGGAGCCCGCTCGGACCTGCCGACGGTGCGGGATCAGAGGCCTGTGCTGACGAATCAATATCGGTCAGGCGGAAGGAGTCACCCGTTCGATCCTCCGCCGAAGCCTCAGCAAACGGGGCAACGGGGAGGCCATCCTGTGCGTGGGTTTCTCGCTCTCCTCGGCGCCTCCGAAGCGCATCTAGGAGATCTGCGGTTTGGCCGAGGTCCGGCAAATCGTGGTCTGTCGACTTGATCGCACGCTGATCGATCTCCCGGCGCCGTGCGAATTCTGCGGTCGAATCCACGATCGGGATAGAGCCGGTGGAGGGATGACCCGCCGCTCGTGCTGCTTCCGCTCCGCTCGATGCAGGCGAGGCTTGCGCAGCGTCGTCGTCACTCAGGTCAAGCGAAAGCTTCTCTGGGTCAAATGCTCCGGAGTCGAATCGATCACGCTCTGGGTTTGCGTCAACCGCGCGTAGCTTGGGGATTAGGCGTTCCCCAACCTCACCCTGTTGCGACAGCGTCACGGCATCCGGTGTGAGCGGAGCGAGGAGCCCCTTCCGGTGCTCGAATGACCAGATGGCCCGATGCGCTACTTCGTGCGACGTGAAGTCGAGCCCGATCATCCACCCGGCCTCTTCATCGCGCCAGGACCGCCACTCGGCATCCGCAGCGCCGAGCCCAACTAGTCGTTCGGCGATGACTGTTCCGAACTGCTGTTCTGAGCCCTCAATCGGGCTTGTACGCACGGAGACTGCGTGAGCCGAAGCGAGGATAAATCTTCGCTCCGCGAGGACCGGTTCCTCGTAGCGCTCAATATCGGTGTCTTCAGCTCCGGTGATCTCAACGATTTCCGCGCGGGACTTTCCAGCTCGAACGAGGGACTGGATCTCGCGCGGGCTCACACGCGGCGTCTCACGCTCTCGACGGCTGAGATGCCGAAGCTCGGCGAAAACCGTTTCGTCAACGACAAGTCGGTGCTCGTTTCCAGCATCGTCTGCGACGACCAGAGACTGGTCTTCGCGTCGCACAAAGCGCAGTTCATCCATTGTCACTTTCCTCCCGTGATTGCACTCAGGTTGTCACGATTCGAGTCGCTTCGCCGCCATTGACCCGGCGGGTGAGCAAATCTCTTTGCCCCCGTTTGCGACTCGCGCCCGGGTGTCGGGTTTGCGTCAAGTGGGTATTGTGGTGCAAACTATGCCCGCCGAAGGGTAACACCCACCACGACAGACAGGGAACGCTGCAGAGCATGGCCACCGATTACGATGCCCCCCGCAAGAATGACGAAGAGACCGACTCGATCGAGGCTCTCAAAGAGCGTGTACCCGCAAAGGGTTCATCTGCCATCGACTCGGAAGACTCCGATAATCCAGGATTCGAACTTGCCGGTGCCGATCTGTCGGACATGGAGCTTGACGTTGTGGTGCTCCCACAGCAAGATGATGAGTTCACCTGCGTGAACTGCTTTTTGGTGCGTCATCGTTCACAGATGGATCACCAGGCCGACCTCGGCCCCGTGTGCGCGGAGTGTGCAGCCTAACTTAATGAGATTGCGCCGCGCGCAAGGCCGTGAGCAGATCGCCAGGTCGCCGTGTCGTCAGGATCCACTGAGGCGTCGGGTCGCTGGGATCCTCGAGCGCAACACGCACTCCAGTGTGAATGTAGCCTCGAACGAGCAGGAAGGTGCGCGCATCAAGGCCCGGGCCGAGCGCTGCGCGAAGTGAATCTCGATTCAACGCCTCAGCGTCGCCGAGTGCAGTCACAGGGATTCGGGCCGAGCCGGCGCTCAGGTGACCATCACTCACTTCGATCGTCGGCGCGAAGGCGAAGAGCGAGCCCGCGATGATCACATAGAGCCCGATTGCGACGGGGAGTGCCCAGTCTGAATTCAGAGGAGTTACCGTGAGCATCACCGCCGGAATCAATAGCAGCAACGCAATATAGAGCCCCGGTCCTGGGGCGAGCCGCTCTCGAAAGATCTTTTCGAATGAGCCAGCGTGAGGGGCTGTTGGATCGATGGGCTTATGCATGCATCGATTATCTCGCGCAGTGCGATCTGCAAACCTGAGCGTCAGACTCCTTTCGTGTGCACTCCAGCGCACGTCCGCCAGTTTCCGCTACCCTAACGGGGTGACTGATGTCGTGATGCTCCCCGTCCTTGCCGAACCCTCGCACGTTCCCGCCTATGCTCAGGCTGGCGATGCTGGTGCCGATCTGCGAAGTACTGAGTCGCTCATTCTGCCTCCCGGAGGCCGCGCCCTCATCGGTACGGGTCTTCGCTTCGCGCTTCCTGACGGTTATGTTGCCTTCGTGGTTCCCCGGAGCGGTCTTGCGGTGAAGCATGGCATTACGGTGCTCAATTCACCCGGAACGATTGATGCAGGCTATCGGGGCGAAATTCGCGTACCGCTCTTGAACACCGACCAGAGCGAGGCCTTCAGTATCGAACCAGGCGACCGGATTGCCCAACTGATTGTGATGCCCGTGTCGCGGGCAACCTTTGTGCCCGTCGACGCCCTCCCTGACAGCGAGCGGGGCATCGGCGGGTTCGGATCCACTGGGCTGCGTGACCACGTGGCCAGCTAACCGCTCGGGCACTCGGTTTCGCCACGGCGGATAATGAAGGAGAATTCAAGGTATGAGCGACGAGATGACACAACCAGCTGACGAGGTAGAGGTTCGCGAAACCGAGCAATCGGGAGCGCCTGAGGTCGACGAAAGCAAGTCGGGTCCAGCGGATCGGGAGACGGCGGGGCCATTCGACGTCAGTGAGGTTCCCTCGATGCGTCCGTACGTCGACCTGGGCGCGATCAAGGTCGCCCCCAGGGAGGGTCTGCAGATGAGACTCGAGGTCGAAGAACGGACCAAACGCGTGGTTGCAGTCACGCTCGAGTACGCAGAATCGGTGTTGCAAGTGCAAGCGTTCTCTGCTCCCAAAAGCAGTGGTCTCTGGAATCGGGTGCGCGAAGAAATAGCGGGCCAGTTCGGAAACCAGGGCGCTCGTGTGCAGGTCGAGGAAGGCATGCTCGGGCCGGAGCTCGTTACCGAGTCCCCGGTACCCGCAGAGCAGGGGGGCGGCACCAGGCCGATTCGCTTCTTTGCGGTGGATGGACCACGTTGGATGTTACGAGGCGTCCTCATGGGTAGAGGTGCCGTAGACGCGGATGCGCGAGCAAAGGCGCTTGAAGTGTTTCGTGAGATGGTCGTTGTTCGCGGAGACCAGCCGATGCCGCCCAGCGAATTGCTGCCCTTGAAGGTGCCAGCTGGTGTGACCCAGGGCGCAACCGGAGGGGCCTCAGACGCGTGATGTCGTCCGAGCACGGATCCGGTCCGGATGGGGCAGGGCCCGCTGCTGGCGACCCCGCTCTGGTTAAGGGAGGGCTTGGGCGTGCTGTCTCCGCCAGCATGAGCGGAGAGTCAGTCTCTGCCAGGGGCATTCTTGAAGCCATCGGTGGAGTTCGCGGAGTGCTCGAGTCGCTGATTCCTGCCACCGTCTATCTCGGTGTGTTTGTCCTCACCCAAGACGCTCGGGTTGCAGTGATCGCACCGCTCGCGATCTCGTTCGTCGCTATCGCGGCCAGGTTGTTGCGACGCGAGCCGTTATCCGCGGCGCTCTCGGGATTCCTTGGCGTGCTTATCTGTGTGATTGCGACGCTAATCACCGGACGAGGCGAGGACTTCTTCCTGCCTGGGTTCTGGATCAACGGCGCGTGGATCATTGCTCACTCGGTGTCACTTCTCGTGGGGTGGCCACTGATTGGTCTCCTCCTCGGCTTTTTGCGCGGCTCGCTCACCGAATGGCGGCGCATCCCGATGTTGCGGCGGGCAGCCAGTTTGTGTACCGTCGTGTGGATCGTGGTCTTCGCGGCACGGCTTGGCGTGCAGCTCCCGCTCTATTTCGCGGCGAATTCCGGCGACCCTGGTGCGGTAGAAGCGCTGGGCATCGCGCGTCTCGTTATGGGAATCCCGCTCTTCGCGATCGCGGTGCTTTTCACCTGGTTGGTGCTCAGCAGAGTGAGTTCGGTTTACGCCGGGCTCAGCGAGGCGGCTGCGGCAGCAGCGGTGACACGCTCGGGCTCCGAAAGTGCATCCACTCGATCGTCGGATGAATGACTCGCCGCATCCCATCATGTCGATGGCTGCATGACGGAACAAGACCGTGTAGAATTGTCTCGATATCGAGATAAATTCGAATGGAGCGGTGATGACATCACTCAATAGCTTTGGAGCCGAGCGCACGCTCGCAGTCGGCGACAAGCACTACCAGGTCTACGGCATTGATGCAGTGCCCGGCCATGAACGACTCCCATACAGCCTGAAGGTGCTGTTAGAGAACTTGCTTCGCACCGAGGACGGGGCGAACGTGACGAAGCGACACATCGAGGCCCTTGGAAACTGGGATCCGTCAGCTGAGCCTGACACGGAGATACAGTTCACTCCAGCCCGAGTGATTATGCAGGACTTCACTGGAGTGCCCTGCGTTGTCGACCTTGCGACCATGCGAGAGGCCGTCGTGGAGCTTGGTGGCGACGCGAACAAGATCAACCCGCTGGCTCCAGCTGAGTTGGTCATCGATCACTCCGTCATCTCCGATTCCTACGGCACCGCTGGCTCCGCCGCGAAGAACGTGGAGATCGAGTATCAGCGCAACGGTGAGCGTTACCAGTTCTTGCGCTGGGGCCAGGGCGCTTTTGACGAGTTCAAGGTGGTACCCCCAGGCACCGGCATCGTGCATCAGGTCAATATTGAGTACCTTGCGCGAGTAACATTCACCCGCGAGGTGAACGGAGTGCTGCAGGCGTACCCCGACACCTGTGTTGGCACGGACTCTCACACGACGATGGAGAACGGTCTCGGCGTTCTCGGCTGGGGTGTTGGCGGTATTGAGGCCGAAGCTGCGATGCTCGGTCAGCCCATCTCAATGTTGATTCCGCGCGTCGTCGGCTTTAAGCTTTCCGGTCAGATTCCTGCGGGCGTGACGGCCACAGACGTGGTGCTGACAATTACGCAGATTCTGCGCAAGCACGGCGTCGTGGGTAAGTTTGTGGAGTTCTACGGTGAGGGCGTCGGCTCGGTGCCGCTTGCGAACCGAGCCACCATCGGCAACATGAGCCCGGAGTTTGGTTCCACCGCGGCGATGTTCCCAGTGGATGATGTGACCCTCGACTACCTGCGCTTGACTGGCCGGACTGAGGAACAGATCGAGCTCATTAAGGCGTACACGCAGGCTCAAGGCATGTGGCACGATCCCGCGAAAGAGCCCGTGTTTAGTGAGTATCTCGAGCTCGACTTGGGTACGGTGGTCTCGTCGATCGCCGGACCGAAGCGACCTCAGGATCGCATCGAGCTCACCAACTCGAAGGCGCAATTCGAAGTTGACTTGGCGAATTACACTCAGGCTTCAAACCCCGCGAAGGTGAAAGACGAGCAGGGCAACGAGTTTGCCATTGATCATGGCGCGGTCACCCTCGCCTCGATCACTTCTTGTACGAACACCTCCAATCCCTCGGTCATGCTCGCAGCTGGCGTGCTCGCGCGCAACGCAAACCAGCTGGGTTTGAAGGCAAAGCCTTGGGTGAAAACGACTCTGGCGCCCGGTTCGAAGGTGGTCACCGATTACTACGAGAAGTCGGGTCTGCGGACTGACCTCGAGGCACTCGGGTTCTTCCTGGTCGGTTACGGATGCATGACCTGCATCGGTAACTCCGGTCCGCTCAATGAGGAGATCTCCAACGCCGTCAATGAAAACGACCTCGCGGTCACGGCTGTGCTCTCGGGTAACCGCAACTTTGAGGGTCGGATCAACCCCGACATCAAGATGAACTACCTCGCGAGTCCGCCTCTGGTTGTTGCGTACGCGCTTGCGGGCACGATGGATTTTGATTTCGACTCAGAACCTCTCGGCCAGGGATCGGATGGCCAAGATGTCTTTCTGCGCGATATCTGGCCCGACCCGGTTGAGGTTCAGAGGATCGCCGATGCCTCGATCGACTCAGACATGTTCAACTCGAAGTATGCAACGGTGTTTGACGGTGACGAGCTGTGGCGTTCGCTCCCGACCCCCGCGGGAAACACCTTCGCGTGGGATGAGAAGTCAACTTACGTGCGCAAAGCTCCCTACTTTGAGGGAATGCAGCTGACGCCGTCACCTGTGACGGATATCACCGGTGCTCGTGTCTTGGCGAAGCTGGGTGACTCGGTCACGACCGACCACATTAGCCCGGCTGGCAGCTTCAAAGCCGAGACACCGGCAGGGCAGTACCTCGTCGCCAACGGCATTGCGCCGAAGGATTTCAACACCTACGGATCCCGTCGCGGGAACCACGAGGTCATGATCCGCGGAACGTTCGCGAACATCCGTCTGCGCAATCAACTTCTGGACAATGTGGAGGGCGGTTTCACGCGCGACTTCACTCAGGAGGGCGCGCCCCAGGCGTACATCTACGATGCAGCGCAGAACTACGCGACTGCAGGCATTCCACTGGTAGTCCTTGGGGGCAAGGAGTACGGCTCGGGTTCGTCCCGTGACTGGGCGGCGAAGGGTACGAGCCTGCTGGGAGTGAAGGCGGTCATCGCTGAGAGCTTTGAGCGAATTCACCGTTCAAACCTCATCGGTATGGGAGTGCTGCCGCTGCAGTTCCCCGCAGGGGAGAGCGCCGACAGCCTGGGACTCGATGGAACTGAGACGTTTGACGTTCAGGGAGTGACTCAGCTGAATGAAGGCGTGACGCCGAAGACCCTTAAGGTTCTCGCGCGCAAGACCGACGGCACCGAGGTCGAGTTCGACGCCGTCGTGCGGATCGACACTCCGGGGGAGGCAGACTACTACCGCAACGGTGGCATTTTGCAGTACGTCCTCCGCTCGCTGCTCTAGGAAGTACCGCGAATGAGTGGCCCTGGCGTGCAGCGCCAGGGCCACTCATTTTTGAGGGTGCAAACCACGGCGGTCGTCCTCAGTTTCTGTGCCCGCTGGACGGATAAGATGATGAGAATCCCTGGGGAACACGCCCTGGGCAAGCCGGAGGTTCTGGGTGACAATTCTCGATCGGGTCGATGGCCCGCGTGATCTCGATGCGTTGACTCTGACCGAGTTAAAGACCCTCGCTGCGGAGATTCGTGAGTTTCTCATTGCCGAGGTGGCTAAGACCGGAGGTCACCTCGGACCGAATCTCGGGGTGGTCGAACTCACCATCGCATTGCATCGCGTGTTCGAATCACCGAATGACCCGATCGTTTGGGACACCGGACATCAGAGCTATGTGCACAAACTGTTGACGGGTCGGAAGGACTTTTCCCGGCTGCGGCAGCGGGGAGGTCTCGCTGGATATCCACAACGCTCCGAGTCGGTGCACGACATCGTCGAGAGTTCGCACGCTTCAAGTTCGTTGAGCTGGGCTGATGGGATCTCTCGGGCCTTTGCCCGAACGGGACAGCAGGATCGACACGTCGTTGCCGTGGTGGGTGACGGTGCACTGACTGGTGGAATGACTTGGGAAGCGCTCAATAACATCACTGATGACAATTCCCGGAACCTGATCATCGTGATGAATGATAATGGGCGCTCCTACGCACCGACGATCGGCGGAATGGCACGTTTCCTCAACTCGGTGCGAACCACTGGCAGCTACCGAGATCTGCAAGAGGGAAGCGAAAAGCTGTTTTCAGCGTTGGGCACGCCTGGCCGTACCGTGTATCGGGCGGCGAGAGGCGCGGTGCGCGGCTTCGTGAGTCGAGCGAGCGACAACCAAGATCTCTACTCGAATCTTGATATCAAGTACCTCGGGCCGATTGACGGGCACAATCTCGAGGCGGTGGAAGAGGTCCTGCGTCAAGCCAAAGGGTACGGTCGCCCCACGCTAGTGCACGTCATCACCGAAAAGGGGCGCGGGTACGCTCCCGCCGAGAACGATCTCGCCGACCAGTTTCACGCAATCGGGAAGATAGATCCTGAGACGGGCGAATCGCTGCAAAACGGGGGTGGTAAGAGTTTCACCGGGGTCTTTAGCGATCAGATGCTTGAGCTTGCCCGTGAGGAGCCGAGCCTCGTGGCGATCACGGCAGCAATGCTAGCCCCCACCGGACTCGATGCATTCGCGGCCGAGTTTCCCGATCGCGTCTACGACGTCGGAATTGCCGAACAACACGGAGTGACGACCGCCGCTGGCCTCGCCTACGGGGGACTGCACCCCGTTGTGGCGATGTATGCGACATTCATGAATCGCGCCTTCGACCAGTTGCTCATGGATGTCGCGCTGCATCGCGCCGGTGTGACATTTGTGCTCGACAGGGCAGGCATCACGGGCCCCGACGGGGCGAGCCACAACGGGGTGTGGGATCTCGCTACCCTGCAGGTGGTTCCCGGAATTCGGATCGCCGCCCCTCGTGACGAGCCCAACCTACGCGAACTCTTGAGCGAGGCTGTTCGAGTCACCGACGGCCCGACCGTTCTTCGCTTTCCCAAGGGCAGCGTCGGAACAGATGTTCCGGCGTTGCGGAGAACCGCAGATGGGATCGACATCTTGCGTGAAGACCACCTTTCGCATGCAGGGGGTGGGGCAAGCAATTGGCGCGATGTTCTGATCGTAGGTGTGGGACCTATGACACGTGTTGCGCTCGAGGTGGCCGAGCTCTTGGCTGCGCACGAGATCACGGTGACAGTAGTCGACCCGCGTTGGGTTGTGCCGGTGCCCGAATCGGTCGTTGAACTGGCTCGGCATCATCGGCTGCTGATCAGCATTGAGGACGGCGTTCGGGTAGGCGGGGTCGGCACCCGCATTAGACAGGCTCTTCGAGATGCGGGTGTCGATACTGCAGTGAGCGAGCTGGGCACACCGTCAGAGTTCCTGGGGCACGCCACTCGCGCTGAATTACTCGACGATGCCGGTTTGATTGCCAAGAAGATCGCCGCCGACGTGACCGACCAGGTTCACGGAAAACGCATTCCGGTCGCACGTCCAGAGCCCGGGGAAGACGCCTAGGGGGAATAGCGAAGGCCCGCTCCACTTTCGTGGATTGGGCCTTCGCAAAGCGGTGCCGACTCTACGACTTGATGCCGGCGACCCGGGGTTCATGGAAGGCGGCCCCGAAGACTCGCTCACTCGCTCCTACCCGGTCAAGGTAAGGGGTTGCGCCTCCGGCTTGGAAAGGCCAGCCCGCACCCAGAATAAGACATAGATCGATGTCTTCCGCCGCAGCGACTACGCCTTCGTCGAGCATGATCTTGATCTCGCCGGCCAGTTCGTCCTCCACGCGACGAAGAATCGTTTCTTCGGTTACCGGTGAGTTTCCGAAGCTGAGGGCCTTCTTGGCTTCGCGAGACAAGTCTTCGACCTTGCCGTGTTTGTTCTTCTCGAGGGGATCCGAGAGCTCTGCAATGGCGTGCAGATTTGCCGAAGCATAGAAGCGTTCGGGGAAGGCGTGCACCATTGTGTCTTGCACGTGAGCGGCAACTTTCCAGCCAACGAGATCGATGAGCTCGAACGGACCCATAGGCAAGCCGATTGGTGCCAGTGCGCGCTCGACCACTGGGAGCGGCGTACCCTCGTCGAGTGCTCTTGCGGCCTCGCCCATAACCTTCGCAAGCAGGCGATTGACCACGAAGCCTGGACGATCTGCGGTAATGACTGCGCTCTTCCCCAGTCGTTTCGAGACCTCCATGGCGGTAGCGAGCGCTGAGTCGCTGGTGCTCGGCACCTTGACGACCTCGATCAGAGGCATCACCGCGACCGGGTTGAAGAAATGGAATCCCAGAAGTCGTTCAGGATGCTGGAGAGTTGCGCCAATCTCAGCCACCGAGAGCGAAGATGTGTTTGTCGCGAGAATGGCAGTCTCGTTGATGATGGGCTCGATCTCCGCGAAAACCTGCTGCTTCACGCTGAGCTCTTCGAAGACTGCCTCGATGACCCAGTCGCAGTCCGCGTAGAGTGACTTGTCTGTCGTCCCCTGTACCAGACCCTTGAGTTGGTTGGCATCGTCAGGCGACAGGCGGCCCTTGGCAAGCATCTTGTCTATTTCGCCTCGAATGTAGTCGAGGCCCTTGTCCACTCGTGCCTGGTCAATGTCGGTAATGAGCACCGGCACGCGCAGTTTTCGTGCGAAGAGAAGCGCGAACTGGCTGGCCATGAGTCCCGCCCCGATGACACCCACTTTGCGTACTGGCTGAGCGAGCTTGCGATCGGGTGCTCCTGCTGGACGCTTCGCTCGCTTTTGCACGAGATCAAATGCGTAGATCGAGGCACGGAACTGATCACCTGAAATAAGTTCGGTCAGAGCCTCGTCTTCGCGCTCGAACCCGCGCTCGATGTCATTGTCTTTCGCAGCATTGAGCAGTTCTAGCGCCACGTAAGGAGATTTCGCGGCGCTGCCGATTCGTGACTTAAGGGTGTCTCGTGCGATCTTGATTGCCGCAGGCCACTTGATGAGTCGTTCGGTTTTGCCGGGCACATGTGGGCGATTCACCTTGTGCGCCCCTCTCAGGACACGGTCTGCCCATCGCACCGACTCCTCGAGAAAGCTCGCCGCGCCGAACATGGCGTCGAACAGCCCAGCCTCGAAGGCCTGCTCGGGTTTCAGCATCCTGTTGTTCTTCAGGGGGTTCGAGACGATGATCTCGATGGCCCGTTCAATACCAATAAGATTCGGCACGAGGGTTGCCCCGCCCCAACCGGGGATAATGCCCAAGAACACCTCGGGAAATGCGAGCGCAGCAGTTGACGAATCGAGTGTGCGATAGTCGCAGTTCAGCGCAATCTCCATTGCGCCACCCAGAGCGAGTCCGTTCACAAAGGCAAAACTGGGAACCCCGAGTGTACGGAACTTTCCAAGCACATGATGACCGTATTGTGCCATCAGTCGTGCGTTCTGCTCGGTGGCCAGCGTGGAGACCTTTGACAGGTCGGCACCCGCAGCGAAGATGAACTGCTTTCCGGTGACAGCGACGGCCTGAATCTCGCCTGCAGCGGCCCGGGATGCCTGGGCGTCGAGTACGCCCTCGAGCTCGTGCAGGGTGAGCGGTCCAAGAGTGTTCGGTCGCGTGTAGTCGGCACCATTGTCAAGAGTGATGAGCGCGAGGGTACCGCCGGAAGGGAGCGTCAGATCGCGAACGAAACTGTGCGTCACGACTTCGCCTTCGGCTGCTTCGATAAGCGGGGAGAAATCGATCTTCGTGTAATCGGTCATGGAAAGTTACTTGCCCTTCTTGCCGTTAAAGTGCGGGTTTTCCCAGATCATCGTGCCGCCTTGGCCAAGGCCGACGCACATAGCGGTGACGCCGAAACGCACGTCTGGACGCTGCTCGAACTGGCGAGCCAGCTGAATCATGAGGCGCACACCTGAGGCGGCGAGCGGATGACCAATTGCGATTGCACCGCCCCAGGGGTTAACTCGGGGGTCGTCATCGGCGATCCCAAAGTGATCGGTGAACGAGAGAACCTGTACCGCGAATGCCTCATTCAGTTCAAACAGACCGATATCGGTGATCTGTAGCCCAGCTCGCTTCAGTGCTTTTTCGGTCGAGGGGACGGGGCCCAGACCCATAACTTCCGGTTGGACGCCCGCGTACGCGAAGCTCACCAGCCGCATTTTGCCCGTGAGGCCGAGTTCCTTTGCGGTGTCCGCGCCGGCGAGGAGCGACATCGTGGCACCGTCAGTAAGGGGTGATGCGTTACCTGCGGTCACCTTCCCGTGCGGACGGAATGGTGTACGCAGCTTGGCAAGATCCTCCATCGTGGTCTGTGGCCTGCGGCCCTCGTCTTCGGTCGCGAGGCCCCATCCGCTGTTGCTGCGGGTAGCGACCGAGATGAGATCCGGTTGGATGTCGCCTCGATCGTAAGCGGACTGCAACTTTTGCTGGCTTAACATCCCGAATCGATCTGCCCGCTCTTTGGTGAGTCCAGGGAAACGATCGTGGAGGCGCTCGGCAGTGATTCCCATGTTGAGCGCGTCAGGACTCACCAACTTCTCGGCCACAAAGCGAGGGTTCGGATCGGCGTCGAATCCGATGGGGTGGCGACCCATATGCTCTACGCCGCCCGCGATCGCCAAGTCATACTGCCCGGCACCGATGGCAGCGCCCATCATTGAAGCAACTGTCATGGCTCCGGCGCACATGCGATCGAGGGCGTAGCCGGGCACCGTCACCGGCAGGCCCGCAAGCATGGCGACGGTGCGACCCAGTGTCAATCCTTGATCACCCTGCTGCGTGGTCGCAGCGATTCCGACGTCATCGACACGTTCAAGTGGCAAACCGGGATTTCGTTCAATAAGCCCCTGCAAAGCCTTCACTGCCAGGTCGTCAGCACGAGTGCCCCAGTACATTCCCTTTTCGCCAGCCCGCCCGAACGGGGTGCGAACCCCATCGACAAACACGACTTCTCTCATTGCGGCCACTATGCCTCCATCGAATGGTTGTAAGCGTCAAGCTCCATCTTAGGAACTGAGTCTCAGACCTGGGCATTACCCGTGCGGAATCACCCAGGGGAGCTCAAGTGATTTAGCCGCAATTAGCGTGTATCTACAAAAACGCGAGCGATAATAGGTGCAGTAGCTACACACTGCCACGGCCGAGCGCCGAGTTCACTCAGCCGATTCGCGATGGCATCTGAAGTTGGTTCAGCTGGCGGATCCCAGGCCAGGCGCCGCAACGTGTCCGGGGTGAGAAGATTCTCAACTGGCATACGTTGTCGATCGGCTTCGGCAGCTATCGCATCACGCGCAGCCGACAGTCGCGCTGCTGCCTCAGGATTGCGCTGCGCCCAGTTGCGGTGATGTGGCATGGCATCAGCGACGCGGGGGCGCTGACCGGGCAGGTTCTCGGCGGTCTTTCCTCGTAGGATGGCTGCCCACCAGCGATCGAGCTCAGTGCGACTGGCCCGACCCCTGAACTCTTTGATCCCCGCCAATTGACTCTTCGAGCGTGGGTTCGTGGATGCGGCCACAATGAGTGACGCGTCGGGGAGTAGCCTGCCCGGGGCAACGTCGCTGCTCCGAGCTAGCTCGTCTCGTGCGTCCCAGAGCTCCCGTGCGATCGCAAGTTCGCGCGGCGTTTTCAGTCGATTCCCCCCGGAGAGCTTGCGCCAAGGCTCCGCAGGAGCTGGCTTTGGGCGCCGATGGAGAACGGCATCGAATTCCTGCTCAGCAATTTCAACCTTGTGTTGAGCGTCGAGCTCATTCGCGACGAGGTCGCGCAGATCGGGCAACAGTGCCACATCGAGTGCCGCGTACTCGAGCCATGGCTCGGGGAGGGGGCGTGTGGACCAGTCTGCTGCAGAGTGGGCCTTATGGAGGCGGATGCCGAGAAGTTGCTCGACAATTGCCCCGAGACCCACACGCTCAAACCCCAGCAGACGGGAAGCGAGTTCGGTATCGAAAAGGCGCTCGGGGATCAGTCCAAGAGACTCGAGGCAGGCGAGATCTTGGCTTGCGGCATGCAGGATCCACTCTTCTCCGCGCAAGGCATCGGCAAGTGGTTCAAAAGTATCAAGAGTTGTCGGATCAAAGAGGAAGGTCCCGGCACCTTGGCGGTGTACCTGTACGAGATACGCTTCTTGCCCATACCGAAAACCCGACGCCCGTTCCGCGTCTACGCCAGCCGGACCCGTGCCCGCGGCGATAAGCTCGGCGGCCTGTTCCAGCGACGGCCGATCGGTTACGAGCGACCAATCGGCGGTGAGTTCTGATTGTTCAACCACGACTATGCCCCACGACTACTGCCGCGTGAGCCGCGATGACCGCGCAAAGACGTCACGCCCTCCTGTTGCGGAAGCCCAGCCAAGAGGCAAAGTAGCTCACTCCAGGCCTCGCCATGAGGGGAGAAATCGTCGCCCAGTGGGGTCCATGAGGCGCGAATCTCGATCTGAGCAGTGTCGTCCTGCTCTTCGAGCGTGCCAAATCCGGTCGACAATGTCTTGGTCGCGGTGCCCGAGGCAAACGTGTACAAGGCGGCGCGAGAGTGCAGCGCATCGATGAGCCACGACCACGCCACGTCGGCGATGAAGGGATCGACCCCAATCTCCATCTCAAGCGGGGCCTGCGCGAAGCATACAATTCTGAACGGACCACCCCAGTCACTCGAGGATGCTGGATCGTGCATCAAGACCAGTCGTCCCGCACCAAATGGCGAATCTCCTGAGCCTTCGACGGGGTGGACCTTCCCCTGTGCGACCCCCGCAGAAAATGCGACAGATCGCGGGGCAATGCGCTCGGGTGCGGGAATCTCTCGCACATGCAACTCACTGCGAAACCGTGCGGCGCGCATCTGGGCGGCAGCGGCTTCAAAGGCAGCAACCTCGCCAAAGTCATGTTCCCTCACAATTGGAACACTAGAGTTTGGTGGTGAAAGCTCCGGTTGCCACGCCGCGCGATGACGCAATTGTGCTCGGGTGGTGCACCTGAAGGCCTGGTCGCTAGCGGACGAGAAGGAAACGAGGTGGGCGGAAAATTGAGTCCAATTCGCTCCTGGCTGCGCGTAGCCGCGTTGGGGAGCCTTGCGCTCTCTGCTGGGGTCGTCGGTGTCTTTACTGCGTTGTCCTGCGTGTTTGCGCGACGGGTGCTCACACCGTCCGCACCTGAAGAAGGCGTGATCGTGTGGTCGATCGAGCCGCTACCGTCGAGCTCTGGCAGGTCGAAGCGAGTGTGGATCCACGGGCCAGACGCCGGCCTCCCCGGAAAATACTCCTTCATTTTCAACGACGGGGCCGGTCATGCTCGGTTGGGCCCAGTTGTCGATCGCGTTTTTGATGGCGGCGTTGATCGCGTAGCCCGTGACGTGATCGCAATTGACCGCGGTGAGTTACGGGTTGGTGCACGAGGCCGAATTACTGGCTGGTGGTATACCGATCCGCGGGAACTCAGTGGCGGTGTCGAACTGGTGACGTTCCCGGTTGATGGCGGTGAGTCGTGGGGCTGGCTGGTTCACCCGGAGAATCCTGTTCCTGGTCGGTTTGCCGTGCATGTCCACGGCCGTGGTGCGAGGCCCGAAGAGACTCTGCGGGGGCTCGCCCCTGTGACACGGGCGGGCGTGACGAGCCTCGTGATCGCGTATCGCAACGATCCGGGCGCTCCCGTGGGGATACGTGGGAGATATGGTCTCGGGCTTGCCGAACGCTACGATGTTGACTCGTCAATTGCCTGGCTCCTGCGACAGGGGGCCGATCGAATCACACTGGTGGGGTGGTCAATGGGGGGAATCACGGCGCTTCTCTCGGCAACCCGGGGCCCTCATCGTGCGCTCATTGACGGCCTGGTGCTCGATTCTCCTGGTTTGGATTGGGGCATTATTCTTCGCCGACAGGCTCGGCTGGCAGGGCTTCCAGAGTTCACCGCACGCGTCGGCATGAAGCTGATGCGCCAGGGAATTGTGCGGGGGGCTGTGCCCTGGCAGCGGGGCACAGATTTCGATTCGATGAGCCCCGATTCTCTTGCCCCGCTCCTCCGGGCACCGGTACTCATGCACGTGAGCCCTGGAGACTCATTTGTACCGTGGCGCGGATCGTTGCGTCTCAAGCAGCTGCGGCCTGATCTGGTTCGGATTCGCGAGGGCTCCGGAGAGCACGTGAAGCTATGGAATGTAGACCCCTTGAGGTGGGAGTCTGAGACGGAGGAATTTGTTCGCAATCTTGGGGCCCCTATGACCGGATAGAGGTGAGCGGCAAGGTAAGGCGAGGACCGCGTAAACTGAGCCACGATGTCCCACAACACAGAGCACAGCTCCGCCCGTCTCGTCGACCGCCATCCAGCCATTTCAGGCACCGAGCTCGTGGGCACCTTGGTGCCCCCACCGCAATTTAATGGTGCGAGTTTCGAGTCATACCGCCCAGATAGCGAATTCCCTTCACAAGCGCTGGCCCGTGACACGCTGCAAGTCTTTGCCGAGCCGGAGGCGACCATGTCGCGAGGCGGGCTCTTCGGGTTCGGCCGCAAGAAGTCGGCCGCATCGCCTCAGACACTGGCCCCTACCAGGCCGGGTGTCTACCTTGACGGTGGCTTCGGTGTGGGCAAAACCCACCTGCTGGCGGCAACGTGGCACGCGACTGCCGGTAGGAAATACTTTGGCACTTTCATCGAGTACACCGCTCTGGTGGGAGCGCTCGGCTACGCGGGTGCGGTAGGGGTATTACAGGGTGCCAGGCTCGTGTGCATCGACGAGTTTGAGCTGGATGACCCGGGCGACACCATGCTTATGACCCGCCTGATTGGCGATCTCACGAGCACGGGTTCGCGCATTGTCGCTACCTCGAACACCCCGCCCAACGCACTGGGTGAGGGCCGTTTTGCGGCGGCGGATTTTATGCGAGAGATTCAAGCGATGAGCGATCGGTTCGTCACTCTCCGTATCGACGGCGTCGACTTCCGTCAGCGCGACCTTGCGGGAGATGCCGTAACACTCAGCGACGAGGCCTATCGATTTGCGCTGGCCGATGTGGCGTTGGCGGGCGAGCGCATGACGGATGACGAGTTCGGCACGTTGATAGCTCACCTCGCAACAATTCATCCGTCCAGCTTTATCGGGCTCCTCGACGGAGTGCAGACGATCGGACTTCGCAACGTAACGGAGCTCACCGACCAGTCCGCAGCACTAAGATTCGTTGCGTTCATCGACCGAGTGTACGATGCACAAATTCCGATTCGGGCCACCGGAGTTCCCCTGACTTCGGTGTTTGCTGGCGGCATGCTCGATGGAGGGTATCGAAAGAAGTACATGCGATGCATGTCTCGCTTGAACGCGCTCACTCAGGGAGCGAACCCGAATTGACCCGGGGGAACCGTGGGTTGCGCAACCTGTTGGGATCCTTCGGTAAGGTCGCACGCAATTGGGGTCTTGCGAAGTCCCAGGGTGTCAGGGGCGGCCATCCTCCTCGATCTGGTACCGATTCGGGCAGCCCAGAGTCTGGGCCGCGGGGAGAGGGGGCTACGAGAGAGCTGACTGCGTCCGAGATCTCAAGGCTTGCGCCAGCGTACGATCCACATATCGACGGCGATCCAGATCCCGGCGAGATAATCTGGACGTGGGTGCCGTACGTGGAGAACGACGGCCGCGGAAAAGACCGCCCGGTCCTCATAATCGCTCGACTCGGCGACCAGGCAGTGGCCGGATGCTATCTCAGCACGAAGCGCCACGATGGGTTCATCTCTGTGGGCAGCGGACCATGGGACGCACAGGGTCGGGAGAGCTTTGTGAATCCACTCCGAATCTTGTTCGTTTCAGCCCGCGGCATGCGTCGCGAGGGCCACACGATTTCTTCCGCGCAATTCGGTCAGACCGTTCGACACATTGCTGAGTTGCACGGATTTTCCGCATAGAGTGAAGCTGACGTTCGCAAAGGAGCATGCATGACTTACCCGTTGGAACCAATGACGAATGTTTCCACGCGCAGCTTTCCCTGGTGGATCCCTCTGGTCGTGGGCGCAATCGTGACGGCGGCCGGCGTTGGACTCCTGGTTTGGCCATTCGTCGCTGCCACTTGGATCCTGGTCATTCTCTTCGGCTCTGCACTGATCGCGAACGGTCTCGCCCTGCTGGTCCGTCTGCGCCCGTCAGGAAGCACAACGGCGGCGGGCCTGCTACTGGTTCTTGCCGGTATTCTCGCAATCGTGTTTTCCGAGTTCACTGTGTCGGCGCTCGTGACGTTTGTAGGGGTGACGCTCATTTTTGTCGGTGCACTCTGGCTCGTGATAGGGATCAGGCTTACTGACGGCAGAAGCATGCTGGTGTTGTTGCCGGCGGTGCTCACTCTCATCGGGGGAGTCGTGACACTGGTGTGGCCTGACTTCGCGATCAAAGTGGTTGCCGTGATCTGCGGCATCTTCACCGTGATGCTTGGCGCCTCGATCATTTGGACCGCCTGGAGGCTGCGCAAGACTACTGTCTCCGAGACCACAATCATCGTCGAGTAAATGGAAGAACCCGGCCAAGGCCGGGTTCTTGGTGGTGCGCGATACTGGGATCGAACCAGTGACCTCTTCCGTGTCAGGGAAGCGCGCTACCGCTGCGCCAATCGCGCCTGTTCTAGGCTATTCAGTTTTGTTCAGCGAGGTGGCGACGGGATTCGAACCCGTGTATACGGCTTTGCAGGCCGCTGCCTCGCCTCTCGGCCACGCCACCGCAGTGGTTGACACCACAAGCGATCAGGCTGCCCTGATCACTGGAGCGGATGACGAGACTCGAACTCGCGACCCTCACCTTGGCAAGGTGATGCGCTACCAACTGCGCTACATCCGCTTGGCACGTTTCCGTGCACCTGAATGACTATAGGGGAAGCCCTGAATCACCGCAAATCGAGACACGCCGCTCGGATCTCACCCTGTGCTTTTGCGGGGAATGGAAGGTTCACGCGGCGAGGTGGTTCGATCTCATTGCCTCCTCATTGGATACTTGAACCCATGACGGTTGGTGTGAGGCGTGTGATCGGTCGGGTCGTCACATCGCTGGTGGTTCTCGCTTTGGTCGCGGGCGCTTTGGTGGCCTACCAGAATCGCCAGCTTATCTCTGATCACTTCGCTGCACAGAGCTTCACGCCTACTGCTGAGATCGTCGACCTCACTGCGCGCATTCGCCCGACCTCGACCGGGGAACGGATCTTTTTCGCTTCTGAGCCGACACTTGACGCAAGTCAGAGCTTCAACGAACGCTGTTCACAGGTGGATCATACGGAAGAGGGGCGCGTACTCGGCTGTTTTTCCGGTGGCAGGATCCACCTGTTCAAAGTGACTGACGAACGGTTGGCCGGAATTGTCGAGGTGACTGCCGCGCATGAGTTGCTCCATGCCGCATTCAGCAGGCTCAACGATGCGGGAAAGGCAGAACTGGTGAAACAGCTTGAGGCCGCATTCTCGGAGCTCTCAGCAACGGACCCGGGGCTTGCTGAGCGTATGGATGTCTATCAAGGCCTGTCGGCAACAGCCTTCGCGAATGAACTGCATTCGGTTCTTGGTACCGAGGTGCGAACTCTTCCAGCCGCTCTTGAGACCCACTACGCGCAGTGGTTCGAGCAACGCAGCGTGATCGTTGACTATTTCGACGACTACCACACAGTGTTTACGGCACTCAAGGAGCGTGCGAGCCAACTGCAGGCTGAGCTCACGACTATGCGCGCAGATATCGAGTTGCGAAGCGAGATTTACGATAGTGCGGTTGCCCAGTTCAATTCCGAATGGGAGATCTTCTTGCAGAGAAACGAGGCATTCGAGTTTTCGGATGACCCAGCCGAGTTCTACGCGATCAGGAATGGCTTCGATACCCGACGAAGCATTTTGAATGAGGATCTTGCGAGGCTCAATGCCGACATCGCGACTTATGAAGGTTTGCGGGTCGAGCTGCAGCAGTTGGGGGAACTCAGCACGGAGCTTGAGGCGAATCTCAACAGTGAGTTGGCGCCCCCAGCTACGGCTCCCACGGCCTGATACGGCTCTTGGGAGGACTCTAGACACGGGCGCCCAGGTGGTCATCTGAGCTCTCGGATCCGTGTATGATCGTTCAGGTTGGCACGGCGGTGAAATCGCAGTGCACACGGGCGATTGGCGCAGTTGGTAGCGCGCTTCCTTCACACGGAAGAGGTCATCGGTTCGAGTCCGGTATCGCCCACCAAGATTGTGTTGACTTGTATCTGTTGCAGTTGCTCCGCTGACTTGATCGGAATAGAGCGACTGACTCTCAAGAACTCAACCAAGCCGTTGGTTGGCAGCGCAAGGGGTACCCTTATTCCCAGAGAGCGGCTTATGGTGAAGCCATGTCTCACTCTTCTTCCTCCGCAGCGTCAGCTCGCTCTGCGGCCTCACGGCTGCAAGACAACCGTGCTTTCCAACTCGCCGCCCGCGCAGGGTTCGCGGTCAACGGCCTGCTGCACCTGCTCATCGGCGGAATTGCGCTCGGCGTCGCGTTCGGTTCCAGCGGGGAAGCCGATCAGGGCGGTGCGTTGAACGGACTCGCATCGAGTCCCGGCGGTGCCTTCATGCTTTGGATCGTTGCGATCGGGTTATTCGCACTCGGCCTGTTTCAGGTGCTCGAGGCTTTCGTTGTGCGGGGCACCGATAAAGAGGCCTGGGCGGCTCGGGCCAAGGAAGGCGGCAAAGCGATCGCCTACCTCGCCATCGGGTTCTCCGCCGCGGGTGTTGCCTTGGGCAACCAAAGCGATAGCTCAGGCCAGGCGCAGAGCATCACGGCGACACTGCTCTCCTCACCAGGTGGTGTCTTCGTGGTTCTTTTCCTCGGTCTCGGCGTGCTTGCCATTGGTGTGTACTTCGGCGTAAAGGGTTGGAAGAAAAGGTTTCTGCAAGACATCGCGGCCCCTACCGGGAAGACTGGCCGCACTGTGTCGATCATTGGTCGTGTCGGCTACATTGCCAAGGGCATCGCGATCTCCGTCGTCGGCATCCTATTCTGTGTCGCCGCAATCACCTCAGACCCCAGCGAAGCTACCGGTCTCGACGGCGCACTCAAGACCCTCGTCGAGCTGCCGTTCGGCCCGGTCATTCTCACGGTCGTCGCGTTCGGGCTGATGGCATATGGCGTCTACTGCTTCGCCCGCGCGAAGTACGAGCGGCAGTAGGGCGCGCTTGTTCGCTTCGCCCAGCCATCCTGCTCCCAGTGGCACAAGTGCTGACGAGCTGACTCAAGGTAGGGCTCGGTTCACTCAAGAACCGAGCCTGATGCGTTCACCCACCGATTAGTGCCCGAGTGCACCCGGTAGGATTGTTGAGATATTCGTCGAAGGAGTGCCTGCCGTGGCAGATGGTTTCAGCCTGTTCAGTGATCGATCAATCGTTGCGATGCGCCTCAATGGCGAACTGCGAGACCTCGCCACAGAGGTGACCGATGCCGACACTGTCGAACCGGTTTCGCTCGACTCGGCAGATGGGATCGCTATCCTGCGGCACTCCGCTGCACACGTGCTTGCACAGGCCGTGCAGCGACTGACTCCCGAGACTAAGCTCGGGATCGGTCCACCCATCACCGACGGGTTCTATTACGATTTTGAACCCCCTGAAGCGTTCACTCCCGATGATCTGAAGCAAATCAGCTCTGAGATGGCGAAAATTGTCAAGCAGGGTCAGCGTTTCGTTCGCCGTGTAGTGACCGAGGACGAGGCACGTGCAGAGCTGGCTAATGAGCCATACAAACTTGAGCTCATCGGCCTGAAAGGCGGTGAGACCGGCGACGATAACGAAAGCGTCGAGATCGGAGGCGCCGAACTCACCATCTACGACAACGTTGATCCGAAGACCGGCGAGGTGTGCTGGAAAGACTTGTGTCGTGGGCCCCATGTTCCCAACACCAAAATGCTCGGCAATGGTTGGGCGCTCATGCGCAGCGCGGCAGCCTACTGGCGTGGCAGTGAGGCCAATCCGATGCTGCAGCGCATCTATGGCACCGCATGGGCGACTAAGGAAGAGCTCCGCGCCTACCAGACTCGACTGGAAGAGGCAGCCAAGCGAGACCATCGCAAGCTCGGTGTCGAGCTCGACCTGTTCAGCTTCCCCGATGAAATCGGCTCCGGCCTCGCGGTTTTTCACCCGCGAGGCGGCATCATTCGCCACGAGATCGAACAGTACATGCGTGAGCGCTTACTGCACCACGATTATCAGTTGGTGAATAGCCCGCACATCACGAAGGGCACCCTGTTTGAGACCAGCCAGCATCTGAACTGGTACAAGGAGGGCATGTTTCCTGCCATGCACCTTGACGCCGTGGAGGACGCAGAAGGGAAGGTCGTGAAGCCCGGCCAGGATTACTACCTGAAGCCGATGAACTGCCCCTTCCACAACCTCATTTACCGCGCCCGCGCCCGCAGCTACCGAGAGTTGCCGTTGCGACTAGCTGAGCTTGGCACGGTTTACCGCTACGAGAAGAGCGGCACTCTCTCGGGTCTGACCCGAGTTCGCGGTCTCACCCAAGACGACGCTCACATCTATGTAGCCGAAGAGAACGTGAAGGAAGAAATTAAGCGTCAGCTTGATTTCGTTTTCGAGACCTTGCGCGCATATGGACTTGACGACTTCTACCTCGAGCTCTCGACGCGTGACCCGAACAAGTCGGTCGGTACTGATGCGCAGTGGGATGTCGCGACGGCGACGCTCAGGGAGGTCGCTGAGGAATCGGGCTTAGAGCTGGTTTCTGATCCCGGTGGTGCCGCCTTCTACGGCCCGAAGATCTCGGTGCAGGCTCGCGATGCGATCGGTCGAACCTGGCAGCTGAGCACTGTGCAACTCGACTTCAATCAGCCAGAGCTGTTCGAGCTCGAATACGCGGCTGCGGACGGCACGCGGAAGCGTCCGATCATGATCCACCGCGCGCTGCTCGGCTCGATCGAGCGTTTCTTTGCCATCCTGCTTGAGCACTACGCGGGCGCGTTCCCGGCCTGGCTCTCACCCGTGCAGGTGGTCGGCATTCCGGTGGCGGAGCAGTACGGTGAGCACCTCGATGAGGTAATTGCGCGTCTACGGGAATTGGGTGTTCGAGCTGAGGTTGATCACAGTGACGACCGCATGCCGAAGAAGATTCGCACGCACACGAAGGCTAAGGTCCCATTCCAGCTCATCGCTGGAGAGGAGGATCGCGCGGCCGGGGCCGTGAGCTTCCGCTTCCGTGACGGTACCCAGATGAATGGTGTTCCCGTCGACGAGGCAGTGGATCGCATTGTTCGCGCCATCAAGAACCACGAGCAGGTGGCGACCGTATGGTCGGAATAAGTGATGGGGCAGAGCATCGTCGCGCCGAGTCAGTGACCGAGAGCGGGCTCGTGGGAGTGCCCGACGAGATGCAACGTCTCTGGACACCGCACCGTATGGTCTACATCGCAGACACCACCCAGCCCGAAGAACATAACTGTCCTTTTTGCAAGGCGCCGAGCCTGGAAGACGAGCAGGCGCTGATCGTTGCCCGTGGCGCGCACTCATTCGCACTGCTGAACCTGTATCCCTACAACACGGGCCACTTGCTTGTATGCCCGTATCGCCATATCTCTATGTACGACGAGGCGTCAATTGAGGAGGTCGCCGAGATCGCCCAACTCACACAAGTCGCGATGCGCGTGTTAAGAAATGTGATGGGATGTCACGGTTTTAACCTGGGAATGAACCAGGGCGCGATTGCCGGGGCCGGAATTGCGGCTCACCTGCATCAGCACGTCGTTCCGCGATGGCAGTCTGACGCGAACTTCTTCCCTATCATTGCGAAGACCAAGTCGCTCCCGCAGCTGCTCGGCGACGTACGAGCAAAGATCGCTGAGGCCTGGCCTGAGCCATAGCCTTCCGATCGGCGAGGCCCCTGGGTCGCGCCGGGATCTACCAGTACCCTGGGTAGCGAATCATCACAAGCGTAAGGATCAAGCGTGTCCGGACACTCAAAATGGGCGACCACCAAGCACAAAAAGGCCATCATCGACTCGCGTCGCGCGAAGGCGTTCGCCAAGTACATAAAGAATATCGAGGTAGCGGCCCGTATCGGTGGAGCCGACCTGCAAGGCAACCCGACCCTTGCTGATGCAATACACAAGGCCAAGAAGAACTCGGTCCCCGGTGACAACATTGACCGCGCGGTAAAGCGTGGTGCAGGCCTCACTGGCGACTCGGTTGAGTACACGACCATCATGTACGAGGGCTACGGGCCGAACGGGGTCGCGCTCTTGATCGAGTGTCTCACTGACAACAAGAACCGTGCCGCAGCCGAGGTGCGAACCGCCATGAATCGCAACGGCGGCAATATGGCGGATCCCGGGAGCGTTGCCTACAACTTCGAGCGAAAAGGTGTGATCGTCGTTCCTGCAGAGGGCACCACCGAAGACGATGTACTCATGGCCGTTTTGGAAGCAGGTGCCGAGGAGGTCGTGCAGACCCCGAATGGAGAAGCGTTCGAGGTTATCACTGAGGCGAGCAGTCTCGTCGCCACCCGCACGGCGCTGGTCGAAGCCGGCATCGATTACGATTCTGCCGACGCGGAGTTCGTGCCGAATCTCAAGGTCGAGGTGGATGCTGCCACCGCTCGTAAGGTCTTCCATCTCATTGAGGCGTTGGAAGACAGCGATGACGTGCAAAACGTGTTTTCGAATGTGGATCTCACTCCCGAAGTGCAGGCCGAACTTGGAGCCGACGAGTAACAGAGTTCTTGTCTGTGTGATTCCCAGGGTGTCAAGCTCGCGCCGGGTCTTGTGCAAACTGAAACGGAGGCCGAGCGGTGAGGATCATCGGTATCGACCCAGGCTTGACAAGATGCGGGGTTGGGATAGTGAGTTCCGGTCCCGGGCGAAATGTCACTTTTGAACACGTCGAGGTCCTGAAGAGTGCGGCGGATGCTGCTACGCCGTCGCGATTGTTGCAGATTGGTTCGAGTATCGCCCGCATGCTTGATGGGCAGGAGATCGGTGCGATTGCGCTCGAGCGGGTCTTCGCTCAGCAAAACCTTCCCAGCGTGATGGGAGTTGCGCAGATCAGTGGCGTGGTGATGTATCTCGCGGCGCAGCGGGAAATACCCGTGACGCTCTACACGCCGAATGAGGTGAAGTCCCAGGTCACCGGGTATGGTGCCGCAGACAAGGCCCAGGTCGGGCAGATGGTGGCGCGGTTGCTGCGCCTCGATGCCCCGCCACAGCCAGCTGATGCCTCCGACGCACTTGCTCTGGCCGTAACGCACGCCTGGAACTTGAACCGCGGCCGCGCATCCTCCGTGGCTGCGCCGGTGGGCGCTGAGACCCCGGCGCAGCGAGCCTGGCGCGAGGCGGAAGCGAAGTCGGGTAGGCGCCGAGGGAGCCGATAGGCGGTCTAGTGTCCCGCGATATCGCGCCCCACCTGAGATAATTTATCTGTGCCCCTGTACCGAGAAGAAGGGGTCGTGCTGCGTACCCAGAAGCTGGGCGAGGCCGACCGAATCGTGACCTTGCTCACTCGTGAGCGAGGGCTTCTTCGAGCTGTGGCAAAGGGTGTGCGTCGCACAACTTCGAGATTCGGCGCCCGCCTCGAACCCTTCATGGTGGCGGATTTACAACTCTTCGAGGGTCGAACGCTCGATACTGTCACCCAGGCAGAAACGCTCGGTGCCTATGGCCCGCGCATCAGCGCCGATTACGATCGGTATCGGGCAGGCAGCACGATGGTTGAGACCGCCGAGCGTGTTTCCGAGGGCGGACCCGCGCCCGAGCAGTATCGGCTCTTGGTTGGCGCATTGCGCACCCTTGCGACGGGTGAGATCCCGTCGGGGCTGGTCCGAGATGGATACCTGCTCCGCGCAATGGCTGCCGCTGGTTGGGCGCCGGGATTCAGTGAGTGTGTGCGGTGCGGTGCCCCAGGTCCGCATACCCAGGTCATTGTGCAGCTGGGTGGGGTTGTGTGCGAGGCATGCCGCGTGCCGGGGGGGCCTCGTCTCGAACCCAGCGGAATTGACCTGCTCGCCGCGCTCCTGACTGGTGATTGGAAGGGAGCCGTGAGTTCGAGCGACCAGGATCGCGGCCAGGCAGCCGGGGTCGTCGCTGCGTATACGCAGTGGCACCTCGAGCGTGGGCTACGGTCGTTCCGCACCCGTTGAGCGATAGTCTGAAAATTCTTGGCATTACCAGAGACGAGGAAGCATGCGCCTGGCACCGAGTGATCTCGTTCCGGTGGACTGGACCGGAGAGACGCCGCCGATTTTTTCCGGCACCATGCCACGGCACGTTGCCATCGTTATGGATGGCAACGGGAGATGGGCAAATCGGCGCGGTCTGCCGCGCGTTGAGGGCCACCGTATGGGGGAGCAGGCACTGCTCGATGTGGTTGCCGGAGCCATTCAGGCTGGTGTCACACATCTCAGTGTGTACGCCTTCTCCACCGAGAACTGGCGACGGTCGCCCGATGAGGTCCGCTTTCTGATGGGGTTCAACCGTGATGTTTTGCGGAGACGTCGGGAGCAACTCGATCACTGGAACGTTCGCATGCGTTGGGCCGGTCGCAGGCCCAAGCTGTGGGGATCGGTTCTGTCTGAGCTCAAGACCTCCGAGCGTGAGACCGCAGCAAACACCGGGCTCACCTTGACCATGTGTGTCAACTATGGAGGTCGTAACGAAATCACCGACGCGGTGCGTCTCATTGCCGCAGAGGTTGCTGCGGGGCGGCTGTCACCGCATGGCATTAACGAGCGCACCATCCAGAGACATCTCTATGTCCCAGAACTACCCGAGGTCGACCTGTTCTTGCGGAGTTCAGGTGAGCAACGCACCAGTAACTTTATGTTGTGGCAGGCGGCGTATGCGGAGATGGTCTTCTTGGACACGTTGTGGCCAGATTTTGACCGCAACGAATTGTGGCGAGCGATCGAAATATACCAAGAGCGTGACCGCCGTTTTGGCAGTGCCACCGATAAGCCAAGCACCTAGGACGATCTGAGAGAATGTTCTGATGCCTACCCCTGCAGCAACCACCGGCCGTCATCTGCGTATCGGTCCGCTCGAACTCGATGTTCCAGTCGTACTCGCGCCTATGGCAGGAATTACGAATACTGCGTTCCGCCGGTTGTGCCGTGAGCAGGGCGCCGGGTTGTACGTGAGCGAGATGATCACGAGCCGGGCGCTGGTTGAGCGAACACCTGAATCGCTGCGCCTGATTACGCACCATGAAACCGAAACCCCGCGCTCGATTCAGCTATACGGGGTGGATCCGAAAACGGTAGCCGAGGCCGTGCGATTTCTTGTCGATGAGGATCGGGCCGATCACATTGACCTCAACTTCGGTTGCCCTGTGCCCAAGGTGACGCGCAAGGGAGGTGGATCCGCGCTCCCATGGAAACTGGATTTGTTTCGTGCCATCGTCGAACAGGCGGTGAAGGCCGCAGGAAATCTGCCGCTCACAGTGAAGATGCGCAAGGGAATCGATCCCGAGCACCTCACATATCTGGAAGCCGCTCGCGCTGCCGAGGGCGCGGGCGTGGCGGCGATCGCGCTTCACGGGCGCACCGCGAGCGAATTCTATTCAGGACAGGCTGATTGGGCGGCAATTGCCACGCTGAAGGAAACGATCACGAGTGTGCCAATTCTGGGTAACGGCGACATCTGGTCGGCCGGCGATGCCATACGGATGGTGCGTGAGACTGGGTGCGACGGCGTAGTGGTGGGCCGAGGCTGCCTGGGGCGTCCGTGGCTCTTCGGTGATCTTGCCGCGGCGTTCAGGGCGGAGGCCGGTGAAATGACCGCCGAGGAGGCGGAGCGTTTGACTGCGAGGCCACCACTGGGTACCGTCATGAGCGCGATGCGCAGGCACACCGAGTTGTTGGTCGACTTCTTCGATGATGAAGATCGGGCGTGCCGCGATATTCGCAAGCACGTGGCCTGGTACTTCAAGGGCTACGGGGTTGGGGGAGACACTCGGCGCTCACTCTCTATGGTGGAGTCGCTCGCTCAGATGGACGAGATATTCGGCACGATGGATGCTCAGCTGCCTTATCCGGGCGAAGGCGCCGAGGGTCCGAGGGGGCGAGCAGGGTCTCCCAAGCGGCCGGTGCTGCCTCACGGCTGGCTCGAAAGCCGCAGTAGCGATCACATCGATTTCGGCGAGCTCGCAGAAGCCGAACGGGACGACTCAGGTGGTTGACGGCTACTGTGCTTCTGATGAGGAGCGTTTTGTTCCCGAGCAACATGGGGGCCACCGCACGAATTTTGCGCGAGACCGTGCCCGGGTGCTGCACTCGAGCGGATGGCGGAGGTTGGCTGCCAAGACGCAAGTGTTGAGTCCGACTGCTGGCATCGACTTTGCACGGAACCGCCTCACCCATTCGCTAGAGGTCGCCCAGATCGGGCGCGAACTTGCCGTTTCCTTAGGCCTAGCCCAAGATGTCGTTGACACTGCCTGTCTCGCCCATGATCTGGGTCATCCGCCATTTGGTCACAATGGCGAGCGGGCGCTCAACCAGTGGATGGCCGACTTCGGGGGTTTCGAAGGCAACGCACAGACCCTCCGGATCCTTACGAGGCTCGAACCCAAGCGTTTCGATGCGATTGGGCAGAGTGTGGGCCTTAATCTGACCCGCGCCACACTCGATGCCAGTTGCAAGTATCCGTGGTCCCTTCAGGACGCCGCAGCCGGAAGCGCCAAGTTCGGATACTTTGTCGACGATTCAGCAGTCTTTGAATGGATGAGGCGCGGGGCGCCTGAACGCCGGAAATGCGCTGAGGCTCAGGCCATGGATCTCTCGGACGACATTGCCTATTCGGTGCACGACTTTGAAGACGCGGTTGTCGGGGGGTACATCGATCCTGAGATTCTCACCTCGAAGTCGGGGCACGTGAGCCTGATCCGTGCGGTCGCCGGGTGGTCGAGTGGCACCTATTCGGAAGATGAACTGGGGGCTGCTTTCGATCGGATCGCGCGTGCCGAGACTTGGCTTACCCGGTGGGAGGGAACGCGCGCGGATCAGGCGAAGCTGAAAAACTTCACGAGTGACATGATCGGCCGATTCGCGGGCTCAGCGATCCGTGCCACACTCGACAAGACAGGTGGGAAGGCACTCGCACGCTACGGGGCCGACATTGTGGTGCCGCGTGCAATTCGTGCTGAAATTGCTGTCCTCAAAGGGATCGTGGCTGCCTTCGTGATGGAAAGTGGGCGCAGGCAGCCCACCTATCGCAGGCAGCGTGAGCTTTTGCTCGAGCTTACGCAGACCCTCTGGGATGCAGGGCCCAGTGACCTCGACGCCGCGTTCGCGGATGATTACCGGGCGGCCCCTGACGAGGCCACTGCGCGAAGAGCTGTCGTCGATCAGGTTGCCTCACTCACGGATCAGTCAGCCATCGCATGGTATCGCCGCTTGTGCGACGTGCCCCTGGTCTGAGACTGCACGGATCGCGATACACTCGGCAATCATGGCAGGGCGCATTCGAGCGAGCGACATCGAAGAGGTGAAACGCCGCACCAATCTCGCCGATGTGGTCGGTGACTACGTCGCGCTGAAGAACGGCGGCATTGACTCGATGAAGGGTCTGTGCCCTTTTCATGACGAGCGGAGCCCGAGCTTTCACGTTCGCCCCAGCCTCGGCTATTACCACTGCTTCGGGTGCGGAGAGTCGGGCGACGCGATCAGCTTCCTGCGCAATATGGACCACCTCACCTTCACGGAAGCCGTCGAGCGGCTCGCCGCTCGGATCCACTTCGTATTGACGTACGAAGAAGGCGGTGAGCGACGCGACGAAGGTCCCGCGCGAGCGCGCCTGCTCGCGGCGAACCAGGCAGCCCAGACCTTCTTTGCTGGACAGCTGAACGGCAATGAGGCCGCGTCTGCACGCGACTTCCTCGGCGCGCGAGGATTTGACGGGAGTGCGTGTGAGCGTTTCGGTGTCGGATACGCACCCAAGGGTTGGAGCAGTCTCTCAGATCACCTCCTTGGGCTCGGGTATACCCAACAGGAGCTGCTGCTTGCTGGTCTCCTTTCAGAGGGGCAGCGGGGGAGCTACGACCGATTCCGTGGGCGCATCGTGTGGCCGATTAGAGACACGAGCGGTCAAACGGTGGGGTTTGGCGCACGAAAGCTTTACGACGACGACAATGGACCGAAGTATCTCAACACGCCAGAGACACCGGTTTACCACAAGTCACGCGTGCTCTATGGTCTCGATCTCGCGAAGCGTGCGGTTGCGCGCGGGAAGCGAGTGGTCGTAGTCGAGGGTTACACCGACGTCATGGCGTGCCACCTCGCGGGGGTGGACGCTGCGGTCGCGACTTGCGGAACGGCTTTTGGGCGGGACCACATTGCGGTGCTCCGACGCATCATGGGCGACGACGCAGCTGCCGAAGTGATCTTCACCTTCGATCCCGACGAGGCCGGACAGAAAGCGGCTCTCCGTGCGTTTAGCGACGAGAAGCTCTTTAGCGCTCAGACATTCGTCGCGGTGGCACCTGAAGGGTTAGATCCCGCAGATTTGAGGCTCCATCGCGGCGACGAAGCCGTTCGTGAGATTTTCGAGCGAAAGGTCCCGCTCTTCCAGTTTGCGCTGAAGCAAGCGATATCCCGCTTTGATCTCAACACCGTGGAGGGGCGGGTGTCTGCGCTGCGGTCCGCTGCCCCAATCCTCGGGGACATCAAGGATCCCGGTTTGCGCCCGGCGTACACACGTGAACTTGCTCGGATGCTCGGCATCGACCTGGCGGAGGTGCAGCAAGCCGTGCGTGCGCAGATGGCGGCGTCTCCGGCGAGTGGGAGGGGGCGCGCGGGGCGGGAAGGGCTCGGACAGGGACGCCAATTTGATTCCACTCCGGCTGCACAGTCGGACCCTCACGAGAGAGCGGGATCCACACAACGCCGTTTTTCCCTGGGAGACCTGCCGTCTACGCCCTCAGCGAGGCTTGAGCGCGACGCCCTCATGGCTATGTTGCAGCATGGCGATGCGGTCGGTGTTGACCTGATGGCGCAGGCGGTGACCGCCGAGGTATACACACCGCCGCTGCGCGCGGTCCGAGACGCCATTGCAACTGAGATTGGGGCCCTCGGACAAGACGGCTGGCTCGGTCGCGTGGTGCAGGCCGCACCAGATCCACTGCGTGGGCTCGTGCGAGAACTCGCGATGGCCCCGATTCCTCATAAGAGTCAAGCTCACTTGGGAGCCTACGCGCGGGATATTGTCGCGGCGCTCCTAGATCGAGACCTTCTTGCGCTCAAAGCTGAACTGGTGGCCAGGCTCCAGCGCATCGGTGACACCCTCGACCCGGGTTTCCGTAGGATTCAGGAGCAACTAGCCGCACTCGAGACGGCAAGGCGCGCGCTACGAAACGAATAGGATCGAACTCATGGTTGAACCGAATCCTGAGGCTGACCCGTCCATTTCGGTGTCTGATCTTTCGTTGGGCTATCCCGCCCACGGAGGGGCCAAGGCATTTAACGCTGTCGAAGGTGTGAGCCTGGAAGTCGCGAAAGGTGGTGTCCTCGCGATCCTGGGTGAGAGTGGCTCAGGCAAGACCACACTGACCAGGTTTCTTTCTGCCCGTGGCGACGATGCTCTGGATAAAGGTGCTCGGGTGCAGCTCTCCGGAGGGGACGCCGCAGTCCTCGGTATCTCTCTGCGCCGACTGTCACGCCGTTCCGTGACACGTTTGACAGCGTACGTGGGGCACCTTGCACAAGATGCTGGGGCGACACTACCGCCTGACCTGAACGTGGGAGACATCCTGTTTCAGCCCATCGCGGAGAGAACGAAGCGGTTCGATCGCGACCAGCTCGGCCAGATCGTTGCAGAGATGATGGACTTGGTGGGACTGCCGCTCAGTAAACTGCAGGAATTTCCTTTCGAACTTTCAAAAGGCCAACGCCAGCGGGTGGCGGTCATGCGCTCGCTAATGCTTAACCCGACGGTGTACTTCGCTGACGAACCCACCCTCGGAGTTGATGCGAACAATCGGCCTCGGATTGTTGACCTGCTCACCTGGTACCGCGAGAAGAGCGGTGCGACCATGGTGTTGGTCAGTCACGATATCGGCGTCTTGGAAGCTCTCGTACAAGATGTTGTCGTGATGCAGCAGGGGCGGCTCGTTGGAGCCGGAGACATCAACGAGATCTTTCGCAACGCCGATCACGGGTATGTACTCCAGCTTGCGAAGGCCCTTCGCGCCACCGCGTACGATGAGGTGTCCGAGGAATAATCAACTCGATTCTTCAATCGAACGACAGAAACGGCGGGCCGATTTGCGGGCCGAATTGACGATTTGATAAGCTAGACGATGTTGCCCATGGCAATGATCCCCTGTAGCTCAGTTGGCAGAGCGCTTGACTGTTAATCAGGATGTCGCTGGTTCGAGCCCAGCCGGGGGAGCGCCCGAGGCCCCCACCTAATTGGTGGGGGCTTCTTCGCTTCCTGCACGTTTGGGAGTCGGAAATGTACTAGACTAGTGCGGGTGCGTTTGCGCGCTGGAGTGTGTGCAAGCTCTCGGGGATGTAGCTCAATGGTAGAGCCTCAGTCTTCCAAACTGATTACGCGGGTTCGATTCCCGTCATCCCCTCGGAAGCCCTCTGATTCACCTCAGGGGGATTTCAGGGATCCGAGTGATTCTTTTCGCCCGACAGGGCAGTACGGGGCGTAGCTCAGCTTGGCTAGAGCGCCCGCTTTGGGAGCGGGAGGTCGCAGGTTCGAATCCTGTCGCCCCGACACGAGTGCAGCGGTTCGCCGCACGTGCAACACCCGCGAAAATCGACACTGAGAGGCCAAATTGCCGAAGACGAATGCTGAGAAGCTCACCCCGACGCGGGTCAAGCTGACCGTCGCGATCACGATCGACGAACTCGAGCCGCACCTGAAGCAGGCTTACCAGACGATTTCCGAACAGGTCTCGATTCCTGGTTTCCGCAAGGGACATGTGCCGGCACCGATCATCGATCAGCGCATGGGTCGTGAGGCAGTTGTCGAGCAGGCCGTGAACTCTTCACTCGACGAGTTCTACCAGATCGCGCTCGCCGAGACCGACACCCGCCCTATGGGACGGCCGACCGCTGACGTTGAGCAGTGGCTTGATGTCAAGGATCCGAAAAGCGAAATCGTGCTCGCGTTTGAAGTTGAGGCTCGCCCCGAGTTCAAGCTTCCCAAGTACGCAGGTCTCAAGATCACTGTGGACAACGCCGAGGTCGGCGAGGATGCGGTCGAAAGCGAGCTCACGAAGCTGCGCGAGCGCTTCGGCAATTTGGTTACCGTCGATCGGCCCGCTGCGACCGGTGACTTCGTCGAGCTTGATCTCGTCGCACGCGTCGATGGCGCCGATGTAGATCAGGCCACGGGTGTCTCTTACGAGGTCGGTGCAGGCAACATGCTGCAGGGGCTTGATGAGGCTGTCGATACTCTGACCGCGGGCGAATCTACCACTTTCACGTCACAGCTCCTGGGCGGGGAGCACGAGGGCCGCGATGCAGAGGTCGAGGTCACCGTCACCGCAGTGAAGGTGCGCGAGCTCGCTGCAGCCGATGACGATTTCGCTCAGCTCGCGAGCGAATTCGACACGATCGATGAACTTCGGGAGAGCCTGGCCGAGCAAGCTAAGCAGGCTGCGGTCTTCGCGCAAGGCCGTCAGGCACGGGATCTCTTCACCGAGACGCTGATCGAAAAGGCCAAAATTCCTGCTTCGGAGGAGTTGGTCGAGGAAGAGGTGCACCGTCACCTCGAGGGCGAGAATCGTCTGGAAGATGACGAGCACCGTGCCGAGGTTCAGGTGTCGGCTGCCAAGCAGATCCAGCTGCAGCTGTTGCTCGACGCGATTGCCGAGGCAGAAGAGGTCACCCCGACCCAGAATGAACTTTCGCAGTATATTTTCCAGTCGGCGCAACAGTACGGCATGGATCCCTCGCAGTTCCTTCAGGCCCTTGGCCAGGGCGGCCAGATGGGCGTGATTGTTGGAGAGGTGACACGCAATAAAGCGCTCGCGATTGCACTCTCCAAGGCGAAGGTTGTCGATCAAGACGGTAATGCGGTTGACCTCAGTGAGTTCACCGCTGTGGATGATGAGGCTATTGCCGAGGTTATCAACGAGGCCGAAGAGATCGTCGAAGAGGCAGAAGCAGCTGAAGTGAGCGAACCGGCAGCGGACAAGGACTCGGCAGAAACTGCCGAAACCGATAAGCCGGCGAAGAAGCCTGCTGCGAAGAAGCCCGCCGCAAAGAAGCCTGCAGCCACAAAGGCTGCGGCATCGAAGACAACGGCAGAAAAGCCTGCGGCGAAGAAGAAGCCCGCCGCGAAGAAGGCAGATGACGCCGAGTAGTACTCGCCACTCAGCGTAGTCTTCGCGCCAAGAATCCCCGTCTCTGTCGAGGCGGGGATTCTTTCGTGCAGGGGCCTCGCAGCGCCTGACGGTGTGCCCAGGGCGAACACGGCCGCACAACCATCCGCGAATCGGTAGCCTCGTTACAAGTACCAATCGAAGGAGCGCCGCATGGCAGAAAACATGCCGCCGAACAGCGTGTTCGAGCGACTGCTAAAAGACCGGATCATTTGGCTGGGCAGTGAGGTGCGCGACGACAACGCGAACGAGATCTGCGCGAAGATCCTCCTGCTCGCGGCGGAGGACTCCGAGTCAGATATTTATCTGTACATCAACTCGCCTGGTGGATCCATCACCGCCGGCATGGCGATCTATGACACGATGAGCTTTGTCCCGAACGACATTGTCACCGTAGGGATTGGGATGGCGGCCTCGATGGGCCAGTTCCTCCTTACCGCTGGCACCAAGGGCAAGCGCTACATCACTCCGAACGCCCGTGTGCTGTTGCACCAGCCGCACGGAGGTTTCGGCGGCACCGCGAGCGACATTCAGACGCAGGCGCAGCTGATCACCTCGATGAAGAATCGCCTCGCAGAGATCACTGCTGCGCAGACCGGAAAGACGGTCGAGCAGATTAACGCGGACGGTGACCGCGACCGCTGGTTCAATGCGCAGGAAGCGCTGGAGTACGGGTTCGTCGATTACATCCGAGATTCCGCGACCGATGTCATCGGCGGCGGCGGCACCGGCAAGCAGGAGAGTGGGAAGTGAGCGATCAAATGGTGTACCCGCACATGCCACAACTGGGTGGCTCGGCCATTGGCTCCCCAAGTGCACGATACGTGCTCCCCACTTTCGAGGAGCGCACGGCTTACGGTTACAAGCGGCAGGATCCGTACGCGAAATTGTTCGAGGATCGCATCATCTTCCTCGGCGTGCAGGTCGACGACGCATCGGCGGACGACGTGATGGCTCAGTTGCTCGTGTTGGAGAGCCAGGACCCGGAGCGTGACATCACGATGTACATCAACTCTCCGGGCGGTTCTTTCACCGCGATGACCGCTATCTACGACACAATGCAGTACATTCGGCCACACGTGCAGACAGTTTGCCTGGGACAGGCAGCCTCTGCCGCGGCCGTCCTGCTCGCCGGCGGTTCACCCGGCAAGCGGCTCGCTCTCCCCAACGCGCGAGTGCTGATCCACCAGCCGTCAACAGGGCAGTCCGGGCACGGTCAGGCTTCCGATATTGAGATCCAGGCGCGTGAGATCCTCCGAATGCGCGAATGGCTTGAAGAGACGCTCTCAAAGCATTCGAAGCGCACTCCCGAAGAAGTGAATCGCGATATTGACCGCGACAAGATCCTGAGTGCGCAGGAAGCTCTTGAGTATGGTCTGGTCGACCAGGTTCTGACGAGTCGCAAGAATCCGCAGCCGGTCATCGGCTCGTAGCTACGTGTGAACGCTGCCCCGAAGTAGGATTCCAGGAGGAGGTCAGACTCCGGGGCGGCGTGCCGTGGCCGAGATTGTCAGTGGAGGCAGCTAGGCTCGGAGTACCGGGGTGACTTGCAGAAGGGGAACCGCGCATGGCGAAGATCGGTGAAAGCAGCGACCTGCTGAAGTGCTCCTTTTGTGGTAAGTCACAGAAGCAAGTACAGCAACTCATCGCGGGCCCGCAGATTTACATCTGTGACGAATGCGTGGGCTTGTGTAATGAGATCATCGAGGAACGGATGGCTGAAAATGCCGCCGAAGAGTCGACCGAGTTTGTGCTGCACAAACCGCGCGAGATTGCGGATTTCCTAGACCAGTACGTTATTGGGCAAGACCGGGCGAAGCAGTCGCTCGCGGTCGCCGTGTATAACCATTACAAGCGCGTTCGAGCCTTGAAGTCGCTCACGAGCGCCGAAGCTGCTTCTGAACAGGTTGAGATCGCCAAGTCCAATATCCTGATGCTTGGCCCCACCGGGTGCGGTAAGACCTACCTGGCCCAGTCGTTGGCTCGACAGCTCAACGTGCCCTTCGCCGTTGCCGACGCCACAGCGCTCACCGAAGCCGGCTACGTGGGCGAAGATGTCGAGAACATTCTGCTGAAGCTCCTTCAGGCGGCAGACTTTGACGTTCAGCGTGCGGAGACCGGGATCATCTACATTGATGAGGTTGACAAGATCACGCGTAAGGCCGAGAACCCCTCGATTACTCGGGATGTCTCGGGCGAAGGTGTGCAGCAGGCTCTGCTCAAGATTCTTGAAGGCACGGTCGCTTCGATTCCGCCCCAGGGAGGGCGGAAGCATCCGAATCAAGAATTCATTCAGCTCGACACCACGAACGTTCTGTTCATTGTCGCTGGCGCATTCTCTGGTCTTGAAGACATCATTGCAGCGCGCTTAGGCAAGGGCGGCATCGGCTTCGGTGCGCCGATGGCGAGCAAGCGCAACGAAGCTGAGCTGCTCGCGCAGGTGCAGCCGGAAGACTTGCATAAGTTCGGCCTGATTCCTGAGTTTATTGGGCGCCTGCCAGTTATCGCGACGGTCGACCCGCTCGATGTCGATGCCCTCGTGCGAATCCTTTCCGAACCGAGAAACGCGCTCGTCAAGCAATACCAGCGAATGTTTGAGCTTGACGGGGTTGGCCTCGAATTCGAAGAGTCCGCTCTCGTCTCGATCGCCGAGCTCGCCGTAGAGCGCAAGACAGGCGCCCGCGGGCTTCGGGCGATCCTTGAGGGCGTGCTCGGTCCGGTCATGTTTGATGTGCCCTCAAACGGTGAGATTACTAAGGTCATCGTCACGCGCGAATCGGTGCTGGGCGAAGCCGCTCCGAGGGTGCTCCAGAGTGCTGGTGCTGCCGAGGAGCGCAGCGCTTAGCAGAAGTCGATGGGTTCTCTGACTCTATTGTCGAATCGTGATTTTCGGGGTCAGTCGTCGCTACGCTGCAGCTCGAGTTATATCGAAGCTGAGCAGCACCGAGCCGTCCTCTTGCGGAATAGTGATGGCGACCGCCGACAACACGGCGCTCGAAAGCGTTGCCGCCCTCCCACCCTCCGGGACTTCCGACACGTCTGACTCGGTGAACCCGCCAAGCGCAACGATCTCGGACCAGAACACCGCGGCCTGGGTTGCATCCGGTGCACGGAGCACGACGAACCAGGCCGATTCGCCTCGACTTCCGGCATCATCAATTACTGCATCGGCGGGGAGCGGAAACTGATCGCTGGGGAAGGTTTCGGGCAGTTCGGTCGTCTTGACTGCCGGGTCGAAGTCGTCTGTGGGTTGGCTCCAACTGCTCTCGGGGTTTACCGTCTCAGATCCTTTCTCGGGCTGGCCCGCGATCTCGGCAGACTCGGGAGCGCACCCGGCTAAGCTCAGCGCGAGCAGCACCGCGCTCGTGCCTACCAACAGGCGTCCAACGAAGGAAGCTTCTGTGCGAATCATTTCCACTCCCTCATTCACTCAACCAGTCGTCCAAGTCGGCTGTGTCATCTGAGTCAGCACTGACGCTATCCCAAGGGTGCAGAACTGTGACGCGAGACGCCCCAGTTGCATCGAGTTCGACCAACACTAGCCCGTCGAGGGCACACTGTGGCCGTCCCTCGAGCCAGGTCAATGTCCACGCGTCAGCGTCCGGGTGCTGAGCTTCCTGCTCAGATATCGTCTCACGGAGCTCTTGGGGCACACTACGATGTGGTGGGTCACCCACCAGCCAGCGCGCTCCGAGTAGCATCAGGTTCTCCTAGGCCTCGGTCTGAGTTGCCAGTTGGATCTCACTGACCGTGACGGCCGCCACGTCTGCCTCCTCGATCCGGAGTTCAGCGATTCGACCGACTGCAGCCAGGTCTGCAGCCGCAAGTCGCAGACGCGCTGCATCGGCGCTTGGGGCGTGAATTACTGCGAGGTTGACAACCGTCTTCTGTGAGGCTTTCGCGGCAGTCTTCGCACCACGGATTCCTACAAGCGCACTACCCACGAGCGGAAGGAGGCCAGGATCTGCTTCCTCGCCGGAGAGCCTCGCCACCTCGTCGGTCACGGGCCATGCGGAGGTGTGCACCGAGCCAGTATTGAACCATGACCAGGTTTCCTCAGTCGCGAACGGAATGAATGGAGCAAAGAGACGCGTAAACACGGAAAGCGCCGCTCGCAGGGCGGTGACCGCCGAGGCTTGCTCTTGGCCGCTGCCGCCGTGAGCGCGTTCCTTCACGAGCTCCAGGTAATCGTCGCAAAAAGTCCAAAAGTAGGACTCTGCCAGTTCGAGCGCGCGGGCGTGGTCGTATCCGTCGAACGCACGAGTCGCCTCATCAATTACACGTTCTAGGCCGCCAAGCATCGCGCGGTCAATCGGTTCGGTGACTAATCCCGCAGCGCTGTCGTCAAAACTCAGCGTGAACTTCGCCGCGTTTAGCAGCTTGATGGCTAGCCGACGACCGATTTTGATTTGAGTCGGGTTTTGCGGATCGAATGCCGCATCCGTTCCGAGCTTCGCCGAAGCGGCCCAATAACGCACCGCGTCGCTGCCATGCTGCTCAAGCATGGCAGCAGGAGTGACGACGTTGCCCTTCGACTTCGACATCTTCTTGCGATCAGGGTCAAGGATCCATCCCGATATGCCCGCATGCTCCCAAGGGAGTCGTCCCGTCTCGAGTTCACTGCGCAGCAACGTGCTGAAGAGCCAGGTGCGGATAATGTCTTGGCCCTGAGGCCGGAGACTGAAGGGAAACACCAGGTCGAAGAGTTCTTGGTCTCGCTGCCACCCTCCCGCGAGCTGGGGCGTCAGGGACGAGGTCGCCCAGGTGTCCATCACGTCGACTTCCCCAATGAATCCACCCGGCAGCCCCCGCTGCGCTTCGTCAAACCCGGGCGGCACATCGATCGATGGGTCCACCGGCAACTCTTCTTCGCCGGGAAGAATCGGCTCTTCGAACAGAGGGTTGCCCTCGCTGTCGAGCGGGTACCAGACCGGAATAGGCACCCCAAAAAAGCGCTGCCTCGAGATCAACCAGTCGCCCGAAAGCCCTTCGACCCAGTTCTCGTATCGGACCCGCATGAATTCGGGGTGCCAGTGAAGCTCGCGACCGTGCGCGAGTAGTCGCTCGCGCAACTCGGGATCGTGTGCGCCATTCTTGATGTACCACTGTCGGGTCGAGACAATTTCGAGCGGTCGGTCGCCCTTCTCGAAGAACTTGACGGGATGCGTGATCCCCCGAATCTCGCCCAGCAATTCACCAGAGGCCTGCAAGAGTTCGACCATGGTCTGCTTCGCACTGAACACGGTCTTTCCGGCGATCTGCCCGTAGGCGGCGCGCCCGGTCTCGCTCGTTATGGCCTCCGGTGCCTCGGCGATCACGCGACCATCGAAACCCAGAATGCTCCTACTTGGAAGTTGCAACTCGCGCCACCAGATGACGTCGGTGACATCACCGAACGTGCAGATCATAGCGATGCCTGTGCCCTTGTCCTTCTGCGCGAGGTGGTGAGCAAGGATTGGCACCTCGACATCAAACAGCGGCGTCCGCACTGTCGTGCCAAAAAGGGGTTGGAATCTCTCATCGTCGGGGTGCGCGACGAGCGCCACACACGCGGCGAGGAGTTCGGGTCTGGTTGTGTCGATGAGGATGTCGCCGCCGCCGTCAGTGCGATGGAACGCGAGCGTGTGATAGGCGCCTGGCTGCTCTCGATCCTCAAGCTCGGCCTGCGCCACTGCGGTGCGAAACGTAACGTCCCAGAGGGTCGGCGCCTGCGCCTGATAGGCCTCTCCGCGTTGCACGTTGGAGAGGAACGCGAGTTGAGAGGCGCGAAGGGAGTCATCGGCGATCGTGCGATAGGTCTGCGACCAGTCAACAGAGAGCCCCAGGGTGCGCCAAAGATCCTCGAACTGCTTCTCATCTTCGACGGTGAGGCGTTCGCATAGCTCAATGAAGTTTCGGCGCGAAATCGGCTTCTGATCCGCTGCCTTGATGCTTTTCCCGTCCCCACCCTCATGGGGAGGTGTGAAATCAGCTTCGTAGGGGAGTGATGGGTCACAGCGCACTCCGTAGTAGTTCTGCACGCGACGCTCGGTGGGAAGACCGTTGTCATCCCACCCCATGGGGTAGAAGACGCGCTTGCCGCGCATGCGCTGATAGCGCGCAACTGTGTCGGTGTGCGTGTAGCTGAAAACGTGACCGACGTGCAGGGAGCCTGAAGCTGTGGGCGGGGGAGTGTCGATGCTGTAGACATCGTCGCGCGATGCTCCGGCGCGATCGAACCGGTACGTGCCGGCTTCCTCCCACGCAGCCCCCCACTTGGCTTCGAGGCCTTCGAGTTGGGGCTTGTCTGGGATCGCACTCATGCGTCTACTCCGGTTTCGCTATGGGCGGCACCGTGTCTGTGAGCTGCGCCGCTTGGCGCGATCCACTGAGTTCACTGGAAGGCTCGGGTGCCTGAAAGGGTTCGGGTAAAGCTTACCCTTCAAGGTGCCTGAGATCGGGCCAATCGGGCGGGCCAGAGGCCACCTACTCAGGAGCACACCGGCTAGTATTGATGCAGAGATGAGGATCCGGCCATCACCGGGGAGTCTTCGGAAGAACGGCACCCTTGGGTGCTCAGTAGACCCGAACGGGTTGGCCCGTCATAGCCGAAATAAAGTGGTTGAGTCTGCGCCGGTACACCAGTGCGGATCTCGACAAGCAGGGTGGTACCGCGGGACTGTGAGGCTTTCGAGTCGGCAGCCTCGTCCCGGCAGTTTATCCACGAGTTGTTCTTTCTCGCATTGCTGATGGTGCAGAGGGAGGCGATGAGTGGACAACCGCACGATGAGAACCGCAGCGAGGAACCCATGCCCTACCCCCAGCAGTCGACTGACTCCCACAGCGCAAGCAATAAAAACGGTCCGAAGCATGCCGCAACGACGGCAGGTGCCGCGTTCGGAGTGAAGCCCTCACCCGCGCTTCCCGAAATCGAAGAGCGGGTGTTGGCCTTCTGGCAAGCAGACGACACCTTTCGTGAGTCGATTCGGCAACGCGAGGACGCTCCGGAATGGGTATTCAACGATGGTCCTCCATTCGCCAATGGGCTGCCGCACTACGGTCACCTTCTGACGGGGTATGCGAAGGATGTTTTTCCGCGCTTCCAGACTATGCGGGGCCGGAAGGTTGAACGTCGCTTCGGTTGGGATACTCACGGCTTACCGGCGGAGCTTGAGGTGATGAAGCAGCTGGGGATCACTGAAAAGAGCGAGATCGAGGAGATGGGGATCGCCTCCTTCAACGCCAAGGCGCGGGAGTCGGTGCTCTTCTACACGAAAGAGTGGGAAGAGTATGTCACCCGACAGGCACGCTGGGTTGACTTTGAAAACGACTACAAGACTCTCAATCTCGAGTTCATGGAAAGCGTGCTGTGGGCATTTAAGCAGCTCTACGACAAGGGTCTCGCCTACGAAGGTCACCGAGTACTGCCATATTGCTGGCGCGATGAGACGCCCCTTTCAAACCACGAGCTGCGCATGGACGATGATGTCTACCAGATGCGTCAGGACCCCTCGGTCACGGTGAGCTTCCCGATGGTGGGAGAGCGTGCCACCTTATTGGGGCTCGACGGCGTACGTGCCCTCGCTTGGACCACCACCCCTTGGACCCTGCCGACGAATGTCGCACTCGCTGTTGGCCCGGAGATCGCCTACGCGTTGATCCCTGCGGGTCCGCTCGGTGCCGCAGACGGCAGCTCCGCACAGTCAGCTCGCTACCTCCTCGCGGCTGACATGGTGGGCGCGCACGCGAAGGAACTGGGTTACGAATCTGCCGACCACGCACGTGACGCGGTGCTTCGGACGTTTGAGGGCCGCGAACTCGCTGATGTGTCGTATACGAGACTCTTCGATTACTTCGCAGATACGGAACTCTGGAACACGGAGCACTGCTGGCGAATCCTGGTGGATGATTACGTCACGACAACCGATGGCACGGGTATCGTGCATCAATCGCCAGCCTACGGTGAGGACGACATGCGGATCGCCTCGGCTGCAGGCATGCCGACAATCGTAAGTGTCGACGACGGGGGCCGATTCATCTCGGCGGTTTCAGATGTCGCCGGGGAGCTATGGTTCGACGCGAACCGTCCTCTTATTCGCCTGATTCGCGAGAAGGGCCGCCTGCTCCGCGAGGCAAGCTACGAGCACTCTTACCCGCACTGCTGGCGGTGCAGAAACCCCCTCATCTACAAGGCGGTCTCGAGTTGGTTCGTGCGAGTCACTGAGATCAAAGAACGCATGCTCGAGTTGAACGAAGAGATCAACTGGGTGCCCGCCAACGTGAAGCACGGGCAATTCGGCAAGTGGCTCGAGGGCGCGCGAGACTGGTCAGTGAGTCGCAACCGGTATTGGGGCAGCCCGATCCCGGTGTGGAAGAGCGACAATCCCGACTATCCCCGTGTCGATGTGTATGGTTCGCTTGCTGAGATCGAGGCGGATTTTGGTCGACTGCCGACCGGCGCATCTGGCGGGGTGGATCTGCACCGGCCGTTCATTGATGAATTGACTCGTCCGAATCCTGACGATCCCACCGGGCAGTCCACGATGCGGCGGATCGAAGACGTGTTCGACGTGTGGTTTGACTCCGGTTCGATGCCGTTCGCGCAGGCGCATTACCCGTTTGAGAATCGTGACTGGTTCGATACCCATCAGCCCGCCGACTTCATTGTCGAGTACATCGGTCAAACACGCGGATGGTTTTACGTCATGCACGTGCTTGCAACCGCGCTCTTTGACCGACCCGCCTTCAGGAACGTCATCAGTCACGGCATCGTTCTCGGCTCCGACGGCAACAAGATGTCGAAGAGTCTGCAGAACTACCCCGATGTCAACGAGGTATTCGAACGTGATGGATCAGACGCGATGAGGTGGTTCCTCATGGCGTCGCCCGTTGTTCGGGGTGGCAACCTCGTGGTCACCGAGGAGGGGATTCGTGAAGGGGTGCGGCAGTTCATTCTGCCGCTGTGGAGCACCTGGTACTTCTTTAGCCTGTATGCAAACGCTGACGGGCTAGAGGCTCAGTGGCGCACGGACTCCCGCGATCCACTGGATCGCTATATTCTCGCGAAAACAGGCGCGCTCGTGCGCGACGTCGGAACCCACCTTGAGTCGCTAGATACCACCTCCGCAGCCGAGTCTCTTCGGGAGTTCGCCGAGGTCCTCACCAACTGGTACGTGCGACGTTCGCGAGATCGATTCTGGGCGGGTACCAGCGGACCCAACGGAAGAGCGGAAAACCGACAGGCGTTCGACACCCTTTTCACAGTGCTCGAAACGGTAGCTCGAGTGGCCGCACCGATGATGCCGCTGGTTGCCGAGGAAATGTGGCGCGGACTCACCGGGGGCCGTTCCGTGCACCTGACCGATTGGCCGAGTGCCGATGAGTTCCCGCAGGATGACGAACTCATCGGTGCTATGGATGAGATTCGTCAGATCACCTCGCAGGCACTGGCGCTTCGGAAGTCTCGGCGCCTGCGGGTGCGGCTCCCGCTGAAGAAACTCACCGTCGTGACAGCACGAAAGAATTCACTGAAACCCTTCGCTGAAATCTTGCGTGAAGAGCTAAACGTGAAGCAGGTAAAGCTCAAGAGACTGAAGGAGACTAGCGCGCAAGAACACGGCATCCTTCAGCAGTTGACCGTCAACGCGCGCGCCGCCGGACCCCGCATAGGCAAAAGTGTGCAGCAGGCGATCGCGGGAGCGAAGACCGGTAACTGGAGTGAGAATGACGGTGTAGTTACCGCTGGCGGGGTGGTCCTGCAGCCAGGCGAATACGAACTGACAAACTCAGTGGGCGAAGGCTCGCAGGATCGAGATGCGCTGGGTCTGTTGCCGGGCGGGGGTTTTGTATTGCTGCGCACGGAAACCTCCCCGAAGTTGGAGGCCGAAGGCATCGCGAGGGATGCAATCCGTGCGGTTCAGGAGGCACGGAAGAACGCTGGCCTTGAAGTCAGCGACCGGATCGTGCTCGCCCTGAATGCTGCCCCTGAGTACGCTGAAGCGCTGCACGTGCACGCCGATCTCATTGCCGCCGAGACGCTGGCCGTGGCTTTCGCGGTGCAGCCTACTGACGGCATGGATGACATTGCGGCGCAGCCCGGCAGAGTTATTGACGATGTCGTGTTCATCAGCAGCGCTGCTGCTCTGGGAGCTGAAAAGGCTCCGCTCATCATTACTGTTGACGCGTCAGAAAAGAGTGCAGAATGAGTCTGAATCAAGGCGCAGCGAACGTGTACGAGGCGCTGCTGCTGCGCGTGGGGGAGGCGACTCCTCGTCCGCGGATCGAGCCAGCCCGGCGTCTAGCAGAGCTCGCGGGGTCACCGCAGCTTTCCTTCCCGATCATTCAAATCGCGGGAACCAATGGCAAGACCTCAACGAGCCGCGCGATTGAGTCTCTGCTGCGCGCGCACGGCCTGCGAACCGGGCTGTTCACGAGCCCACACCTCGTCGATTTCACGGAACGCTTCCAGATCGACGGCGAACCCATTCGCGACGAATCGCTCGTCACGGCTTGGGCCGAGCTGCAGATGCCTCTCGAGCTCGTCGACCGGGAACTTGCCGACTCAGGCCAGGGCCCCATCACCTTTTTCGAGGCACTCGCTGTGCTCGCGTTTCTCGCCTTCGCGGACGCGCCGGTCGAGGTTGCCGTCATCGAGGTCGGAATGGGTGGTGCGTGGGATGCCACCAATATCGCCGATGCGCAAGTTGCGGTGTTTACTCCGATCGACCTCGATCACACTTCGATTCTTGGGCACACAATCGGCGAGATCGCACACACCAAGTCAGGGATCATCAAGCCTGGCGCCATCGCAGTGTCAGCAAGGCAGCACGCGGACGCTGCAGCTGAACTGCGACTCGCCTCAGAGGAACAGAGCGTGAGGCTCCTCGTTGCTGGCGACGAGTTTGATCTCGTTGAAGACCGGCTCGCCGTCGGCGGTCGGCAGGTTGATGTGCGCGGGATCACCGGGCACATCTACGACTCTGCGTTCGTACCGCTTTACGGAAGCTACCAGGCCGAAAATGTCGCGGTGGCGGTAGCCGCGGTCGAGGCGTTCTTCGGAGGTGAGCGCCCCCTTCCGGAGGCCGTCTTCGAGGAAGGACTCGCGCAACTCACCTCACCTGGACGTCTGCAGCTGATCGGTACTGAGCCCATCGTCTACGTCGACGCCGCCCATAACCCGCACGGAGCCGAGGCACTGGCCCGAGCAATCACCGAATCCTTCGCGTTTTCCGAACTCGCACTCGTTGTGGGTGTTATGAGTGAGAAAGACGCCGCGGGCGTATTGGAAGCATTGGCCCCGATCGCCAACACGGTGTATCTCACCCCCGTCGACTCTGAGAGAACCACCCCAGCCGAAGATCTCTACGAACTCGGCACCCACGCGCTCGGTGAGTTGCCGGTCAGGGTCGCCGAGTCCCTTCCTGAGGCCCTCGATGCGGCCCGGGTCTGGGCCAACACTGGCGAAGGCCGGGCGGTTCTGGTCGTCGGCTCGGTGCTTTTGGCTGGAGAGGCCATTGCCTTCGCGCGCGCCGAGGGGTGGGCTGTCGTATGAGCCCGGGATCTCCCTCACCGCAAAACTCAGAGGATCCAGAGTTGCGGCTCTCACCCTCCGAGACTTTTGCCCATAACGCCGCAATGCGTGTATCCGGGGCTGCTTCCGGTGCCGACAGCGGCGCGCGCACGCAACGGGCACTCGCCTCAATCGTGCTCGGATTCGAACTGATTGTGGTCTTCCTCATGGGCATGACGGTGTTCGGTTTGAGTATCACCGAGCCTCGCGAGCTCGGCATCATCGGTGGTATCGGACTGTGCGTCGTGATAATCCTTGCGCTTGCGACGATGCGCAGGGGCAAAGTGGGAATCTGGATCGGGTGGGTGGTCCATGTGCTGATGCTTCTCAGCGCACTCGTGCTTCCCATGGCCCTCATCGTCGGGGTGATCTTCACGGCACTGTGGGTGTACTGCATGGTGAAAGGTACCCGCATCGACCGGGACAGGGCCGCCTGGATCGCCGAGCAACAGTAGGCGCGAAGCTAGTGTCCCGAACGAAGCAGCTACACTCGACGAGGGCCCAGCCCCGATCAGAACGTGACTGATGCGAAACAAGGAGAGAACATGTCAGCTGAAGAGACCCTCATCTTGGTGAAACCCGATGGCGTGGCCCGTGGGCTCACCGGCGAGATCCTGCGCCGTGTTGAGAACAAGGGATACCGTCTCGTCGATATTCGGATGGTGACCGCTGGCCGAGCGTTGCTCGCAGAACACTACGCAGAACACGAGGGAAAGCCGTTCTTCGAGCCGCTCCTCGAATTCATGTCATCTGGTCCGATCGTGGCGATTCGAGCCGAGGGCGATCGTGTCATCGAGGGCTTTCGCGCACTCGCCGGTGCGACCGATCCCACCGCGGCGCTACCCGGTACGATTCGGGGCGACCTCGGGCGCGACTGGGGCCTCAAAGTGCAGCAAAACCTCGTGCACGGTTCAGATTCGACGCTCTCGGCTGAACGCGAACTGAAGCTCTGGTTCGGTTAAGCCTCTCCCGAGCGCCCACGGCTGACGGAGATCTTTCACATCGCGCTAAGCGCCGGGGGTGTCGGGCCGATGTGAGCGTCTTTGTCAGCCCTGGAGAGTAGCCTCAAAGCATGGAACCAACGCGCAGCGTGCGCCCCTTTGAGGTCGTCAGTGACTACGAGCCGAGCGGCGATCAACCGCAGGCTATCCAGGAACTTACCCAGCGCATTAACGCCGGCGAGACCGAAGTGGTGCTGCTGGGTGCCACGGGCACTGGAAAGTCGGCGACAACGGCCTGGCTCATCGAAGCAGTTCAGCGGCCGACCCTGATCCTCGCGCACAACAAGACGCTGGCGGCGCAGCTCGCAAATGAGTTTCGTGAGCTTATGCCCAACAATGCCGTCGAGTACTTCGTTTCCTATTACGACTATTACCAGCCCGAGGCATATGTGCCTCAGACCGACACATTCATCGAGAAAGACTCCTCGGTGAACGCGGAGGTTGAACGGCTGCGACACTCGACGACCAATGCTCTGCTGAGCCGACGTGACGTAGTCGTGATTTCTACGGTGTCGTGCATTTACGGACTCGGCAAGCCCGAGGAGTACTACGAGGCTATGGTCCCCCTCGTCGTTGGCGACCGTTTGGATCGCGACGTACTGCTTCGTCGCTTCGTAGACATGCAGTATCAGCGCAATGACATCGAGTTCGTGCGAGGCAACTTCCGGGTTCGTGGCGACACCGTCGAGATAATCCCTATGTATGAAGAACTCGCAATCCGGATCGAGTTTTTTGGCGACGAGGTGGAGGCACTGTATTACCTGCACCCCTTGACGGGGGAAGTCATCAAGCAAGTCGAAACCGTGTCGGTCTTTCCCGGTTCCCACTATGTCGCGAGCCGCAACGTCATGAATCGCGCCATGGGGACAATTTCGGAAGAACTTGAGGTGCGGACTCGGGAGTTGAAGCAGCAGAACAAACTTGTCGAGGAGCAGCGGCTGCGGATGCGCACGACCTTCGATCTCGAGATGATGGAGCAAATTGGGTTTTGCTCTGGCATCGAAAATTATTCACGCCACATCGATGGCCGCCAGCCGGGTGAGGCTCCCCACTGCTTGCTCGACTATTTTCCGGACGACTTTTTGATGGTGATTGACGAGTCACACGTGACCGTTCCGCAGATAGGCGCGATGTATGAGGGCGATGCCTCGCGCAAGAGAACCTTGGTGGATCACGGATTCCGCCTCCCCAGCGCACTCGACAACCGGCCGCTGAAGTTCAGCGAGTTTAAGGATCGTGTGGGGCAAACGGTGTATCTCTCGGCAACCCCATCCGCATACGAATTGGATCGTGCCGACGGGGTTGTCGAACAGATCATTCGACCGACTGGCCTCATTGATCCCGAGATTATCGTTAAGCCCAGTGAAGGGCAGATTGACGATCTGCTCGAGGAAGTGCGCATTCGCGCGGAACGGGACGAGCGCGTGCTCGTTACGACCCTCACCAAGAAGATGGCGGAGCAACTCACCACTTTCATGGAGGAAGCCGGAGTGCGGGTCCGCTACCTGCACAGCGATGTGGACACGCTACGTCGCGTGGAATTGCTCACTGAGCTGCGCGCCGGTGTCTACGATGTTCTCGTCGGTATCAACCTACTTCGCGAGGGACTCGATCTGCCTGAGGTGTCGCTCGTTTCGATTCTCGACGCCGACAAGGAGGGATTCCTGCGCTCGAGCACTTCCCTCATTCAGACGATCGGCCGGGCCGCGCGAAACGTGTCGGGCCAGGTTCACATGTACGCGGACAGGGTCACCCGATCCATGCAGCACGCCATCGACGAGACGAACCGTCGACGAGACAAGCAGATCGCGTACAACACTCTGCACGGCGTGGATCCTCAGCCTTTGCGCAAAAAGATCGGTGACATCACGGAACTTTTGAATCGTGAAGCAGCCGACACCGAGGCGGTGCTCGCTTCCCGCGTTTCGCAGCACGCACAGAAGAAGGGTGGAGGGTCATCTCGTGCCAAGGGCACGAGCACCTCGCGAGCAGGTGCGATCGCCGGCGAGGGGGCAGCTCAGCTCGAGGGTTTGGTAGCGGATCTCACCGAGCAGATGCTCGCCGCCGCGGCTGAACTCAAATTCGAACTCGCGGCCCGTCTCCGCGACGAGGTCGCGGAATTGAAGAAGGAACTTCGCAGCATGGACGCGGCGGGGCATCGTTAGCCCAGATGTCGCACATACGTTCGAATCCCAGGTTCTGCGGCGGTAGGATAGGTGAGTGACTTCGACCCCTACACAGGCCCCGATTTCCTCGCCCGGCACCCACGCGCACATCAGCGTCAAGGGTGCTCGGGTCCATAATCTGAGAGACGTAGATCTCACGATTCCGAGAGACTCGCTCGTGGTATTTACAGGGCTTTCAGGCTCGGGTAAGTCGAGCATGGCCTTCGACACCATTTTTGCAGAGGGCCAGCGGCGGTATGTCGAGAGCCTCTCTGCATACGCTCGGCAGTTCTTGGGCCAGGTTGACAGGCCTGACGTTGATTTCATCGAGGGCCTGAGCCCTGCGGTAAGCATTGACCAGAAGTCGACGAACCGCAATCCAAGATCCACCGTCGGCACGATCACCGAGATCTACGATTACATGCGTCTTCTGTGGGCCCGCATCGGCATTCCGCACTGCGCGGTGTGTGGCGAGCCGATCCGCGCTCAGACGGTTCAGCAGATCGCAGACACGCTTATGGAGCTTCCCGAGCGAACACGCTTCCAAGTCCTCGCGCCCGTGGTCAGCCAGAAGAAGGGCGAGTTTGTTGACCTGTTTCATGAGCTCGCAGCAACAGGGTATTCCCGCGCCATCGTCGACGGCGAAGTCATTCAGCTTTCAGACCCCCCGAAGCTGAAGAAGCAAGTTAAGCACGACATCGCGGTAGTCGTAGACCGGCTCGTCGCAAGCCCGGACGGACTTGGCCGGCTCACCGACTCGCTTGAGACTGCTTTGAAGCTTGCAAGCGGGCTTGTGACAATAGATTTCGTCGATCTAGAGCCTCAGTCGAAGGACCGCCGGCAGACCTTCTCCGAAAATCTCAGTTGCCCCAATCGCCACCCGGTATCGCTCACTGAAATCGAGCCCCGCACCTTCTCCTTTAACGCACCGTTTGGGGCGTGCCCTGTGTGCAGCGGTCTCGGTACGAGTATGTCGGTCGATGAAGAACTCGTGCTGGGCGACGAATCGTTGAGCATTGCTGAAGGCGTGATCGTTCCTTGGACGAGTCAGGGAAAGAGCCTCTACAACTACTACGAAAAGCTTCTGCGAGGGCTCTCGCACGATCTGGATTTCGATCTCCAGACACCGTGGCGAGATTTACCCGCAGAGGTGCGCGAGGCAGTGCTGAAGGGCAACAACTTCACCGTCAACGTGAAGTGGAAGAATAGGTTCGGTCGTGAGGTCAAATACACCTCGGGGTTTGAAGGGGTCATACCTTTCATCGAGCGACAGTACGCAGAGGCGGAGAGCGACGGGCGACGCGAGCGCTGGTCTGAATTTCTGCGCGAGGTACCGTGTCACGCCTGTAATGGTCAGCGGTTGAAGCCCGAGGTGCTAGCGGTGACCGTCAATGGCGAGTCAATTGCCGCTGTGGGAGAGTTCAGTCTCACCGCAGCCCAGCGATTCTTCAACGAGGTGACGCTCACTGAGCGCGAGGCCAAGATCGCGGCGCAGGTGTTGCGCGAGATTCGCCTGCGCTTTAACTTCCTCATTGAGGTTGGGCTCGGCTATCTCACCCTCGCCCGCTCCGCAGGCACCCTCTCCGGTGGCGAGGCGCAACGCATCCGCCTGGCCACGCAGATCGGTTCAGGGCTCACTGGTGTGCTGTACGTACTCGATGAGCCGAGCATCGGCCTGCACCAGCGGGATAACCGCAGGCTGATTGAAACTCTGGTCAAGCTGCGAGATCTCGGCAATACCTTGATTGTTGTTGAGCACGACGAAGAAACTATTGAGGCCGCCGATTGGATCGTCGACATTGGCCCAGGGGCTGGAGTCGAGGGTGGCACCGTTGTGCACTCTGGAGACTACGCCTCACTGCTTGAGAACCCCGAATCACTCACCGCTGACTACCTGGTGGGCCGTCGTTCCATCGAGACCCCCCGGAAGCGTAGGAAGCCCGAAAAAGGTCGGGAGCTGAAGGTTATCGGAGCGCGTTCGAACAACCTGAAGGGCGTCGACGCAACGTTCCCACTCGGCATTATGACTGCGGTGACCGGTGTGAGCGGCTCGGGGAAGTCAACCCTGGTGAACGATATCCTCTACCGTGTTCTTGCCTCGCAGCTGAACGGCGCACGAACGGTTCCCGGCAAGCACACACGCATTACGGGAGTCGAACATCTGGACAAGGTGGTGCACGTCGATCAGGCCCCGATCGGCCGGACACCCCGATCGAACCCTGCGACCTACACCGGTGTATTCGACAAGATCCGCAATTTGTTTGCAGACACCCCGGAAGCAAAGACTCGTGGATACCTCGCCGGCCGGTTCAGTTTCAACGTCAAGGGCGGTCGGTGCGAGGCGTGCTCAGGCGACGGCACACTCAAGATCGAGATGAATTTCCTCCCCGACGTCTACGTCGCATGCGAGGTCTGTGGGGGAAAGCGCTACAACCGCGAGACTCTGCAGGTGCGCTACAAGGGAAAGAACATCAGTGAGGTGCTCGACATGCCGATCGCTGAAGCTTCGGAGTTTTTCGAACCCATTTCGAGCATCCACCGCTATCTCAAGACCCTGGTCGATGTCGGACTGGGATACGTGCGGCTGGGTCAGGCCGCGACCACCCTGTCGGGTGGTGAGGCGCAACGAGTCAAACTCGCGACCGAGCTGCAGAAGCGCTCGAACGGACGCACAATTTATGTTCTCGACGAGCCCACGACCGGCTTGCACTTCGAGGATGTACGAAAGCTGCTGCTCGTGTTGAACGGCCTGGTAGAAAAGGGAAACACGGTCATCACGATTGAACACAACCTTGATGTCATTCGCAGTGCGGACTGGGTCATTGATCTGGGCCCGGAGGGTGGATCCGGCGGCGGCAGTATCCTGGCCACCGGGACTCCTGAGCAGATCGCCAAGGCACGCGGTAGCCATACGGGTGAGTTCCTCGCCGAGGTGCTCACCGGGCGAGGGAAACGGGCCGCGGAGGCGGGGACATCGAAAACTGCACAGGCAGCGAAGGTCCAAGTAAAGGTCTGACATGTCCGAACATGTGGATCGCCGGGCGCATTTCCGCCCGGCGATCGGTGAAATTCCCACCACGCCCGGGGTGTATCGCTTCAGCGATCGACACGGCCGCGTGCTGTACATCGGGAAGGCGAAGAATCTGCGAGCACGGCTCGCAAACTATTTCCAGCCGTTGCAATCGATCCAACCCCGTACGCGCAGAATGCTTGCTTTGGCGGCACGCCTGGATTGGACCGTCGTCGCCACAGACACCGAGTCGTTGGTGCTCGAGCACACCTGGATCACTGAGTTCAAACCGCCCTTTAACGTTCAGTTTCGCGACGACAAGACCTACCCGTATCTGGCCGTCACACTTCGAGATGAGGCTCCGCGGTTGCTCATCACGCGCAATGAGAAAATTCGGGGCGCACGCTACTTTGGACCGTACCCGAAGGTCTGGGCTCTCAGAGAGACGACCGCATTGCTGCAGCAGGCGTTTCCCATTCGCACCTGCAACGAGGCAGACTATCGGCGGGCCATACAGTCAGGAAGGCCCTGCCTTGCGGGTCAGATCGGTCGGTGTCACGGACCGTGTTCGGGACTGATCAGCGTTGAGGCTCATCGCAGTCGGGTGAGCGATCTGGTTACCTTTCTCGCGGGTGGTGACGCGACCCATCTGCGGCGGCTCCGTAACGAAATGCGCAATGCAGCCGCCGAGCAGCGTTACGAAGACGCGGCGAGGCTGCGCGATCAGGCAGCCGCGGTCGAGCACGTTATGGAACGGAACTCGGTATCGCTTAGTCATGACGTTGACGCCGACGTGTTTGGCTTCCGCGCCGATGAACTCTCCGCCGCCGCTCACCAGTTCATTGTGCGGGGAGGCCGCATCCGAGGAGAGCGCAGCTGGATCGTTGACGTCGAACTCGACGACTCGCCCGGCACGCTGCTTGAACAGGTAATTCAGTCGGCCTACGAGGGCGAGAGAGAACCTCCCCCTCAAATCCTCGTGCCGCTCCTTCCGGATGGGGCTGACGCCCTGGAGGGGGCGCTTCGCGCGCGGCGCCCGCGGGGTGGTCGTGTGCGGGTGCAGGTGCCAGAACGCGGTGACAAGGCGCAGCTGCTGGATCGAGCCACCCTGAACGCGGGAGAGAATCTCGTGCGCCATAAGCTCAAGCGATCCGCTGATATCACGGCTCGAACTGATGCATTGGCTGAACTCCAGCGGTCACTCGGCATGAACGAGCCACCGCTGCGCATCGAGTGCATCGACGTATCTCACCTGCAGGGAACGGGAGTGGTCGCGTCGCTGGTCGTCTTCGAAGATGGCCTGCCAGCAAAGGGCGCGTATCGGAAGTACCGAATCGAACAGACCCGTGACGATACCGATTCCATCTATCAGGTGGTCTCTCGCCGAGCCGCGCAACTGAACGCAGCAGCTGAATCTGAGAACCTTCCCTCGGGCAGATATCGGGAGAGACCGCAGCTCATCATCGTTGACGGCGGACAGCCGCAAGTCGCTGCCGCCTACCGCGCTCTGAAAGAGGCGAAGATCACTGACATCGCCCTCGTGGGGGTCGCGAAACGACTCGAAGAGCTCTGGCTTCCGGAAGACCCATTCCCAGTGATTCTTCCGCGCACGAGCGAAGGACTGTTTCTCGTTCAGCGCGTGCGTGACGAGGCACACCGATTTGCGATCACGTTTCAGCGGCAGCGGCGCAGCACAGCCATCGCAAGCAGACTCGCGGAAATCCCGGGTCTTGGTCCGAAGCGCGTGCAGGCCCTCCTGCGCCACTTCGGCTCAGTGACGCGACTGAAAGCGGCCTCGGTCGCTGAGATTGCCAGCGCCCCGGGCGTGGGACCCCAATTGGCAGCGCAGATCCACCGCCATGTGCAGGGTCCGACCACTGAACCCGGCGCGGAAAGCTTGGACGGAAGTGCGGCTAAGCTAGAAGAGGCATTCGGGCAGGGGCAAGACGAGGAGATCGAGCGGTGAACGAGCAGTCAGCGAATCAGGAAATCCTGATCGTCACCGGCATGTCTGGGGCTGGGCGTAGTACCGTGGCGAACGCGTTGGAAGACCTCGGATGGTATGTCGTCGACAACCTCCCGCTGCCGATGCTGAAGCCGCTTGCCGACATGGCGGATCGCTCCGGTGGCGCGTTGCCCCGTATCGTCGCCGTAGTTGACGTGCGGGGGCGCGATTTGTTCGCCGATGTGCAGCAAACTGTTGCGAGCTTGCGCGAAAACGCGAAAGTACGCGTCGTGTTTCTTGACGCGACAGATGAAATCTTGGTGAGCCGCTACGAATCGGTGCGCCGTCCGCATCCGCTGCAGGCTGAGGGCAGCCTCCTGGATGGTATTCGCCTCGAACGCGAGCGGCTGCAAGAACTCCGTGCGTCGAGCGACGTCGTTATCGACACCTCGCGTTACAACGTGCACGACCTCTCGACCGCCACTCGTGAACTCTTCTCTGACGATGACACCCCGGGATTACAGTTGTCCGTGCAGAGCTTCGGCTTCAAGTACGGCACTCCCACCGACGTTGATCTGATGGCAGATATGCGTTTTTTGCCGAATCCGTTTTGGGAGACAGAGTTGCGGCCTCTTACGGGGGTCGACGCAGATGTCAAGGATTACGTGCTGAGCCGGGAGGGCGCGACAGAGTTTCTCGAGCACTACGTGGCAGCGCTAGAGCCGGTGCTCGCAGGCTACCAGCGCGAGAACAAACGTCACGTCTCGCTTGCAGTAGGCTGCACGGGCGGCAAACATCGTTCTGTGGCGATGGCTCGCGAATTGGCTGACCGCCTCGCCGCGCTGCCTGGCGTAAATGTCAGTCTGCGCCACCGAGATCTCGGGCGCGAGTAACCACAGCCTGGCGGTATCACGCTGCCAGCAGCAGTATTCTTTCTACACTCTTCTTTGAGAGGATCCAGAGTGCCTTCAACCCCCGATGTCAAGAACGAGCTCGTTCGCGTGGCTGCGCAGCAGACCGGCGAGCGGATCGCGGAGCTCGCGACCGTGCTCAGGCTCGCAGGGGGACTGCACACCATCTCAGGGCGGATCGCACTTGAGGCCGAGCTGCACACTCCCGCGATCGTGCAGCGTGTGCGCAAGGACCTCGCTGAGATTTACGGTGTACGTTCTGACGCGAAACAGTTACCCGCTGCTAACACCCGGCCCGGTGCACCCCAGTTCGTCGTTCGTGTGCTCGATGGCGAGACCCTCGCTCGTCAGCTCGGTCTGCTCGATCAACGCCGTCGACCTATTCGCGGACTGCCGAATCGTCTGACCACCGGATCTCCTGGTGAGCTTGCCGCGATGTGGCGTGGCGCGTTCCTGGCGCGCGGATCGGTCACGCCTCCAGGGCGATCAGCCAGCCTCGAGATCATCTGCCCCACGAACGAGGCCGCAATGGCTTTAGTTGGTGCAGCAGGCCGGATCGGCGTCACCACGAAGAATCGCGAAATTCGGGGGCAGCACAAAGTGCTCATTCGCGATGGCGAGGCGATCGGTGAGATGCTTGGGGCAATGGGGGCTAGAGAGTCCCAGGCCGACTGGGAAGATCTACGGAAAGCACGAGAGACCCGAAACACGGCCAACCGCCTCGTTAATTTTGACGATGCCAACCTCCGCCGCAGCGCTCAGGCATCTGTAGCGGCGTGTGCCCGAGTCGAACGTGCTCTCGAGATTTTGGGAGACGAAATTCCCGATCACTTAAAGTATGCCGGCGCGTTGCGTATTGCGCACCGCGATGCGAGCCTGGACGAGCTCGGAAACCGAGCGGATCCGCCACTCACGAAAGATGCGATCGCGGGTCGGATTCGTCGTCTGCTTGCCATGGCAGACAAAGAAGCCGAGGTTCGCGGGATTCCCGGCACCGACGCGAATCTGCCGGACGAGATCGATCGCCTGTAGACGAACGCCTGCGACAAATTGGCACGCACTCACCTCGGCGGGGGAGACGTTCGCTGTGGGCGAGAACCGTGCAATCGCTAGGTGCGCGTAGCCACCCCGGGCATAGACTGAGTCGAAGACTTCGACGCGATTCTGGAGGAACGCCACATGACTGCATATACACTCCCCGAACTTCCTTACGACTACGCAGCGCTTGAGCCGCACATCAGCGGCAAGATCATGCAGTTGCACCACGACAAGCATCACCAGGCATACGTGACTGGCGCCAACACTGCTCTGCAGCAGCTCGCAGAGGCGCGTGACACTGAGAATCTCGCGGCCGTGAACAAGCTCGAGAAGGACCTCGCGTTCAACGTGGGAGGCCACGTTAACCACACCATTTTCTGGAACAATCTCTCGCCAGAAGGCGGGGAACGTCCTGAGGGTGAGCTTGCCTCGGCAATCGATGAGTTCTTCGGATCGTTCGAGAAGTTCCAGGCACACTTCACGGCGACAGCTATGGGCGTGCAGGGTTCAGGTTGGTCAGTTCTGGCCTGGGATGCACTGGGCCAGCGGGCAAACATTGTGCAGCTGTTTGATCAGCAGGGCAATCTGCCGGCGGGCACTATTCCTCTGCTCATGCTTGATGTATGGGAGCATGCGTACTACCTCGATTACCTCAATGTGCGTGCCGACTATGTGCAGGCTTTTTGGAACATCGCCAACTGGCAGGACGTGGCGAAGCGCTTCGAGGCTGCGCGGAGCCAGAGCGCTGGCTTGATCCAGCTCTGACCGTCAAGCGGGCTGACCCACAGGGGTCGGCCCGCTTGCTGTGTCCGCACCCTTCACCGCCGAGCCCAAGCGTGCGCGCGAGAGTTCGTGCACGATCCATCACAAGAGGAGAACTCCCATGCGCACACTTGAGACCCTTGGGTCGCTCCGCTCGCAAACGGTGCTTGTTCGCTGCGATCTGAATGTTCCATTGACTGACGGCGTGATTACAGACGACGGTCGTATCAGGGCATCGCTGTCGACAATTCGCGAACTGCGATCCGCGGGTGCTCGGGTCGTGCTCGTGAGCCACCTCGGCCGACCGGCTGGTTCGCCCGAGGCAAAGTACTCGCTGCGCCCGGTCGCCAAGCGCATGTCGGAACTGCTCGAAGCTCCGGTAGCTTTCGTAGCTGAGACTGTGGGCCCGGAGGCCACGGCAGCGCGTGCCGCTCTCAACGATGGCGATGTGCTGATGCTCGAGAATCTGCGCTTCAATGCGGGCGAGACGAGCAAGAACGCGGCTGAGCGCGAGGCTTTTGCAGCAGCACTCGCTGACGGTGCGAACGCCTTCGTGTCCGATGGTTTTGGCGTGGTTCATCGGAGGCAGGCAAGCGTGACAGAGCTTGCCGAGATCCTCCCGAGTGCCGCAGGTCGCTTGGTCGTTGGCGAGCTCGAGGTGCTCAGGCGGCTGACGATTGACCCGGAGCGTCCCTACACAGTGGTCTTGGGTGGTTCGAAGGTCTCCGACAAGCTGGGCGTCATCGCGCACCTCTTGGAGCGAGTGGACACCCTCCTAATTGGTGGAGGCATGCTCTTTACTTTCCTCGCCGCGCAAGGACACGCTGTGGGGGCAAGCCTCTTGGAAGAGGACCAGATTGAGGCTGTGCGCGGGTACCTGGCTGAGGCGGATCGTCACGGCGTGCGTATCGTGTTGCCAACCGACGTGGTCGTCGCGGAGCAATTTGGGCCCGACGCAGCTCATGAGATCGTCGCAACCGACGCTATCGAACTGAGCACCTTCGGCGCGTCAGGCATCGGCCTAGACATTGGGCCGGAATCTGCTGCCGCATTTGCTCAGATCATCTTGGGCTCGCGCACGGTGTTCTGGAACGGGCCGATGGGCGTGTTTGAGATGCCAGCCTTTGCAGAGGGAACACGTACGGTCGCGCGCGCGCTCTCCGAGACCACCGGCTTCACAGTTGTGGGTGGCGGTGACTCTGCGGCCGCAGTGCGCGCTCTCGGCTTCTCGGACAGCGAGTTTGGCCACATTTCCACTGGAGGTGGTGCGAGCCTCGAATACCTCGAGGGGAAGTCCCTTCCGGGTTTGGAGGTGCTCGCATGAGTCAAGCCGGTGGGCGAGTGCCCCTGATCGCGGGCAACTGGAAGATGAATCTCGATCACCTGCAAGCGATCGGGCTTGTCCAGAAGCTTTCTTGGAGTCTGAAAGACGTCAAGCATGATTTCGGCGCTGTCGAGGTGGCGGTCTTTCCTCCGTTTACCGATCTTCGATCTGTGCAGACCCTAGTTGCCGCAGACAAACTTGCTCTCCGGCTCGGGGCGCAAGACGTCTCGCCGAACCAGACCGGAGCCTTCACAGGTGACGTGGCTGCCTCGTTTTTGAAGAAGCTCGAAGTCGAGCACGTCCTCGTGGGGCACTCTGAGCGCCGTCATGGCCATGGCGAGGGCAGTGACCTCATTGCACGCAAGGCCCGGGCCGTGCACGCGGCAGACATGATCCCGATGATTTGCGTCGGTGAGACCGCTGACGATCTGTCTGAACATGGGGCGGCTTCGGTGCCCCTGCAACAGCTTACGGAGGTATTGGCTGACCTTCCCGCGGGGGCCGAGTTTGTGGTCGCCTACGAACCGGTGTGGGCAATCGGCAGCGGTGAGGCCGCCAGCCCCGAGCAGGCTGAGGATGTGTGTGGGAAGCTCCGTGCACGCATCTCCGAACTGCGTGGTGAGGCGGACGCTGACCGAACTCGGATCCTGTATGGAGGGTCGGTTACCAGCTTGAATGTTGCCGGCTTCCTCAGGCAGGCAAATATCGACGGTGCGTTGGTGGGCGGCGCAAGCCTTGATGCCACTGAGTTTTCGCGGATCGTTCAGTTCAAGAAGCATGTCACCGGCGCGTAGGCCAGCTCCCTACCAGTACTCGCACGATATACTGAACGCTGGTCCACCCCGCCCGAACCCCGTGAAAGGCACTCCGTGCTCATTCTGAAGATCGCTCTGATCGTCATCTTGGTGATCACGAGCCTGCTGCTCACCCTTTTCATTCTGTTACACAAGGGCCGCGGCGGCGGTCTCTCCGACATGTTCGGTGGCGGAGTGACTTCGGGGCTCGGCTCTTCGGGAGTGGCCGAGCGGAATCTCAATCGCATTACGGTTGCAGTCTCGCTGGTGTGGTTTGCCTCTATCGTGGGACTTGGCCTGATTGCACGTTTTTCGGTGGTCTAACACCCGCCACATGTTCCCGGGCGTAAGCCCACAGAAAGGTTAAATGTGTCTGGTAGCAGCGCAATTCGCGGCGCCCGTGTAGGGTCTGGTCCAATGGGCGAGAAGGATCACGGTTCGCGTGCGGAGCGTGTGACCGTTTCGTACTGGGACGCGTTGGGCAACGAGACGGTGCGGCACTTCGCTGCAGACGTGTCCGAGGAAGAGATTCCGGAACTGATCGATTCACCACACAGCGGGCTTCCCGCAGGGCGGGATCAGCAGAACCCGCCACAGATTTCGAAGAACGAGCCGTACAAGACGCATCTCGCGTACGTGAAAGAGCGCCGCACGCCCGAAGAAGCTGAAGAGCTACTCGAGCAGGCGCTCCAGAAGCTTCGTGAGCGCAGAGGTTCCGCTCCGATCTCTGCTTAGCACTCATCACCGGTGCCGTCGCTCAGGATGCCACCGTCCGAACTTCATCGAAGCCCTCCGCGCGTCAGCGCGAGAGGGCTTCGATCATTTGAGCAACACTGGTAGCGAGCGAAGTCGTGTTGAACGTGAGTACCGTTCGCCCATGAGCGCGGAGTACTTCCTGATCGCCTCGCGCCTGGGAATTGATTAAGTCGCCAAATGTTGCATCGCTGCCCGGGATGGGGAAGTCGGCCTCCTCAGCCTGAGTGATCTGCAGGAAGGTGCCCCGGTCGGGACCGCCCTTGTGAAACTGCCCGGTCGAATGCAGGTACCGGGGGCCGAACCCAACGGCAACCGGTACCTCGAGAACTCGCGACAACTCTGTGCGAAGCGTCTCGAGGGTGCGCATTGACTCGGAATCACGATCGAGGAAGGCCTGAATCACTAAGTAACCGTTGGGGGTCACAGCCTCGCGCAGATCATTGATCAGCTGAGCTGGGGAAATCTGCCCCTGCACTGCACCAACGGCTGTTGACGAATCCGCGAGCGCTCGTCGCGCGGCGACCTTGGCTGACTCGACATCGGGCTGCGAAAACGGGTCGATATGCATGAGGTGGCCCAGGAGCGCTGTAGCGACCTCCCACAGTAAGAACTGGGAGCCGAGGTTTCCAGAGACGCCAATCTCATCGCTGCCGAGGGAGAGCTCAGCGCCCTCGCCACCAATACGCAAAATCGTGGTGCACGCCGGTGCAGATCCGCTGGCCTCGCGTGACCCCGGTGCCAGGGAGATCGGTAATATGCCGGTACCGTTTTTCCCTGTGGACTCAGCAACGAGCTGCTCGATCCAATCTCCGAGCCCCCAAGACGCGCTCACGTCCTCCACGATCGCTAGCACGTATCGTTCGGGAAGTTGCCCGTACAGGCTCGCCGCGAGCCGGACCGCCGGGTTCTGTGGGCTATCAGCGGCGAGCGCGTCGCGCACTGACGCTGCTTGCTGCAACAGCTTGTCCATCTCGATTCCCGCCAGAATGGAGGGAACGATTCCGAACGCGGTGAGCACCGAGAACCGTCCGCCCACATTTGGGTCTGCGAGGAACACCCGATAGCCTGCGGCTCGAGCGTGCTCTTCGAGGGCGGATCCCGGATCGGTGACCGCAACGATACGCTCATTCACGCTCATACCTGCGTCGAGAAATGCTTGCTCGAAGGCAGCGAGATGGCTGCGCGTCTCGACAGTTGTGCCGGACTTGGAACTCACGACCACGACGGTGCGGCGAAGGTCACTCGTGAGAATGCGGCGTACCGTTGTCGGATGTGTCGAATCTAGGAGCGTCAGCTCCACCCCGGCCCAACGAGCGATAACTTCGGGGCCGAGACTCGAGCCGCCCATGCCGCTCAAGACCACCCTGTCGATTCCGGCCTTTCGAAGTGAGTCCCTGAGCTCAGTCGCCTCACGAATCAACTCCGTCGCTCTGTCGAACGGATCCACCCATCCGAGTCTCACTGAGGCCTCAGCCTCAGCCTCGGGACCCCAAAGGGACGCATCCCTCGCGAACAGACGACTACTCGCCCGCGCGTCGATGAGGGCGAGTACGGCTTCGCGGGTCACAGGCACGTCTGAGGAGGTTTCGACAGTGAGAGTGAGGTCGCTCATGCCCGAATCTCCAGGGCTCCATGTACCGACTCTAAGAGCGTGGTCCACGATGCTTCAAACTTGCTCAGTCCCTCCGCCTCCAAGAGATTGGTAACTTCGCGATAGTCGATGCCGAGTGCGTCAATCAGATTCAGCACCTGATCGGCCTCTCGATACGAGCCGGTGATCCGGTCGCCGTGCACGTCGCCATGGTCGGCAAACAACTCCAACGTGTGTTCGGGCATCGTGTTGACGACGTGAGGAGCCACGAGCTCCGTGACATACCAGGTGTCAGCCAGGGAGGGGTCTTTCACGCCGGTCGATGCCCACAGGAGACGCTGCGTATTGGCACCCTGCGAGAGCAGAAGTTGGGCTCGTTCGCTCGCGAATGTCTGTTCCCATATCTCGTAGGCGAGCCGTGCGTTGGCCACCGCGGCAGTCCCGGTGAGAGCCAGCGCCTCCTCAGTTCCGATCTCACGAAGCCGGCGATCCACTTCCGTATCCAGCCGCGACACGAAGAACGAGGCGACCGAGTGGATCTGGGTCAGGTCAAGCCCAGCCGTTCGCGCCCGTTCAAGTCCCACCAGGTACGCGTTGATGACTTCCCGGTATCGAGCGAGACTGAAGATGAGGGTGACATTTACGCTGATCCCGGCAGCGATGGTCTCCGTGATCGCAGCGAGCCCCTCCGAAGTGGCGGGAATCTTGATCATCGCGTTTGGTCGAGCGACGCGTTGCCAAAGCTCCTGAGCGCGCGCACTGGTTGCCGCTGCGTCTCGTGCGAGAGCGGGTTCCACTTCAATTGACACCCGACCGTTGAGACCGTCGGTGGCTTCGTACAGCGCCGCAAACACATCGCAGGCGTCGGAAACGTCGGCGGTCGTGAGTTCAGTCACCGTTTGCTCAGCGTTGAGACCGCGAGCCGCGCAGGCAGCGATTTGGTCTCCGTAGCCTGACCCTGAACCGATTGCCTGTGCAAAAATCGTGGGGTTCGTCGTAACCCCGACCACATTGTGGGACTCGATGAGCCCGGCGAGGTTGCCGCTCTCGATTCGGTCTCGTGAGAGGTCATCGAGCCAGATGCTGACCCCGGTCTCACTCAAACGGGATGTGCGCGAGATCATGAGCTTTCTCCCTTGCTGCAGTGAGTCGTCAACTCGCGAGTGAATCCCGAGCAGCGGCGGTGACAGCCTCCGCGGTGATTCCGAACTCCCGGAAAAGAGTCTCGTAGTCGGCCGAGGCCCCGAAATGCTCGATGGAGACCGAACGGCCGCGATCGCCCACGTACTCCCTCCACCCGAGCGCAATTCCCGCTTCCACACTCACCCGGGCGGTAACGTCAGCTGGGAGCACGCTTTCGCGATACTCGGGGGTTTGCTCTGCAAACCATTCGAGGCAGGGGGCAGACACCACTCGGGCACCCACACCCTCACTAGCCAGTTGCTCGCGGGCTGCGATCGCGAGCTGCACCTCTGACCCGGTGGCGATGAGAATCACGTCGACCCTGCCGGTCGGGGACTCTGCAAGCACGTACGCACCCTGGCGGGCACCCTCAGCCGCCGCGAATTCGTTCGCGCTCGCAGATCCTGCCCCGCGCGGAAACACGGGTACGTTCTGACGGGTGAGTGCAAGCCCCACGGGGCCAGCCGAGCGGGTGAGAATTTCGTGCCAGACAATCGACACCTCGTTGGCATCGGCTGGACGAACGATTGCGAGGTTTGGGATCGCGCGCAGGGAAGCGAGATGCTCAATGGGCTGGTGCGTCGGCCCGTCCTCGCCGAGAGCGATGCTGTCGTGGGTCCAGACGAAGATGCTCGGCACATTCATCAACGCAGCGAGTCGCACCGCCGGGCGCATGTAATCGGCGAACTGCAGGAACGTGCCCCCGTAGCTGCGGGTCTTGCCATGCAGTTGGATGCCATTGAGGATCGCGGCCATGGCGTGTTCGCGAATCCCGAAGTGCAGTACGCGACCGTATGGATCCCCGCTCCATGCGTTGGTCGAGTGATGCGCGGGAACGAAGGAGGCCGCGCCCGAGATTGTGGTGTTGTTTGATCCGGCAAGGTCTGCCGAGCCGCCCCACAGCTCAGGCATGACAGGAGCGAGAGCGTTCAGTACCTTCCCGCTAGCAGCACGCGTTGCGACGCTGGTGCCCGCCTCGAACTGTGGCAACGCGCTCAGCGCCTCGTCAGGCAGCTTCCCGGTCTCGAGCCGGTCAAATAGCGCCTTCCGCTCGGGATTTGCGCGAGCCCAGCGGTCGAAGTCGGCCTGCCAGTGAGCCCGCGCTGCAGCGCCCCGGTCCACCGCGCGGCGAGTGTGCACGAGAACCTCAGGATCGACCGCAAAGTGCGCCTCAGGGTCAAAGCCCAGAGCCTGCTTGAGCCCAATGAGCTCGGCCGCGCCGAGTGCGGAACCGTGAATTCCGCCGGTGTTCTGCTTGCCGGGGGAGGGCCAGCCAATGATGGTCTTGAGGATGATCAGCGAGGGCTTGGTGGTCTCCGCCTGAGCCGACTCGATTGCCGTATGGAGTTCAACTAAGTCTTCGACGTACGTGTCGTTCTTCTTCCAGTCGACCTCGATGACCTGCCAGCCGTATGCCTCGTAACGTTTCGCGACATCTTCGGAGAACGAGATATCGGTATCGTCTTCGATCGAAATCTGGTTGCTGTCGTAAATCGCGATGAGATTTCCAAGTTCCTGGTGACCCGCCAGAGAACCCGCTTCACTGGTGACTCCCTCCTGCAAATCGCCGTCGCCCGCGATGACGTAGGTGTAGTGATCAAAGGGGCTCGCGCCGGGAGCTGCATCTGGATCGAAGAGCCCACGCTCAAAGCGCTGAGCGTAGGCGAACCCTACGGCAGAAGCGAGACCCTGGCCGAGTGGGCCGGTCGTAATTTCGACTCCAGGAGTGTGACCATACTCGGGGTGACCCGGAGTCTTTGAACCGAAGGTGCGCAAGGCTTGGATGTCTTCAATCTCGAGCCCGTAACCGCCGAGATACAGCTGCACGTATTGCGTCAATGAGCTGTGACCCACCGACAGGATGAAGCGGTCACGGCCCACCCAGGCCGGGTCGCTCGGGTCGTGACGCATCACCTTCTGGTGCAGCAGATATGCCACCGGAGCGAGACTGATCGCAGTGCCCGGATGGCCGTTTCCCACCCGCTCGACGGCATCTGCCGCCAGCACTCGCGCGGTATCTACCGCGCGATCGTCCAGTTCATTCCACTGCAGTTCGATTGCCAATGCCCAGCCTCTCGTAATCGATGGGTTCGTGCCGAATCACACCTGAAGCAAGCCTACAGCGCAGGCCGGTACCATTGAGGGCGATGTCTACGAGAGCTGCGAGCACAGGTACCCCGGATACCAGGCACATCCCTGGAATTTTTTGGCGACGGGTGAAGGCTTACACTGCCCTGACAAAGCCACGGGTCATGGAACTCCTCCTTGTTGTCACCGTTCCGGCGATGATTCTTGCTGAGCGAGGCCTGCCCAACCTGTGGCTCGTGCTCGCGACGCTCATTGGCGGCGCAATGAGCGCTGGCTCGGCGGGTTCGTTTAACTGTTATCTCGATCGCGACATGGATCGTAAGATGAACCGCACCAAGGACCGCCCGTTGGTGACGGGGGAAATTTCCGATCGAAACGCGCTGGTGTTCTCCTGGGTGCTCGGGGTCCTCTCCGTCGGGTGGCTGTGGATCACCACCAACTGGCTCGCCGCCGTACTCGGTGCGGCAGCGATCTTCTTCTACGTCGTCGTATACACGATGCTGCTCAAACGACACAGCGAACAGAACATCATCTGGGGTGGCATCGCCGGATGTTTCCCGGTCTTGATCGGATGGGCCGCGGTGACCGGCACCCTCGACTGGCCTGCCTGGGTGTTTTTCCTGATTATTTTCCTGTGGACGCCGCCTCATTATTGGCCGCTTTCGATGAAGTACCGAGATGATTACGCGACAGCAGGGGTGCCCATGCTGGGCGTCGTGCGCGGACGAATCACCGTGGGCTTGCAAATTATCCTGTACACCTGGGCGACCGTTGCATCGAGTTTGCTCCTTATTCCCGTCGCTCAGATGGGTTGGATCTACTCACTTTCAGCCATCGCGGCTGGTGCGTATTTCATTATCGAGACACATCGGCTGTATGCGAATGCAATTCGCGGCCAAGAGGGCAAGCCGATGCGAGTCTTCCACGGCTCGATCAGCTACCTCTCGATCATCTCGATCGCGATCGCGGTGGACGCGCTCCTGCCGTTCTGATCCGGTAACACTCGCACAGCGGTATTTCCCATGTGGAGGCGCCGCCGTTTCAGCTTTGCTGACTGTTGTCCTCAGGGTCTTTAGATGACTCATCAAGAGACCGCTGCCGCAGTGCGGGCAAAATATATCTTGACAATCGAGAAATATATTTAGAGACTTCCAGAGTCTGGTTCGCGGATATGACGAGCCGGCGTTTCACGACAAGGAGGTCGTATGAGCAACGAAGCTCAATCATCGATTGATTACGAAGAATTCCGTCGCACACCGGAATTCCAGCAGTTGAAGCGGCGCTATCGTGGCTTCGTATTCCCGCTCACGGCAGTATTCATGGTGTGGTTTCTTGGTTATGTCGCGCTCGCGGCATTCGCGCACGACCTCATGGCAATTCCAGTTCCCGGATTTGTGAATCTGGGCATCTTGCTCGGACTGCTGCAGTTCGTTTCAACATTTGTGATCACGATGTGGTATGTCCGCTTCGCGAACAGGAAGCTCGATCCTCTGACGACTGACCTCCGTGCGGATCTCGAACGTCGCGAGGTCGCTTCGAGCACCGAGGAGGGAATGCGATGAATACCTTCTTCATGCAAGAGGGCGGGGCAGAACAAAACCCGGTGCTCAACATCTCGATATTTCTCGCCTTCGTTGCGGTCACCATGGTGATTGTTATTCGCGCAAGTCGCACGAACAAGAGCGCGGCGGACTTCTACGCGGGGGGTCGCTCGTTCACCGGCCGCCAAAACGGCATCGCAATTGCGGGCGACTATCTCTCTGCGGCTTCCTTTCTCGGTATCTGCGGCGCCATCGCAATGAACGGATATGACGGGTTTCTCTATTCGATCGGCTTCCTCGTCGCCTGGCTGGTGGCACTTCTCCTCGTGGCGGAATTGATGCGCAACACCGCGAAGTTCACCATGGCAGACGTGCTCTCATTTCGTCTCCAGCAGCGCCCCGTGCGTATGGCTGCTGCGCTCACCACGCTGGCCGTATCGTTCTTCTACCTGCTGGCCCAGATGGCCGGTGCTGGCGGCCTCGTTTCTCTTTTGCTCGGTCTGAACGACCAGCTGGGGCAGTCCCTGGTCATTGTGGTTGTCGGCGTAGTAATGATTCTCTATGTGTTGATCGGTGGCATGAAGGGAACGACATGGGTGCAGATCATCAAGGCGGTACTCCTCATCTCCGGTGCCGGAGTCATGACCATCTGGGTGCTTGCGCTGAACGGGTTCAACTTTGGGGCGCTTCTCGATGCTGCGGTGAACAATCCAGAGAACACAAATGGCGCGGCCATTCTTGGTCCGGGTTTGCAGTACGGCTCCAACCCACTCGATTTCGTGTCGCTCGCGCTTGCGCTCGTGCTCGGAACTGCGGGCTTGCCCCACGTACTCATGCGTTTCTATACCGTGCCCACTGCCAGGGAAGCTCGGCGGTCCGTCGTGTGGGCGATCTGGCTGATTGGCCTCTTCTACCTGTTCACCCTGGTGCTCGGATACGGCGCTGGCGCAATGGTCGGGCCGGAAACGATTGCTGCGGCACCGGGTGGCCAGAACTCGGCCGCGCCGCTGCTGGCGCTAGAACTGGGTGGCCCGCTGTTGCTGGGCTTCATCTCAGCGGTAGCGTTCGCGACAATCCTCGCGGTGGTCGCCGGGCTCACAATCACTGCATCAGCCTCGTTTGCTCACGACATCTACGCGAGCGTCATTAAGAAGGGCAAGGTGACGGCAAAACAGGAGGTCAAGGTTGCTCGGATCACCACGCTGGTGATCGGCGGCGCAGCGATCCTCGGTGGCATCGGGGTGCAGGGGCAGAACGTCGCTTTCCTCGTCGCACTCGCGTTTGCAGTTGCGGCGAGCGCGAACCTTCCCACCATTCTCTTCTCGTTGTTCTGGAGCAAGTTCACGACTCGCGGCGCAGTGTGGAGCATGATTGGTGGGCTCGTCACCGCCGTCGGCCTCATCGCTCTATCGCCGGTTGTGTCCGGCAATGAGACGGCGATGCTGGGCGCAGGTATCGACTTCGCAATCTTCCCGCTGAAGAACCCCGGCATTATCTCTATACCGGTGGGTTTTTTCCTCGCGTGGCTTGGGTCCGTGACCGAGAAGCGCGTCGAATCGAGCACGCTTGCGGCCGAGATGGAAGTGCGTGCGCTGACCGGTTTCGGTGCAGAACCCCCGGTCAAGCACTAGCGGATCGCGGTGCCCGTGGACCTTGGCGGTCCCGGGCGCCGCGGTCAATTCGTCGCTGTCGCTGACGCGTTCCGCTTCAGTCGTAGGATGACGAGTGTCTGCGCCGCTGCCGCCAGTGAGGCGAGTACCATGTGCACCCCGACCGCAAACGGGGGCAGGCCGTTTCTCGCCTGATAGATGCCTACTATGACTTGTACGGCAACGATGAAGAGCAAGGCGCCAAGCCACGCCAGTGGCCGGAGACGTCGGATCGCGGCCCAGATCAGCAGGCTCAGGGTGAGCGCAGTCAGGATGTACCCGGGCCACGCATGAACGTGCGAGAGCCAAACCGCATCGAATCCGTTGCGCCCGACTGCTGCATCGCCGGAGTGAGGGCCGGCACCAGTGGTCAGGACGCCAACGAACACGGTCACTGCAAGCACCAGGCTGTTCACGTGGGTGAGGATCGCGAAGCCCGGCGGCACAACGCGCTCGCGTGGACCTGGCTGCTCCCGCATTCGGCCGAGGAACGCGGCGGTCACGCACACGAGCACGACTGAAGCCACGTAATGGAATCCGACAATGATTGGGTTTAATGCCGTGAGCACGGTGATGCCGCCAACGACGGCTTGTGCAACGATACCGACCAGCACCACCGCTGCCAGTACGAACAGGTCACGTCGCTCCCGGCGAAGCCGCCACACCAACAGAAAAACGAGAATTGCCAGAATGCCCAGGACGCCCGTGAGCGTGCGGTTTCCGAACTCGATGATCCCGTGGATCCCCATTTCCTCGGTCGGGACTAAGGATTCCGGGGTGCATAGAGGCCAGGTGGGACACCCGAGCCCGGACCCGGTCAATCGCACCGCGCCACCGGTGGCGATAATCCCGACGTTTGCCACGAACGAGGCCCAGGCGAGCGTGGGAAGAAACCGGGGGAGCGCGGGCCTTCGGTGCGGGCTAGCTGACCGGCGCGTGTGACTCACGGTGGACACTACGGTTTCCTTTCGAAAAAGAGCTTCCTTCGCTCAGAGCGCAACTCCCTCACCTGCGGATTCACATACGGGTGAAGTACCATGGGAAGCTGTGGTTGCGAACGGCAATCCGTCTCATCTGTGCAATGCACAGTCGACCGGGTCCGTCCGACACCCAGACTACTGCACCGTTGCAGGGAACCAGGTGGATGCCCGAGCCCGCAAGGCTGAACATGTTCGGCGCAGTGCGTGGTTCCCGAAACGAGAGATCGAGGGATGGAACGATGCCAGACGTGCTGATTGAACGACCCGAGCTAGACAGCTTGGGAGTATACGAATTTGGCTGGCATGACAAAGATGAGGCCGGGGCCGTCGCCAAGCGTGGCCTCAGCGAAGCTGTCGTGCGCAATATTTCCGGGTTGAAAGACGAGCCTGCCTGGATGCTGGAGCGTCGTCTCAAGGCTCTCGAGATCTTTGGTCGCAAGCCGATGCCCACTTGGGGTGCCGATCTTAGCGCGATTGACTTCGACAACATCAAGTACTTCGTTCGTTCCACTGAGAAGCAGGCCACCACATGGGAAGACCTGCCGGAGGAGATCAAGAACACCTACGAGCGCCTAGGTATTCCCGAGGCCGAACGTCAACGACTCGTCGCTGGCGTAGCTGCCCAGTACGAATCCGAGGTGGTGTATCACCAGATTCGTGAAGATCTTGAACAGCAGGGCGTCCTATTCCTTGACACGGACACTGCCCTTCGCGAGCATCCCGAGATTTTCAAAGAGTACTTCGGCACCGTCATCCCGTCCGGCGACAATAAGTTCGCCGCGCTCAATACGGCGGTGTGGTCGGGTGGTTCGTTTGTGTACGTCCCCAAGGGGGTACACGTGGAGATTCCTCTGCAGGCATATTTCCGTATCAACACGGAAAACATGGGTCAGTTTGAGCGCACCCTGATCATTGCTGACGAGGGCAGTTACATCCACTACATCGAAGGCTGCACCGCTCCGATTTACAAGAGCGATTCATTGCACTCGGCAGTTGTTGAAATCATCGTGAAGAAGAATGCTCGTGTCCGATACACGACGATACAGAACTGGTCGACGAACGTCTACAATCTGGTAACCAAGCGCGCGGTGGCCGAGGAGGGCGCCACGATGGAATGGGTAGATGGAAACATCGGCTCGAAGGTGACGATGAAATATCCGTCCATCTACCTCACTGGTGAGCACGCCAAGGGTGAGACTCTTTCCGTCGCGTTTGCTGGGCCCGGCCAACACCAGGACGCAGGCGCCAAGATGATCCACATGGCGCCGCACACCAAGTCTTCGATTTTGTCGAAATCGATCGCTCGAGGCGGAGGCCGTACCGGGTACCGCGGCGAAGTTCGTATCGACGCTGCCGCACATCATGCCGCCAACTCGGTAGTCTGCGACGCGCTCCTTGTAGACACCATTTCTCGAAGCGACACCTACCCGGCAATTGACATTCGCACCGATGACGCTGAGCTGGGGCACGAAGCGACTGTATCGCGAGTCAGCGAGGATCAGCTCTTCTACCTCATGAGCCGGGGACTCGAAGAGGCAGAGGCGATGGCGATGATCGTGCGCGGCTTCATCGAGCCGATCGCCCGCGAACTGCCGATGGAATACGCGCTCGAACTGAACAAGCTCATTGAGATGGGCATGGAAGGATCCGTCGGATAATGACCGAAGCTGTTGCCACGAAAGAAGCCGTCCAACATGGCTTCGCTGCCCACTCCGATGGGGGTTGGGACAAAAAGGTACCTGTGCAGACCAGGTCAGAGCGTTTCACATCAACCGAGGTCTCGGACTTTCCGGTCGTCACGGGACGCGAGGCTGTGTGGAAGTTCGCTCCCGTCGCTCAGCTCGACGCGCTCCTGAATGGTGACCTCGACGGCTCGCGCACTCCCTACAGCATCACCGAGACAGCGGGCATCTCGAGTGAGTGGATCGGACGAGATGATCCACGGATCGGCCGCGCTGGCACCCCGGAGGAACGTGGAGCCGCTGCAGCTTGGTCGGCGTTCTCAGAAGCACTCCTACTCACGGTCACGAGCGAGGAATCGGTGACTGCAGTGGTCACGCGGTCACAGCTCGGGGATACGGCCCGGGCGGCGCACACCGTTATTGAAGCGAAGCCGCACGCCCGTGGTCTCGTGATTCTCGAGAACCGTGGCTCGGCGAAGTTATCGGAGAACGTCGAGATCGTTGTCGGTGACGGTGCCGACCTCACCGTGGTGAGCATCCAGCAGTGGTCAGAGGATGCCCAGCACCTCGCAAGTCACTACGCGACCGTCGGCCGGGATGCGTCGCTGAAGCATATTGTGGTGTCACTCGGGGGCTCCATTGTTCGCGTTAATCCCTCGATTCACCTTGATTCACAGGGAGCTAACGGTGAGGCCTATGGCGCATACTTCGCCGATGCTGGCCAGCACCTGGAGCAGCAGGTCTATCTCGATCACAATGCACCGAACACCCGTAGCCGCGTCAACTACAAGGGCGCACTCCAGGGCCAGGGTGCGCGCACGGTCTGGATCGGTGACGTGCTCATTCGGAACATTGCGAGCGGCACCGATTCATACGAACAGAACCGCAACCTCACGCTGACCGAGGGGACACGGGCGGATTCGATCCCAAACCTTGAGATCGAGACTGGCGACATTGCGGGTGCCGGTCACGCAAGCGCAACTGGTCGGTTTGACGACGAGCATATTTTCTATCTGCAAAGTCGTGGGATCTCGGCAGATGAGGCACGCAAGCTTGTCGTGCGCGGATTCCTACTCGAAGTGATCGGCCAGATTGGGAATGCTGAGACCGAAGAACGATTGCAGACTGCGATCGAGGACGAGCTCGCGGGGGCCGCGCACTCGTGAGCAAACAGAAAGTTCTCGCGCTGAGCGAATTGACCCAGGATCAGGCAGTGCGCGTGGTCGTCGACGACGTTCCGATAGCCATTGTGCTCGACGGCCAAGGCGAGGTTCATGCCATCGGTGACGTCTGTTCCCATGGCCAGATCAGTCTCGCAGAGGGATTCGTAGAAGGCGACACCCTTGAGTGTTGGGCTCATGGCTCAGCATTTTCGCTCCGCACCGGAAAGCCGCAGAATCTGCCGGCTTATGAGCCGGTTCCCGTTTTTGCCGTTGAGATAGAAGACGGCATGATCTACATCGACCCCACAGTTACGAAAGAGATATCCGTATGAGTTCTATTCTTGAGATCAAGGATCTGCACGTTAGTGTCGAAACTGAGCAAGGCCCAATTGAGATCCTCAAAGGTGTCAACCTGACTATTCGTCAGGGAGAGACTCACGCGATCATGGGACCGAACGGCTCAGGTAAGTCGACGCTCGCATACGCGATCGCAGGCCACCCCCGGTACGAAGTCACGAGTGGTTCGATACTCCTCGACGGGGTCGAAGTTACCGAGATGGAAGTGGACGAGCGCGCTCGTGCGGGACTGTTCCTCGCTATGCAGTACCCGGTCGAAATTCCCGGTGTCACCAACGCCAACTTCCTGCGCACAGCCAAGACTGCGATCGCTGGAGAAGCTCCGGCGATCCGCACCTGGATGAAAGACGTCAAGGCTGCAATGGAAGATCTCCGCATGGACTCTTCCTTCGCCGAGCGTAACGTGAACGAGGGGTTCTCCGGCGGGGAGAAGAAGCGCAATGAGATTCTGCAGCTCGAACTTCTGAAGCCGAAGTTTGCGGTGCTCGACGAGACCGATTCGGGCCTCGATGTGGACGCGCTCAAGGTGGTCTCGGAGGGTGTGAACCGCGCGAAAGAAGGAACCGATCTTGGGGTTCTGCTCATCACGCACTATACGCGCATTCTGCGGTACATCAAGCCTGACTACGTGCACGTTTTTGTGGACGGCCGCGTCGCTGAACAGGGCGGCCCCGAACTCGCCGACCGACTCGAGGCCGAAGGCTACGATCGTTTCCTGCCCGAGGCCGTCGAGGTCTAAGCTGAGATCATGAGCGAGACCGTAAATATCACCTCGATCGATCCAGAGTTCCGTGAGCAGGCGATAGAGGCTCTGAAGAATGTCTCCGATCCGGAGTTGGGCGTCAACATCGTCGACCTGGGACTGATCTACGATCTCGCCTACGACGCAGACAACGATGCGCTTGTGATCAGCATGACGCTCACGAGCGCCGGCTGTCCCCTCACCGATGTCATCGAGAATGACATTGCTGAGGCTCTTGATGGGCTAGTGGTGGCCTTTCGCATCAATTGGGTGTGGATGCCTCCGTGGACTCCTGAGCGCATCACTGATGACGGCCGCGACATGATGAGAGCGTTGGGCTTTTCAATCTAGTTTTTTGCTTTTCCGCGAAGGCCCGGGCCGTCAAGCCCGGGCCTTCGCATGTCACACCATGTAGGAGTTTCCTTGATCACGGTCGAAAACCTCGCGATCGACGTCGGCGCGCGTCGATTGATGTCTGGCGTCACCTTTCGAGTGACCCCGGGCGACAAGATCGGCCTGGTCGGGCGAAACGGGGCCGGGAAGACGACGCTCACGCGGACCCTCTCCGGGGAACTGCAGCCCGCCGAGGGCAGCATCGCCGTCTCCGGTGAACTCGGGTTTCTCCCTCAGGATCCGCGTACCGGCGATCCCGAGCAGCTTGCCCGTCACCGCATTCTCGACGCTCGCGGCCTGGGCACGCTCACCCAACAGATCACGAAGTCCACAGAGGACATGGCCTCGACGGATCCTGTCATCGCGGAAAAGGCGATGAAGCGATTCGGAAATTTGACCGATCGCTTCCAGACTCTAGGCGGCTACGCCGCGGAAGCCGAAGCCGCATCGATCTCTCATAACCTCGGGCTTCCCGACCGCGTCCTTGATCAGCCACTTGGGACCCTCTCAGGTGGGCAGCGACGCAGGATCGAGCTTGCCCGGATCCTCTTCTCCGACGCTGACACCATGATTCTCGACGAGCCCACAAACCACCTCGACGCAGATTCCATCGTGTGGTTGCGCGAGTTCTTGAAGAGCTATCGCGGGGGAGTGATCGTGATCAGCCACGACATCGATCTCGTCGGGGAGACCGTGAACCGGGTGTTCTATCTTGACGCGAACCGTCAGGTCATTGACATCTACAACATGGGCTGGAAACTTTATCTGCGCCAGCGCGCGGCCGACGAGGAGCGTCGCCGCAAGGAGCGCACCAACGTCGAGAAGAAGGCCTCTGCGCTGCAGCAACAGGCTGCCAGGTTTGGTGCAAAGGCATCGAAAGCTGCGTCCGCACATCAGATGGTTGCGCGAGCCGAGAAGATGCTTTCAGGCCTTGAAGACGAGCGTCAAGTGGACCGGGTAGCGAAGCTTCGTTTCCCCGACCCGGCCCCGTGTGGCAAGACGCCACTTATGGGCGAGATGCTGTCAAAGTCCTACGGATCGCTCGAAATCTTCGCGGGAGTCGATCTTGCAATCGACCGGGGTTCCAAGGTCGTGATTCTCGGTCTGAATGGTGCAGGCAAAACCACCCTGCTTCGGATCCTTGCCGGAGTGGATGAACCCGACGCCGGCACTCTTATCGCAGGTCACGGACTGAAGGTTGGATACTACGCGCAGGAGCACGAGACACTCGACGTGAAGGCGAGCGTGCTCCACAATATGGTGTCCGTCTCACGGCATCTCACAGAGACCGAGGCGCGGCGTGTGTTGGGCTCATTCCTGTTCACCGGTGACGACGTGCACAAGCCAGCGGGCGTCCTTTCCGGCGGCGAGAAGACGAGGCTCGCTCTCGCGATGCTTGTGGTGTCAAGCGCTAACGTGCTGCTACTTGATGAGCCCACGAACAACCTCGACCCCGCGAGTCGAGAAGAGATTCTCGACGCTCTCGCTAACTTCACCGGAGCGGTAGTGCTGGTGTCGCACGACCCAGGAGCAGTTGAAGCGCTGAATCCTGAGCGGGTGCTGATCATGCCCGAGGGTACCGAAGATCACTGGTCGAAGGAGTACCTCGATTTGATTGAGCTCGCCTAGGCGTCTAGTAGCGCATCTTCCACGTCGGCATCGGTTGGTCCGCGTCGCCGCTTCCGTTCAGCGCGTCGGGCGTCTTCACGAAGCACGGACGCGTCACCGGCATTAAGATTTCGATACTCCTGACGCGCGGCATAGGCCACGCCAACGATGGCGATCAAAATAAAGATGTACCACTGCAACGCGTAGGACAGATGCGGTCCCTCGTCACGTTCGGGTTTCGCTGGGAGAAGGCCGGTATCGCCCGCTGGCGTTTCTGAGACCACTTGCCCGTAGGCGCCGGTGTAGGCACGCTCAGTTTCCAGCAGTGCACTCAGCTCGGGGAGATTGATGCTCGCGACTGACCGACCGGAGCTGCTCCTACCGAATATTTCGGGTTCGCTCGCACGCAATCGTGCCTCAACGGTGACGGTGCCGGTAGGGGCAGCAGGGAGATTAGCCGGTATTTCGTCGGCGCCGGAGACGGGCACCCAGCCCCGATCCACAAAGAAGACAGAGCCATCGGCGAGTTGCAGCGGCATGATCAAATTCGAGCCGACACCCTCTGCTGCCGGCCGGTTGCGCGCGAGAAAGGGCTCACCGACGTAGGTGCCAGTGGCTACGACGGTCTGCCATTTCAGCTCATCTTCAGTGAAATCACTCAGCCCGGCGAGAGCATCGGTCAGGGGGACCGCTGGCGCATCGTAGTTCGCGTCGATGCGTGCAATTTCGGCTCGGGCCTCCGCTCGGCGATCGAACTGCCAATTGCCGAACCAAACACATGCGAGCGAGAACAGCACCAGCATGGCGAGGTAACCAAACCACCGCCTGCTGCGAAGGAAGCTCCACCCAACAGCCTGAGGGTCTGTCACTCTACAATCTCCTCACCGCTGATGGCCGCGACCTCGACCGGGAAAGATCGAGTCGTGAGGTAGTCGCGCAAGAAGTCAAGGTGCTCCTCGCACGCCAACCAAGTCTTCCGCCGTTCCTCCCCGTGAATCTTCGGGTTTCGCCAGTGGATCGCGGCGCTCGCGCGCTCGCGACACGACGCCCGAGAACACTCAAGAACCTGCGGGGTGTTCGCGCCAAGAGACGCCGCGAGTAGGCCGCTCAAGTGGGTTCTCCACTCTTGCGCCGCTCGGCCGGTGCGTCGATGACGATAAGAACCTCGGGAGCCGACGTGGTTTCTGCCTCAACAACAGTCGGGACACTCCCGCTGAGTTCCAACGGAGTCGGAGCGTCAGGTCGGTCCCCGTCTCCGTCGTGATTTACGGCGTTGGCGATAAGAACGGCGAACCAGGGCAGAAGAACGGAGCCGACGGCCGCCACCAGGATCCACCACCCGCGCACCCAGAAGAGCGAGGCGATGCAGACGACTCGTAGGCTCATCACAATGAAGTACATTCGCATGCGGTACGCGCGATCTTCGGCAGGGTTTACCCCTGCCGATGTCACACGATATTGCTCAGACATGGGCCTCGTCTCCGATCCCTCTTAGGGTACCGCCTCGCACTGAGCGGAAGGTGCGAGTGGACGGCGCGGAAGTCCAGATTCCTCTAGGCTGATGAGAGCATTTCAACGGAAGGATCCACCCGATGAGCACACCTCGTACCGTACTCGTGACCGGCGGTAATCGCGGCATTGGATATGCCATCGCGGAACGTATGCTCGCAGATGGTCACCGGGTGGCCGTCACCGCGCGTTCGGGCGAAGGCCCCGAGGGCGCGCTCACTGTTCGCGCCGAAATGACCGATTCCGCCTCGATCGATGCCGCCTTCTCGGAAGTCGAGCGTGAACTCGGTCCAGTCGAAGTTGTGGTGGCGAATGCTGGGATCACCCGTGACACCCTGCTGCTCCGGATGACCGAAGAGGAGTTCACCACCGTTATCGATACGAACCTCACGGGCACTTTCCGCGTCGTGAAGCGCGCCGCGAAGGGTTTGTTGAAGGGGCGGTTCGGACGGGTGATCCTGATTTCGAGCGTGGTCGGGCTCTACGGTTCTCCCGGGCAGATCAACTACTCCTCCTCAAAGGCTGCCCTCGTCGGATTCGCGCGGTCGCTCACTCGCGAGCTCGGCTCACGCGGAATTACCGCAAATGTGATCGCCCCCGGGTTCATCGAGACCGACATGACCGCAGAGCTTCCGGAAGCTCAGAAGAAGCAGTACCTGGGTTCGATTCCGGCCGCCCGCTTTGGTCAGGTGTCTGAGATTGCCGCTGCGGCATCGTGGCTCGCTGGGGATGAAGCTGGCTACATCTCGGGTGCTGTGATTCCCGTTGACGGTGGCCTGGGGATGGGCCACTAGAGGCTTAGTGCGTGTCGAGAAGCCTGTCGAGCAGGGGGATGGCTCTCCGCAGATCATCTTCGATCGACACGTCCGCAAACTCGGTGACGATGGGCTTTGCATTGAAACCGACTGAGAGAGCCGCGACCTCCATCATCTTGAGGTCGTTTGCTCCGTCCCCGATTGCGACCGTCGAGCCCCAATGGATTCCCTCGGCTGCCGCCCATTCTCGAAGCGCGTCGGCCTTTGCCTGAGCATCGATTATCGGACCGTACACCCTACCGGTGAGCTTCCCATCTGCGACCTCCAGACGGTTCGCGCGCCAGTAATCGAGACGGAGGTCGTTTGCGAGGGGATCAAGCACCTCGTGAAAGCCTCCCGAGACAACGCCGACCTTGCCTCCGCGAGCGTGCACCTCGGCGACGAGCTCATGAATCCCGGGTGTTGGCCGCACGCGTCGATAGGTCTCATCAAAGACCGTCTCCGAAACCCCGGCTAGGGTCGCCACGCGTTCACGCAGACTCTCCGCGAAGTCGAGTTCACCTCGCATGGCTCGCTCGGTAACCTCAGCTACCTGCTCGCGAGTCCCCGCCGCGTCGGCCAATAGCTCAATAACTTCGTCCTGAATCGTCGTCGAATCGCAGTCGAGTACTACCAGTGGACGAGGCGCGGGGGAGAGGCTCATAGATCCAGTGTAGAGATCGCACACGCGGTCAGAGCACACGCGACGAGAGCGTCACACTGAGTAGGCTTGCAGCTATGGTCAATGTGCTCCGGTTCGACGATGTTTCCTACGTTCGGGGCGGTCGTCCCATTCTTGACGGAGTGAACTGGGAGGTTGACAGTTCTGAGCGCTGGGTAGTGCTCGGCGCAAACGGTGCCGGTAAGACAACACTGCTGCGGATCGCAACCGCAAACGACTATCCCACCTCGGGCACGGTTGACGTCCTCGACCAGCGACTTGGCACCTTTGACATCTGGGAATTACGCAACCGCCTCGGATTCGCTTCGACGGCCACCGCGCGCCGAATTCCAGCAACTGAAACGGTGAGAAATCTTGTGCTCACCGCCGCCTATGCTGTCGAGGGTCGGTGGAACGAGAAATACGACGATTACGACTTTAGGCAGGCTGATCGTATTGTCGCTGAGTGGGGACTTACAGATCTTGCCGACCACCCCTTCAGTACCCTTAGCGATGGTGAGCGGAAGCGCGCAATGATCGCGCGGGCAGTCATGACAGACCCGGAGCTTCTGCTCTTGGACGAACCGAGCGCGAGCCTCGACCTTGGTGCGCGTGAGCGTCTCCTGCAGATGCTTTCGGGGTTCGCTCAATCGCCCGACTCGCCGGCAATGATTATGGTGACCCATCACGTTGAGGAGATCCCGCCGGGGTTCACCCATGTTCTAATGCTGAAAGACGGCAGGGTACAGGCGGCGGGGCCTATCAATGAGACACTCACCGCCGAATCACTGGGCGACACCTTTGGCATGAGTTTTGACTTGAAGGTTGAGGGCGGCCGCTACGCAGCAGTTGCGCGAGTCTAGCGTCGACGTCCGAATCGACTCCGGGATCTGCTAAAGTAGAGTTTTGGCGCATCGTCGCTAGAGACTTCGTGCGCTCTGCGCATCAATCACCGACAGCATAAGGACACCCATGAAGACCGAGATCCACCCCGAGTACAACGCCATCGTGTTCCGCGACCTGGCCTCGGGCGAGACGTTCCTCACCCGTTCCACGCTCACCAGCAGCAAGACCATCGAGCTCGATGGTGCTACCTACCCGGTGATCGACGTTGAAATCTCAAGCGCCTCGCATCCGTTCTACACGGGTAAGCAGCGCATCATGGACTCGGCTGGTCGCGTCGAAAAGTTCAACAAGCGCTTCAAGAGCTTCGGCGGCTAAGCACTTTCTCACCGCTCAGGCGGGCGAGAAAAGGGGCGGGCAACACTTTCGGGTGCTGCCCGCCCCTTTCCTGTGCGGTCTGAACATCTCCGCTGCTCAGTGACAGAGCGATTGAGGGCTCTTCGCATTTGGGAGTGTAGAAGTGGTGCCCGGAGTGGCTGCCGCTAGATAGATCGAGGCCTCTCGATGATGGAAGTTCCTACACTGTCCATCCGAGAGACCTCGACATGCACCACGCTACCTTCCAGCCCGCTGATCTGACGACGTTCTGCCGCCTCGATGAACTCGGCCTGACCGCGACCCGGCAGTACCTCGAGCCCGACCATGCGGTCATCGAGTGCCGAGTGAAAGAGCCCGACCCGTGGTGTAGGCGTTGCGGAGCCGAGGGGGTCGCCCGCGATACGGTGACTCGCCGGCTCGCGCATGAGCCTTTCGGGCATCGCGTCACGACGCTGCTGATCCGAGTGCGCCGATACCGATGTTCCTGGTGCCGTGCTGTGTGGCGCGAGGACACCACGCTCGCTGCCCCGGACCGGGCGAAGATCTCTCGTGGTGGGCTCCGCTGGGCGTTGGAAGCGCTCGTCCTGGACCATCTCACCGTGTCACGCGCGGCAGCGGGCCTCGGGGTGTCGTGGCATACCGCGAACACCGCGATCTTGGCCGAGGGGAAACGGAGGCTCATCGAGGATCCTGGCCGGTTCGCCGGAGTTTCCACGATCGGGGTCGACGAGCACGTCTGGCGGCATACTCGCCGCGGAGACAGGTATGTGACGGTGATCATCGATCTGACCCCGGTGCGCGAGAAACGCGGCCCGGCCCGGCTGCTGGACATGGTCGAGGGCCGCTCGAAACAGGTATTCAAGACGTGGCTTGAGGAACGATCGCGGGCATGGCGTGAACGGATCGAGGTCGTTGCGATGGACGGGTTCACCGGGTTCAAGACGGCCGCGCAAGAGGTGCTGCCCGACGCGGTCCCGGTGATGGATCCCTTCCATGTCGTCCAACTCGCCGGCGATGCTCTCGACCGGACGAGGCAGCGGGTGCAGCAGGAAACCCTCGGGCATCGCGGACGCCGGGGCGACCCGCTCTATGGAGTTCGCCGGTCGTTGAGAACGGGTGAAGCGTTCCTCACCCAGAAGCAGCACGAACGGTTGGACGCGGTGTTCGCTGACCCTGCGCATGCGGACGTGTGGCGGGCCTGGCGGGTCTATCAACAAGTCGTCGCAGCCTATCGGGAGCGATTCTCGGGCAATGGTCGGCGCAGGCTCCGCGAGTTGATCGATGTGGTGAGGGCGACGACCCCCGCCTGGTTCGTGGAGCTCCGCAAGCTCGGCTACACCTTGGAACGCCGCCGTCAGGACATCCTCGCGTACTTCGATCATCCGAGGACGTCGAACGGGCCAACCGAAGCAATCAACGGCAGACTCGAGCACCTGCGTGGCTCTGCGCTGGGCTTCCGGAACCTCACGAACTACATCGCGAGATCGCTCCTCGAAGCGGGTGGGTTCAGGCCGCTTCTACACCCTCAATTCCGATGAGCCCGATTGAGTAATTGTGCGGCCCAATGGTTCACTGACAGTCAGTTGGAGCCCATGTGCGACATCAGTCGTTGCGGCCATTCTCTCGACTCATCACTTTCCTCAGCGGATCGGCCATGCGCCGTCAGCTACGAATGCCGGGTCTTTGACCCGCCGCATGTATTCCTGGAAGCTCTCGGCCTGAGCCGCAGCCCAACCGACCTGAGCCTCGTGCAACGCAATAATTTCGTCAGGAAGTACTTGGGCGTACTTACGCGCAATCGCCTGAGCCACCCGCCCCGCAGCAATCGCATCTTCACCGGCGTCATGCGCGGTACCGAGTTCGACCTGATAATGCTCGGCGACCACCTCAAGCGTTCGCTTACCCTTTCGGAACCGGTCGAACTGCTTATCGAGCACGAGAGGATCAATCACGGGGGAGACCACCGCCGGCCAGTTCACCCCGTGTCGTGCGGACTCGGAACGAAGCAAACCGAGGTCAAACGGTGCGTTATAGGCGACGACGGGGAAACCTCTTTCGAGCATCGCCTGGAGTTGCAGCACGATCTGAGCCACACCGACGGGGGCCTGGACACCGCTCGCCCGTGCAACCTCAGTGGTGATTCCGTGAATGCGTGCGGCACCGTCGGGAATTTCTACGCCGGGATCGAGCAGCCAGTCATAGCGCTCTTTTACTTCGCCTGATCCACCGATGACAGCGATGGTCGCACTCACGATGCGCGCGCTCGAGGTGTCGACTCCGGTGGTTTCGGTGTCGAAAACGGCCAGGTTTTCAGCCCACAAGGGTAGTTGATCGGACACAGTGCTCCTATTCCTCGTTCCCGATGCTATCGGCCGGCGCCGACATCGAAGTACGGGACGGCTACACTCGACTGGTGACTGACGCATCGCCTAACCTCCGCATTTCGACGCTCGGAGTAGACACCTGTGCGTGGCACTATGGTGACCCGGCCGGTGCGCCGATGATTTTGGTACATGGGTTTCGCGGTGACCACCACGGCCTCGACGGCCTTGCACACGCGATCGCGAGACGCGTTCCCGGCATCCGCACTATTGTTCCCGATCTTCCCGGTTTTGGGAGCACCCCGGCCATCCCTGGCCGAACGCACGATCTGGATCTCTACGGTGAGTGGCTGCGCGAGTTTGCCGCGCAGGTAGCTGGCGATCGATTCGCCATACTCGGTCACTCATTTGGGTCGCTTGTGGTCGCGAACTCGATCGCGGCCGGACTCACCCCGAGCAATGTCACCCTGATCAACCCGATCTCTGCCCCCGCGCTCGAAGGCCCGCAGGGTGCGCTCACGCAGCTTGCGACCTGGTACTACCGTGCCGCTGATTCTTTGCCCGAACGCCCGGCGCGCGCTCTCCTCGGGCACCCGGTCATAGTGCGAGTCATGAGCGAGGTAATGGCAAAGACCCGAGACCCGGAGCTCAGATCGTGGATTCACGGCCAGCACGAATCATATTTCAGCCGGTTTTCCGACACTGGGACTCTTCTCCAGGCTTTCCGGGCTTCCATCTCCCACACGGTCGCAGAGTATGCCCCGGCTGTCACGCAGCCCACCCTTCTGATCGCGGGTGATCGTGACGACATCACCCCGCTTGCCGAGCAACTATCACTTCGTAACCGACTACGGGATGCGCGTTTGCGCGTGATTCCCGGGGTCGGGCACCTGGTGCACTACGAGGCTGTGGATCACGCGGCCGCCGAGATCAAGGCGTTTCTCCTCGCGGTCAACGCGGCGGGAGACGAGGCATGAGGGTCTGTCGGATCGACAGCATCGAAGTCCCCGAGCTTGCTGACTACACCCAATTGACTGACGTGGCGCTGCGCCGCGTGCGCGAGCCGGCCGAGGGGCTGTACCTCGCGGAATCGCCCAAGGTTATTGAACGCGCGCTCCGCGCCGGGCATCAACCCCGTTCGATCCTGTTACTTCCGGAGTGGCTTCCTCGGGTCGAGCCGCTGCTCGAGAAGTTCCCCGAGGTCCCGGTGTACATCGGCGACAGTGCGCAGCTCGAACAGCTCACCGGTTTTCACATGCATCGCGGGGCTCTCGCATCAATGCACCGCCCCCCGGAATTGGATCCGATGGAGCTCCTGACCCGCTCGAAGCGCGTCGTCGTGCTTGAAGACTTGGCCGATCACACCAACGTCGGCGCTATTTTTCGGTCGGTTGCGGCGCTCGGCGCGGATGCCGTCCTGCTCACGCCTGCCTGCGCGGACCCACTGTATCGTCGCTCGGTGCGGGTGAGCATGGGTGCCGTGCTTCAAGTGCCGTGGGCTCGGCTGCCCGATTGGCGCTCGGCCGGCCCGATGATTCGTGAAGCAGGCTTTGCTCTGGTCGCATTCGCGCTGCGCGAGAATGCTGAGGACCTTGCTGACTTTTCGCGAGCGCTGCCGCCTCGACTCGCCCTCATGTTCGGAACGGAGGGGGAGGGGCTCAGTAGAAAGGCGCTGGCTGCCGCCACCCGGAGTGTCCTGATTCCGATGGAACACGATATCGATTCTTTGAATGTCGCGACGGCAGCCGCCGTGGCGCTGTGGGCGGTGCGCACGGCAGATCGTCAGCACTCAGAAATTCGATAGCAGCCGCACATAGGCTGCAGGCGATGAGCTCGTCGCATCGGTCGACCGCAGCGGGGGAGAGGAGGGGAGCGCGATATGGGAATGTACCGTGGTCGCGCGGCGACATATGCACTCCTCGCGCTCGTTTTTGGGGGGCTCTCCTATGCCGTGGGGGTGGGTAGTCTGCTGGGCCAACGAGCTGAGGCGAGCGTCTTGGAGGCCGCAAGTTTCACATACGACCCGCCAGCACCACTGAGCTTGGTCTCAGTTCCTGCAATCATCGTAGTGCTGCTCCTTCTCGGCGGTCTGGCGTTGTGGGTGCACGGGTCGCGGCGCGCGATTGGCGTGGTAGTGATTCCGACCATCGCGATTGTTGTCTCGCAGCTGCTGAAGCAGCGGGTATTGGAACGTCCAGGGTTGTTCGAACTCGATGCCGAAAACACGTTTCCCAGCGGACACATGACAGTTTTCACGGTCGTATGTGCCGCGTTCATCTGGTCCGTACCGCGAGCACTCCAACCGGCTGCTGCCGTACTGGGTGCGATAGTGACCGGAATTGCCGCTTGGCAGCTGCTGGAGTTCGGATGGCATCGCCCGAGCGACCTTATCGGGGCGTTATCGCTGGGAGTCTTGGTGTTCGCTGTAGCGGCGCTGCTGCGTCCGCGTCCGGCGTCGCGCGCCTCACGAGCGACCCCAAGGTTCATCGCTGGAATGAACAAAATTCTTGGCGTGCTGCTCACGATCGCTGGTGTCACGCTGGTAGCGGGTGGCCTCGCGCTGACAGTCGCTGCGGGATGGTTCACCTCTGCCGAGCTGATGATTACCGGAGCTCAAGTGGCGCTCGTCGGAGCGAGCGCTCTCGCATCGCGAGCCCTTCTTGCACTGAGCCCCGCATAGACCGTTAGCCACACATGCTCCTGGGCAGTCCACTCCTGCCAAATTCACGATGCACAGTCCTTGAATTTCCATTAGCGTAGCTAGCACCCGCACGAGCAACGATGCTCCTGAAGGATGGGACGTAAGGATGGCCATGCAAGGACCAAAGGTCGTAATGTACGGGATCGGCTCGATGGGGAGCATCATCACCCGAATGATCGTAGAAAAAGGTGCGATCGTCGTCGGCGGCATATGCCGTTCGGAGGACAAAGTTGGGAGAGACGTTGGCGAGATTGCCGGAATTGCAACGCTCGGTGTCGCCGCGTCATCGGATGCTCAGCGCGTGCTGGACGCGACTCGACCTGATCTGGTCGTCATGACAATCGCGAGTTACATGGAAGACGTTCTGGGGCCAATGCTCATGTGTCTCGAACGTGGCATTGACGTCATATCGCTCGCGGAGGAACCTCTCTACTCCTGGAATACGAGCCCTGCAGAGTCCGCACGGTTGGACGCCACGGCAAGGGCGCATGGCGCGACGCTCGTGTGCACGGGACATCAGGACGGCTACTGGGTCTCTCTCATCTCGACCATGCTCGGAACCGTACATTCGTTTACAGAGGTTCGCGGAAAGTCGACATGGAACGTCGACAGCTTCGGGCCCGAACTCGCTCGTGATCAGCAGGTCGGAACTACAGCAGAGGAGTTTGAGGCCTGGAACGCAACCGCGACCCGGCCTCCCACTTTTGGGCGGGTCAGCCTTCACTCGCTCGCAGCAGCCGCGGGACTTACGCCGTTGAAATCGACGACCACGACCACGGCTGTCCTCGCCGAAAGCCCCACGCCCTGCGCCGCGTTGGATCTCACGGTCCAGGCAGGCGAGGTGTTGGGCTTCACAGATATTGACATCGTCGAAACCCGTGAAGGCCCAGTGCTGATGCACGAGATGACGGGGAAGGTATATGTGGCAGGAGAGAGCGACTCAAATGAATGGACAGTCGAAGGCGAGCCCACACTCAGCTTGCTGAACTCGGACCTTCCGACACATCTGACAACGTGCGCAACCCTCGTCAATCGCATTCCCGATGTGTTGAACGCAGCTCCAGGATACGTCACCATCGACCAGCTACCGCGTCTTCGGTATCGGCCGTTGCCGCTCGCTGCGTACATTGATTGACGCGGACGTGCTCTAGTCGGCCGCGCACGACTCTGGTCCGAACAGTCCTGGTGCGCGAATCCAGTTCACCCAGCAGAAAATACCGCACAGGGTGCTCGTACATCTCCGCCAGGCAACAGCACGTGCGGTGATAATCTATATTATGTCAGTTAAGGAGATGCAGCAGTCCTCGGACGCTTACGCGCCGGCGCCACCTGACAGCGTCGTCACGATCTGACGCCCCCCTAGCGTGCGGTGAACGCGACAACGATCCGCGCTCGAGAGCAACGACTCGCGATGTTCGCTCGTCTTGAAACTTCAGCACATGCCTATTCATAGGCCATGAACTCTCAGGTAGCCAGAATCGCAACGCCTGTTAATTGAAGTTTGCTCCCCACAAGTGCGCGTCGAGTACACGCTGAGAATCCATCCATACCCTCGGGCAACTTCGATGCCAGGTTTGCTGGCGGTGACCGCGGTCGGAACCCTCGCCCGACTGGCTATCGATCTCGAACCGTTGTAATCTAACCGTTACATTGCTTGGGCCCGACACTCGGGCCCTTCCTGTGTCGGGGAAGAACATGTGCAGGGTTACGCTCCGCCTCCCCCGGATCCACTGAGTAGAGAGGACGCGGATGCCGCGACACGCAGCTCCCGAGGAACCAGCGTTCCCGAGCCGACGTGAGCTGCGCGCTTCGCTGCAGCAGTCATCCGCATCAGCACACCCGACGCAGGGTGCGGTCTTATTGCCCCCACTACTCCCCCACACTGATGGCGACGAGCCTCACCCACGGAGTTCCGAGTCCAGCGTGCCCAACTCTGGCCCGCGACGTCGGCAGAAGCGCTTCATTGCGACCCCGGCGGCCATTGTGGGAGTCGGCGCGCTCATGCTCACGATGGCACTTCCCGGGGTTCACTTTGGTGAATCTGAGGAGTCGGTAGCTGCCATGCAAGCTCAGCTACTCAACACCGGAGGGACTTCCGACCTCTCGAGCTCGTTCGATGCCCTGAATTCCGTCATCGTCGAAGCTGGCGAAAGTGACGGCTCGTTCATCAATTACGTCGACGCTGAGATTCAGTTCCCATTTGCTCAATCGGTGCCTCTTACCGATCCCTTTGGCGAGAGGCACTGGCCCGTCGCTGGGTTCCACGACGCGCAAGACTTCGCAGCCCCGGACGGGACAACGATCCAGTCAATTGCAGAGGGGGTGGTGATCGAAGCAGGATACGCCAACGACGGCTGCGGATTCGGGCTCAAGGTCAAACACGTGATAGACGACAGCGATGTCACCGCCCGATACTGTCACATGCAAATGAACTCACATGACCATGAGGTTGGAGACAAACTCAGAGTCGGCGACCCTGTCGGCCGGGTGGGCAACACCGGTCTCTCATTCGGCTCGCACCTACACTTCGCCCTAACGGTCGATGGGGAGGCTGTGGACCCGATGCCGTTTCTCCTGAAATACAACCGACTCACGCGAACAGCACCCTAGCTCTGCCGAGAAGCGCTGCTACTATCGGGTCGTTCCCAGTTCGCTAGTGACCAAGGCCCACTGATCGAGCTTCTGCAGCGCCGCACCACTGTCAATCGCTAGGGCCGCGGCTTCTACTCCCCGATTCAACCTTTCCAGGAATGGAGCATCAGCACTGGCTGGCTCCTTCGCGAGATCGAAAGCCACGAGACCAGCTGCAGCATTCAGCAGCACGATGTCACGCACGGGGCCAGGCTCACCTGCGAACACTCGACGCACCACCCCAGCGTTGTGTTCCGGTGTACCGCCGACCAGGTCGCTCATTTGGGAGCGCGCGATCCCGAGATCGCGTGGGTCAAGATCATGCTCGGTGAGCGCTCCTCGACTGACTTCCCAGACATGCGAATGCCCGGTCGTCGTGAGCTCGTCGAGCCCGTCGTCGCCGCGGAACACGAGGGCCGAGGCTCCGCGGAAGCGAAAGAGATCGGCGAACAGAGGTGCGCGGGTGAGATCAGCAACCCCCGCAGCAGTTGCCTCCGGACGCACCGGGTTACATAGCGGACCCAGGTAATTGAACACAGTCTGGATCCCGAGTTCTGCCCGAACGGGCGCGACATGGCGAAATCCGGGCAAGAATTTCGCTGCATGCACGAAGGCAATACCAACGCGTTCGAAGGCTTCAGCAAGCTGTTCGGCCTCAAGTGAGAAGTTGATTCCCAGCGCCGTGAGCACATCCGAGGAACCGGAAAGGCTACTCGCGGCTTTGTTTCCATGCTTGACCACGGGGATCCCGCTCGCGGCACAGACGATTGATGCCATCGTAGAAATATTCACGGTTCCAAACCGGTCTCCCCCGGTACCGACTATGTCGAGAGACATACTGGGTAGCGGGACCATCCGAGCCTCGGCGAGGATTGCATCGCGGAAACCGACGATCTCATCAACGGTCACGCCCTTTTTCTGTAAAGCGACTAGAAAGCCACCCATCTGAGCGGGGGTCGCACGACCGGTCATGATCTCGGCCATGGCCCAATCAGCCTGCGAGACGCTGAGATCGCGCTCCTCGAGCATTGCAGTAAGCAAACCTGGCCAGGTGCGTTCGTCGTTCATAAAAGGAGTCTATCGAGGCCCACTGACGACGATGAGGCCTCAGTCCGCCTGCGCAAGAGAGAGAGGCGGACGGCCGATCGGCGGTCACGCCATGAGCGTGGACACGATAGGCTTAGAGAAGAAATAGCGGAAAGTTCGGCGCGCCGTGTGAAGGTGAAATATGCACACCAAACTTTCAGCCATAATGGAGGGGTGACGACAACCACTATGAATACGAAGTTAGCTGCGCCAACGGTGCAACGCCCCAATACTGTCGCCGTCGGCACCATCGTGTGGCTGGGCAGCGAAGTTATGTTCTTCGCGGGTCTGTTCGCGATTTACTTCACCCTCCGCGCTATGAATCCCGAACTATGGGCAGAGCAGACGGCGAAGCAGAACTTCACCTTCGCCCTCATCAATACGTTGATTCTGGTTGCGTCCTCCTTCACCTGCCAGGCAGGCGTGTTTGCCGCAGAGCGCATGCAGCCACGTGCAACCGGCTCAAGCCCGTCCAAATGGGGTGCCGTCGAGTGGTTCTACCTCACGTTCTTCCTCGGTGCGATCTTCGTTGCTGGTCAGGCTTGGGAGTATGCGACATTCGTTTCCGAGGGAATCACGTTGGGCTCAGACCCCTACGGTTCCGCTTTTTACATGACAACTGGCTTCCACGGGATCCACGTGTCATTGGGTCTCATTGCGTTCTTGTTGGTCATCGGCCGCATCTACGCAGTGAAGAACTTCACGCACAAGGAAGAAACCACCGCTGTCGTCGTGTCCTACTACTGGCACTTCGTCGACATCGTGTGGATCGGCCTTTTCATCGTCATCTACATGGTCAAATAGGTCAGGAGAAACGACATCATGGCTCGCGCCAAGAAGAACGTCAGCAAGTCAGGTCGTCGGCACCCCCTCGCCACCGTTGCATTGGTAGCAGTGGGGCTCCTCGTCACCGGGGTTGCCTACACCGGGTTTAGTCAGACCACAGCAACCGCCGAGGTGGATCTCTCCTCCCCCGCGACCATCGAGGCTGGCGAAAAGTTGTTCGCAGCCAACTGTGCAACCTGCCACGGGATGGAAGCAGAAGGAACCGTCGACGGACCGTCGCTTATCGGCAGCGGTGCAGCATCCGTGCATTTCCAGGTTGGCACCGGGCGCATGCCGCTCGCCTTCCAAGGCCCCCAGGGAATGGTCAAGCCGGTGCAGTTCACCGATGAGCAGACCTTGCAGATGGCTGCTTTCGTTGCATCGTTGGCGCCCGGACCCGGGCTTCCCGATTCCCAGTATCTCCAGGGCGACGGTGACGTTGCTAATGGAGCAACTCTGTTCCGCATCAACTGCGCGATGTGTCACAACGTGGCTGCGGCAGGTGGAGCACTCACTGAGGGTAAGTTCGCCCCAGGCTTGATGGGTGTGGGCGCTGACCACATCTACGAGGCAATGGTGACAGGTCCGCAGAACATGCCAGTGTTTAGCGATGCCAACATCAGCCCGCAGGAAAAGGCTGACATCATCAGCTACCTGAAGTACATCGAGGAGAAGCCCGCCGTCGGTGGGCTGACACTCGGATCCATCGGACCGGTCGCAGAAGGCTTGTTCATCTGGATCATCGGACTCGGAATCATCGTCGCGTTCACGGTGTGGGTCACTGCCAAGTCGAATTAATTCGTTCGATACAGCGCAAGAGAACCCCTCGTGAATAGTCAGGAACCAAGGAGCAACATGGCAGAGGAAGCGAAGTACAACGGTAGCGAAAGCGCCGTTGTCCCCGCCCAGGGCCACGGCGCGGTCGTACCAGCTGCGGGTACCGCAGTCATCACGTCCGACGCCGTCCAGAACCCGGGCCTTCCCCCGCACCGGAAGCGTGTCACCGACCTTGACCCCAAGGCCGACAAGCGTGCTGAGCGCACGGTTTACACTCTGTTTTACGTCTCGATTGCAGGAAGTCTCGGCGCGGTTCTCGCGTACATGTTCTTCCCGATCGAGTCGGGAGACCTGTGGGACATCCGCCTGCACACGATGTTCGTAGGTGTCGGTATGACCCTCTCCCTTCTCGCCGTCGGTATCGGAGCGGTGCACTGGGGTAAGGCGATCATGGCCGACCATGAGTCCATCGACGAACGTCACCCAGTTCCGAGCGACACCGAGACCCGTGCGAAAGCTATTGAGGTCTTCTCCCTCGCAAATGAGGAGTCTGGATTCTCACGACGCTCCCTGGTGCGGAATAGCCTCATTGGTGCGCTGATCGCATTCCCCCTTCCGGGCATCACACTTCTGCGCGGACTGGCACCACAGGATCAAGATCCGGTCACTCTTCTGAAGCACACTCTGTGGGAAGAGGGTATTCGTCTTGCCCGTGACACCGGCGGTCACGGAGTGGGCGGGGCGATTCGCGCCGCTGACGTCACCATCGGCTCTGTCTTCCACGTCGTTCCAGAGAATCTTGCTCAAGCAACGAACCTGCTCGACGAGAAGGCTAAAGCTGTCGTGTTGTTGATGCGCCTCGAGCCCGAAAAGCTCAAGGAGCGGGACGAGCGCAAGGGCTGGTCTTACGATGGCATCGTCGCTTACTCCAAGGTGTGTACGCACGTTGGTTGCCCGGTCGCCCTGTACGAGCAGCACACCCATCACCTGCTTTGCCCATGCCACCAGTCGCAGTTCGATGTGACCGACGAGGCCAAGGTCATTTTTGGACCGGCAAAACGTCCCCTTCCGCAGCTACCAATCACGGTAGATGATGAAGGATACCTGGTCGCACAGAGCGACTTCCAAGAACCTGTCGGCCCGAGCTTCTGGGAGCGTCTCAAGTGAGCACCACAGTCACCCCACCACCGACTCAGAATCAGAGCGGATCTAGCCGCTTCACATCTGCCGCAGCAAATTACATTGACGAACGAACCAAGATTGGTGTCGCAGTCAAGGAGTTTGGGCGCAAGGTCTTTCCCGATCATTGGTCTTTCCTCCTCGGCGAAGTTGCGCTTTACAGTTTCGTCGTCATCCTCCTTTCGGGCACGTTCCTGACGCTGTTCTTCCAGGCATCAATGGCAGAGGTTTTCTACACCGGTCCCTACGTGCCCATGAAGGGCGTCGAGATGTCGGTCGCCATGGCCTCTACGCTCGACATCTCTTTCTCGGTTCGCGGTGGCCTCCTGATGCGTCACGTGCATCACTGGGCGGCGCTGTTGTTCGTCGCTTCCATCGGTCTGCACATGTTGCGAATCTTCTTCACCGGCGCATTCCGCAAGCCCCGTGAGCTCAACTGGGTCATCGGCTTCGTGCTTTTCGTGCTGGCAATGGCAGAAGGCTTCACCGGATACTCGCTCCCGGATGACGTGCTCTCAGGAAACGGTCTCCGCATCATCGACGGAATCATCAAGGCTGTTCCCGTCGTGGGTACCTGGATGTCATTCCTCTTCTTCGGTGGAGAGTTCCCTGGAACCGACATCGTCGGCCGCCTCTACATGCTGCACATTATGCTCCTGCCAGCGATGGTTATTCTCTTCGTCGCGCTGCACTTGGCGTTTGTTGTGATCCACAAGCACACGCAGTACCCTGGCCCGGGCAAGACCCAGCAGAACGTCGTTGGGTTCCCCGTTCTGCCCGTGTACGCAGCGAAGGCCGGCGGATTCTTCTTCATCGTCTTCGGTGTCATTATGCTGATCGCTTCCTTTGTCGGGATCAACCCGATCTGGAATTATGGTCCGTACGACCCCTCCCCCGTCTCCGCGGGTACACAGCCTGACTGGTACATCGGCTTCGCCGACGGAATGCTGCGTCTCATTCCGCCGGGCTGGGAGACCGAGTGGTTTGGCTACACCTGGTCCTGGAACATGTTGGTCCCGATCATCATCATGGTTGGCTTCCTCATCGTTGTTGCGATCTACCCGTTCATCGAGGCCTGGGTGACGGGCGACAAGCGCGAACATCACATCCTCGATCGTCCGCGCAACGCACCGACCCGCACCGCGATTGGCGCCGCTGGAGTGACCTTCTACGCTGTCATGTGGGCGGGCGCAAGTTCCGACCTCATGGCCACCCATTTCCAATTGGCGATGGAGGGCGTGATTCACACCCTGCAAGCACTGCTCATCCTCGGTCCGATCGTTGCCTACCAGGTAGCCAAGCGCATCTGTCTTGCGCTGCAGAAGAAGGATCGTTCGATTGCTCTTCACGGCTATGAGTCGGGTCGCATTGTGCGACTCCCTGGTGGCGAGTTCGTTGAAGTTCATAAGCCGGTAACCGATTACGAGCGCTGGGAGCTCGTCAGCTACCATGACTACGAGCCAATGATGCTGCGCCCAAATGACGACGGGCGGATCCCACTTAGTAAGCGTTTGCGGGCAGGTATGAGCCGCTGGTTCTTCGAGAACCGTATCGTTCCGCCCACGCAGAATGAGCTGGACCAAGAACGCCACGACGGTCACTAGGCCAAGCCTGTAAAGCAGAAGACCCCGGCGAGACATTGTCTCGCCGGGGTCTTCTGCATCCCCGAGATTGTATGACACACAATCTTCCATGCTTCAAAGTTCTCTATTGTTCGAGAAGATATTCAACACCGTCGAGAAGACAGGCAGAGAAGCTTTCCTGACCGATCAGCACCTGGGCCTCCCTGATGAGCGCGCGCGAGGCATCACCCACGTCCGGGTCAGCTGATGCGGCAACGGCCTGCAGCAAGAAAGCTGCGTGGACCCTTGGTACTTCAGACTCTGCGGACGCAAGAGAGTCCCACTCGTGGCTCTGAGCGACACTCACTGCCGTGGGGTCCGAAACAGTCGAGCTAGCGTGATGCGCGCCGAGCCCTTGCGCGTTGAGCGACGCACTGACCCGCTCCACCACAGCAAGATAGAGTTCAAGCTTGTTTGTGAAGCTTGCGTAGACGTGCGGCTGCGGCACCTCAGCACGGGCTCCAATGGAAACGGTAGACGCACCTCGGTACCCAAGAAGCGAAAATTCGATCGTCGCAGCGGCGATCAATCGTATGCGGTTCTCCCCCGGACGGCGTCTCACGCGTCGTCTAGATGAGGTGGAGGGGTCCATCGGCAGGTGAGTCTCGAGGTCCGAATCCAAGACTGGACTGCTTAGCTGAGATCGAGAATCTTGCGATAGTGCTGGCCCATAGCTTCGAACCCGCGATGGTTGTAAAAGGAGCCGATGCGCGCTGTCGAAGCCGAAAGCTGACGCACGCCCCGGCCCATGCAATAGTTCTCATTCGCCTCCATAAGGAGGTCTCCCGTTCCATGACCACGGGCGGACTCATCGACAACGATTTCCTGCAGGTGAGCAGTCAGGCCTGGGGCGTGAAGAAGACGAGAGACAGTCATCAATGAGTAGCCGACCACACGTTGATCTTCCTCAGCAACGAATAGTACGTTCGTCTCTTGAGCACGCTGCCGCAAAACGTTATCGAATGCTACGTTGAACTCGTCACGGCCAATAGCCTCGCGACCGGTCTGGTACTGACGCGCAAGGCCGAAGAGCGCTGTTGCGTCTTCGGCCTTGCCGCGTCGAATAGAAATACTCACACACCCAGCTTATCGGGTGGAGAGGTCGTGCTGTTAACGTGCGAAGTATCCGCGGTAGTACTCGTACACCCAGCCGACTACGCCGACCACCACAAGCGGAAGGCTCAGGAAGGCCAACCAGAAGTTGAAACCGACGCTAAGGCCGAGAATCACCATTGCGATGGAGAACGCGAGGAAAATCGGCCACCAGCTCCAGGGGCTGAACTCACCGATCTCTGGATCGCCGTCGTCAATATCGCTTTCGAGCTGATCTTCGACCAGCACACCGCCCTGCTTCTTCTGGACCAGGGAGAGGTACGCAGCAATGAAGCCGGTAAGACCACCGGAAAGCAGGATGGCGAGCGATCCCGCCCATTCGATGCGGTCGTTTGAAATCAAGTTCCAAACAGTGTAGACGGACGCGACAATAACGAAGTACGCCGTCAGAATGCTGAATATAACGACATTCGACTTCATGGTTTCAAATCCCTTTCAGCATTACTTCTGCGGGGCGAGCTTGTGCTGCTCGCTTTCCTGGCCGGGCTGGGTCACACCGGTTACCTCTGGGTGATTGAGGTCGAACGCGGGCGACTCCGAGCGAATGCGGGGAATTGAGGTGAAGTTGTGACGCGGCGGCGGGCAAGAGGTGGCCCACTCGAGCGATCGCCCAAAACCCCAGGGATCGTTTACGGTGACCTTGGGTGCTCGTCGCGCGGTCAAGTACACGTTCAACAGGAACGGAATCATGGAGGCCCCGAGGATCATGGCACCCACGGTGGACAGCTGGTTCATCCAGGTGACCCCGTCTTCTGGCAGGTAGGTGTAGTAGCGACGCGGCATTGCCATGACGCCCATCCAGTGCTGCACCAAGAAGGTCATGTGGAACCCGATGAAAAGAATCCAGAAGTGGATCTTCCCGAGACGCTCGTCGAGCATCTTGCCAGTCCACTTCGGCCACCAGAAGTAGAAGCCCGCAAACATCGCAAAGACGACGGTACCGAAAATCACGTAGTGGAAGTGCGCTACGACGAAGTACGTGTCTGACAGGTGGAAGTCAAGAGCGGGCGACGCGAGGATCACACCGGTGAGACCACCGAATACGAAGGAAACGAGGAACCCGAGCGACCAGAGCATGGGGGTCTCGAAGGTGATTGAGCCCCGCCACATGGTTCCCAGCCAGTTGAAGATCTTCACACCGGTTGGCACGGCGATGAGCATTGTCATCAGGGCGAAGAACGGGAGCAGGACAGAACCGGTGACGTACATATGGTGCGCCCACACGGTCATCGACAATGCGGCAATTGCGATCGTGGCGTACACGAGAGTCTTGTAACCAAAGATCGGCTTGCGACTGAATACCGGGAAGATCTCGGAGACAATACCGAAGAACGGCAGAGCGATGATGTAGACCTCGGGGTGCCCAAAGAACCAGAACAGGTGCTGCCAGAGAATTGCACCACCCTCCCCGTTGAAAACGTGCGCGCCGAAGATACGGTCTGCAGCGAGTGAGAAAAATGCGGCGGCAAGTACCGGGAAGACGAGGATGACCAGGATTGAGGTAATCAGCGTGTTCCAGGTGAAGATCGACATGCGCCACATCGTCATGCCTGGAGCGCGCATCGTCACAATAGTGGTGATGAAGTTCACGCCACCCATGATGGTGCCGAATCCGCTAATGCCAAGACCCAGGATCCAAAGGTTTCCGCCAACACCCGGGGAGAACGTCACGTCCGACAGCGGTGCGTAAGCGAACCACCCAAAGGATGCCGCGCCCTGCGGAGTGAGGAAGCCGCCAACCGCGATCAATGATCCGAAGCTATACAACCAGAAAGCAAAGGCGTTCAGTCGAGGAAAGGCGACGTCTGGCGCACCAATCTGTAGCGGCATGAGAACGTTCGCGAAACCGGCAAAAAGCGGCGTAGCAAACATCAGGAGCATGATCGTGCCGTGCATCGTAAAGAGCTGGTTGTACTGCTCCTTCGTCGCGACGACCTCGAGCCCGGGCGCGAATAGCTGCGCACGGATGATCAACGCCATCAGCCCGCCAACAAGGAACCAGACGAACGAGCTGATCAGGTACATATACCCGATGACTTTGTGGTCCGTGGAAGTGATCCACGAAACGATTACGTTGCCCTTCTTCATTTTCGCTTCTTCCTCGCTACTCGTTCTCGGCCTTGGCTTCGTCACCGAAGAAGAGCTCCTGGTTCGGGTTAAATTCTGTTCCAACCTGACCCTCGTTGCCCTGCCCTCGCAGCGACGCAACGTACGCGTCGTACTCGGCCTGTTCGACAACCTTGACCTCGAACAGCATCATCGAGTGGTATTCGCCGCAGAGTTCTGCGCACTTCCCCATGAATGTGCCGGTCGTTGTTGGAGTGAAAGTTAGGTAATTGGTCTGGCCAGGAATCATGTCCTTCTTCTGAAGGAACTCCACGATCCAGAAGGAGTGAATAACGTCGCGCGTCTCGAGGCGAACCTCAGTTGACTGGTTGACAGGCAAGTACAGTACCGGCATGGTCTCAGGGATCGCGGAACCATTCTCATCAGTCTGAACCTGGACTCCCTGGAAGAACACGTCATCGCTGACGTAGTTGAAATCCCAAGCCCATCGCTTGCCGATGACCTCCACCACGTTGTCTGGGTTCTCATCGCGCGCCTCGATCTTCGACTGCTCTTGAGCAGTAAACCCGAAGAAACCGAGCACCAGGATGACCGGTACCACGGTAAACAGCGTCTCGATCGGCATGTTGTACCGAAGCTGCACCGGCAGACCCGTTTGACCCTTGCGCCTGCGGTACGCAACCGCGGCCCAGATGATGAGCGCCCATACGAGCACCCCCACCGCCAGCAACACGATCCACGAGTTCACCCACAGACTGGTAATACCGGGCGTGTGATTGGTCGCATCGGTAGACCCCTCGGGCAAAAACCCGCGCAACTGCGCCGGAGTACAACCGGCCAGGGCGAGTGCCGCCGTCACTGCTACCGGGGCCGCTACCCATTTCATTCGACGATTGGAACGCACCGCATACCTTTCGAAACTGTGTTGTTATGACCCGCACTGCAGGCCCAACGATTGACTCCCTGTTAGCTTAGCGCGAACCTTGAGGTTTACTGAACACACGCCGAGGCACGGCGGCGATTCGCGCAGAAAAGGCCACCGTGATGCCGATGTGAGACATCACTGGTGGCCTTTTCACTGGTCGCGAGCGACTAGCTGAAGCTGTCGCCGCAGGCGCAGCTGCCCTGAGCATTGGGGTTATCAATCGTGAAGCCCTGTTTCTGGATCGTGTCTTCAAAATCGATGGTGGCACCGTTCAAATAAGGAACACTCATCTGGTCAACAACGACCGCGACGCCACCGAAATCGACGACCGCGTCATTCTCGAGCACACGTTCATCAAAGAACAGCTGATAGATCAGGCCGGAGCAGCCTCCGGGCTGCACAGCAATCCGCAGTCGGAGGTCGTCGCGACCTTCCTGCGCAAGAAGGCTCCCCACTTTTTCGCGTGCAGTGTCGGTAAGCCCCACCTGATGGGCCGGTGCAGTGTCTGTCGCAGTTGCGCTCATGACGTCTCCTCGGTTGATCTTGGGCCCCAGTCTACGCGCCCTCTCAAAAGTCAACGCTGAGTCCGGGTAGTCTTATTCCCTGTGCGGATCGGTGCCTTCGGCACCCCGGACATCGCAGAGCAACGAGAGGAATGGCGTGGCGAAGGAAGACACCTCGGCATCGACCGGTGACGAACAGGCCGCGGAGCCCGTGGGCAAGGGACGACCAACGCCGTCGCGGAAGGAAGCTCAGGCCGCCAAGGCTCAGCCACTGGTCGGAGGCCGAGATAAGGCCGCGATCAAGAGACAGAGGCAGAAGCAGATGGAGGCGCGAGAGCGCGCTCGTCTCGGCATGATGCAGGGCGACGAGCGGTATCTATCGATTCGCGACAAGGGCCCGCAGCGACGCTTTGTGCGAGATTACGTGGACGCCCGTTTCAGCGTCGGCGAATTTCTCATCCCACTCATGCTTGTCGTGCTCGTGATGACGTTCCTACCGGGGATTTTCCAGGTCATTAGTCTGGCAGTCATCTGGGGATACGTGCTGCTCGCCATCCTTGACGCGGTATTCCTCGGTCTACTCCTCAAACGCAAGCTTGAGGCGAAATTCGGTGTAGACAGCGTACAGAAGGGCTTCCGGTGGTACGCGGCAATGCGCGCGTTCCAGTTCCGTCCCCTGCGGATTCCCAAGCCGCAGGTCAAGCGCGGCAACTACCCGAAGTAGATCACTCAGCCGCGGCTGGCGAATCAGGCAGACGTTTCCTGTCGCCAGCCGACGGCAGCTAGACCGCGGTTGATCTCACGCACCCACAGGGGCCCTTCGTAAATGAAGGCCGTGTACCCCTGCACCAGGGTGGCGCCCGCATCTAGCCGAGCTAGGACGTCACCCGCAGTTGCCACTCCCCCGACCGAGATCACACAGAAATCGGATGGCACCACCTGGCGAATGCACTTGAGCACTTCAAGCGACCGCGCGGCCAACGGCTGCCCCGAGAGTCCACCTGCGCCCAACTCTTCAACCTCGCGAGCGGACGCCTGAAGCCCCGCACGCGAGACCGTCGTGTTGGTCGCGATAATTCCGTCAAGCCCGAGGCCGACCGCGAGTCTGGCAATCCCGGCAAGTTGCTCATCGTCCATATCGGGAGCGATCTTCACGAGGAGCGGAGTGCGTCCGGCTGCCTGTTTCACCTCAGCCAAGAGCGGTTCCAGCGCGGAGAGCTCCTGTAAGCCCCGCAAGCCCGGGGTGTTGGGTGAGCTGACATTGACCGCGAGATAGTCGGCAAGGGGGGCCAGTCGCTGTGCGCTCCAAACATAGTCGGCGGCGGCCTGATCCACCTCGGTGATACGACTCTTTCCGATGTTCACACCGATGACGGGGCGGTGAGGACTTAGGCGGGCCCGCTCGATGTGGGGAACCGCGGCTGCGGATCCGCCGTTATTGAACCCCATTCGATTGATCAGAGCTCGGTCTTCGATCAGGCGAAACGAACGAGGCTTCGGGTTACCGGGCTGGGGATACCTGGTAAGCGTTCCCACTTCAACATGGCCGAAACCGAGCGCTCCAAGGCCCAGGATCGCCGTCGCATTCTTATCGAAGCCGGCAGCGAGGCCGAACGGGCTCGGAAACTCCAAGCCGAGCGCCCTCACTCGCAGCGAGGGGTCCGGTGCGCAAGCGCTTCGCAGCGGCGCTCCCGCAAACGGGGCGGCCTGAATCGCGCGAAAGGCGAGGTTGTGCGCCGTCTCGGGATCGAGGTGGCGGAGCACGGAATTGAAGAGTGCGGGATACATGCGCATGTGTGGTCTAGTCCTTGCCGTCTGCAGGGTGTGTGCTGGCATCCGACCGAGTGCGCGATTGGTCGCGTAGCTCAGCGATGGCCGTATCGAAATCCTCGAGCGACTCGAACGCCTGGTAGACGCTGGCGAACCTCAAGAATGCGACCTCGTCGAGTTCGCGGAGGTGCGGGAGAACCGCGAGACCGATGTCGTTCGCGTCAAGTTGTGCCTGCCCGGTCTGCCGCACGGACTCCTCGACCTGCTGCGCGAGCAATGCGAGGTCGCTCTCCGTGACCGGCCTACCCTGACACGCTTTGCGCACCCCACTCACGACTTTTTCACGGCTGAAGGGTTCGACCACCCCTGAGCGCTTGATGACCGTGAGGCTCGCCGTCTCGGTCGTGGAAAAACGGCGCCCGCATTCTGGGCATTGACGGCGGCGGCGGATCGAAAGCCCATCATCGCTCGTGCGCGAATCAATGACCCGACTGTCAGGGTGCCTGCAGAATGGACAGTGCACTAGTTGCTACCTGCCTCTGTCTTCGGTTTCGTCTCGAAGCGCGCTGAAACGGCTTCGCCGTGTGCAGGCAGACCCTCAGTCTGTGCGAGAGCCAATAGTGGGGTGCGCACCTCGTCGAGCGCCGCCCGATCGTAGCTGATGATCTGTTGGGGGCGCAGAAAAGTGTGCGCACCCAGACCAGCGGCAAAACGTGCAGTGCCGCCCGTGGGCAGCACATGGTTCGACCCCGCGAGGTAATCGCCAAGGCTTACCGGGGTATAACTGCCCACGAATATGGCACCTGCGTCGTCGATCCGAGCGAGCACGCCCTGGTCGTCGCGCGTCTGAATCTCTAGGTGCTCAGGCCCGTAAGCGTTGCTGACCTGGGCGGCGACAGCAAGGTCGTCGACCAAGATGACGGCGGACTGGGGGCCTGTCAAGGCCTCGCGCACACGAGCGGCATGCCGAGTCAGCGGGACGCGCGTCGTGATTTCGGCGCGCACGCGTTCTGAGAAGGATGGCGAATCGGTGACCAAAACGGAAGCAGCCGCTTCGTCGTGTTCGGCCTGGCTAATCAGGTCTGCGGCGACAAAGGCCGGATCCGCCGTCTCATCGGAAATGACGAGAATCTCAGTGGTGCCCGCCTCGGAATCGATACCAACGATCCCAGCGACGGCACGCTTCGCCGCCGCCACGAATACATTTCCTGGTCCGGTTACCACGTCGACGGGATCGAGACCGAGACTCGGCACGCCATATGCGAAGGCTGCGATCGCGCCAGCCCCGCCGATGGCGTACACCTCGGTCACCCCTGCGAGTGCGGCCGCCCACAGCACTGCCTCATGCGGCGCACCCCCATTGTCAGACTGCGCTGGTGAAGCGAGCGCGAGACTCTCGACACCTGCGGCCTGAGCGGCAATTGCGTTCATAAGCACGGAAGACGGGTACGCGGCCTTCCCACCCGGCGCATACAGCCCGACCCGAGTGACGGGTTGCCAACGCTGACGGATGGTAGCCCCATCGGCTAACTGTGTCACCTGTTCAGCGGGAACCTGAGCTGCCGAGCCAAGTCGCAGCCGCTCGATCAGGAGTTCGAGGGCCGCACGCACCTCAGGCGGACAAGTATCGAGTGAACTCGCAACCCGTTCCTCGGAGACCCTGAGCTGATGACCTTCAACGCGGTCAAAATCGCGGGCCTGTTCTCGGAGGGCTTCCTCCCCTCGGTCGCGTACGGCATCGACCAGCGGCCTCACTCGATCCACAGCGGCCGTCGTATCAACCGCAGCACGAGGAACCAAGCGCAGCAATTCAGCCCGCGAAAGCGCTCGTCCACGCAGATCTATCGTTCGTAACATAGGGCCTCAGTCTACCGTTGATACCTCCTCGCCGAGACCGAGCATGCCTAACCAAACGAGCTCGCGCACACCCGCGGTCAGAGCCTCCGCAGCTGCTTCCCGGTCGACCTCGAGCAGAGTGGCCAGCGCGTCTGCGATCTGCCCGAGTGTGAGTTCCCCGTCACACACCCCAACCGCAGCTGCAAGCAGCGGATCGGCGGTAACTCGGCGGGAGATCCCGGTTTGCGCCTCCAGAGTGATCGCATATGGAGCTTCCTCTCCGGGCACATGCTGACGGTGCTCGACCACTTCTGAGGAGCGGACCCATCGAGCAGCACGCACCTGGGCGTCGGTGAGCCTGGCGACCCGCAGCGCAAGCTCGAAGGTCGCGGAGAGGTGACGGCCCGAGGCTTCTGAGAACGCGCCCGCTGCTCGTTCGGTGTGCACGAGCGGTGCGGGTGCTACGGACGAGCTACGATCGCCTCGAACAGAGAGGCGTCGTAGCCTTATCGAACCGAGACCGAGCGCGGTGACCCGTCGTTTGCTGAAGTCGTCAAGCCAAGCCGTCATCATCTGCTCGAACTCAAGGTCGCCCGGACGGGCGCCCCCGTCACGAGCCCAGGTCTCGGCGTAGCGCAGAGTCGAGATCCGATCGCGCTCGATAATCCACCCGGCAAGCTGCGCGTCAGCGCCTAGCGCGCAATCGGCATCTGCGATCCACTCGGTCACCCTATTGAGCCCGTCACTCCCCCAAGGGCTCTCCCAGTTCGCGAGGCACAGGAGTGTGCCGTTCTCGTTCAGGTGATGAGGTGAACGGCTCACGACGAGCTCGGCGAGCTCATCGCCCACGAGTCCCGCATCACGATACTCATAGCGCTCTTCCTCGGTGTCGCGCGGCGTCACGACGAACGGAGGGTTGGAGAGTATGAGATCGAACGCCTCACCGGTGACCGGTTCGAAAAGATCGCCAAGGCGGAAGTCGATCCCCACCACCTCGTTCAGCCGCGCATTCGCGCGCGCGAATTCGAGCGCGCGCTTTGAGATATCGGTCGCGACCACCGGGCCGCGAAGCGACAGGTGCAACGCGACCACACCACACCCTGTGCCGATCTCCAGTGAACTTCCGACGTCACCGGGCGGTGCCTGTGCGATCAGCGTTCGAGTCGCCCCGCCTACCCCCATCACGTGGTCTAACCTTGCTGGCCCGCGCCGCAGCGCATCATCGAGATCCGAGAGTATCCACCATTTCACAAGACCAGCCCGCCGAGGATCCGCGATCTCAACGGGGTTCACTGAGATCGCAGCACGGAGACCCTCGGGGGAGGTTTCTAGCAGCTCCAGGGCGAGTGCACCAGCTACACCCAGGTGAGGCAACGCGATCGAGACTGCCCGATCTTCGAGCGGATCGCCCAGCAAGAACAAGCGAATGAGGATCGCGAGCGGCTCTTCGGCTCGCTTTGCCAGCGCGCGCCTTGCCGGCGCAAACACGCCCCGTTCGCGCGCCTCATTGGTCTCTGCTCCGAGCAGGGCTCGAATCGAGTGCAGATCGAATTCGGCACCAGTCAGGTCGTCTCGGAACAGGTCAATGAGTTGAGGATCCACCCGAACAGACTAATCGCAGCTCGACATGTCGCCTGACCGCGTTTCGAGACACGTCGTTTGCGTGTTGTGGCTCGTACCTGAAGCTCTTCAGCGGACAGAGACTCTTTCGTGCACGAGGTTAGGCAAACGCGTGGTCGGTCGCACCCACCGGTGACGGAAGCACCGTTGAACCCACAAGGTACGCATCTACGGCCGCGGCTGCGGCACGCCCCTCCGCGATTGCCCAAACAATCAGCGACTGACCGCGACCCGCGTCACCCGCGACAAACACCCCTGGAATTGCCGTGGAGTAGTCTCCGTTGCGGGCAAAGGCTCCACGAGCGGAATAACCGAGGGGAAAACCCGCGTCGTCGATCTGCTCGGGCCCACTGAATCCCATGGCGATAAGGACCAAGTCGGCCTCAAGCACGCGCTCAGTCCCTGGAATCGGTTCGCGACCGCGCTCAGTGAAGCCCGTCTCGGCGACGCGCAGTCCGTGCACATTGCCGTTTGCACCCGCGAGGAACTCCACCGTCGAGGCCAAGTACCGACGTTCGCCACCCTCCTCGTGCGAGCTGGTCACCTCGAACAGCGTCGGGTGCACTGGCCACGGCTGTGATTCGGAGCGCACCTGCCCCGGCTTACGCCCGATGGCGAGGTTCGTCACCGATGCCGCACCCTGACGGTTTGCGGTGCCCACGCAGTCGGCTCCCGTGTCTCCGCCACCAATCACGATCACGTGTTTGCCGGCCGCATCGAACGGGGTCTGAGCAAGGCTGCCCGAGACGACACGGTTCGAGGCTGCCAGGTAGGGCATGGCCGGCATGACTCCATCGAGATCCCGGCCCGGAATATCGAGCGCGCGCGGGACAGTCGCTCCCGTCGCAACGATGACAGCGTCGTAGCGGCGCTTGAGTTCTCCCCAGCTCAGGTCGCGGCCCACTTCGATACCGGTGCGGAATCGCGTCCCCTCCGCCTTCAGCTGTGCGATGCGCCGCTCGACCAGCGACTTTTCGAGCTTGAAATCTGGGATTCCGAAACGAAGCAACCCGCCGGGCTGCTCGTCACGCTCGTAGACCGCGACGGTGTGCCCCGCTCGGGTCAGCTGCTGCGCAGCGGCGAGGCCGGCTGGCCCCGAACCCACCACCGCAACGGTTTTACCGGTGAGTCGCTCGGGCGGCTGCGGCAGCACCCAGCCGTTCGCGAACCCCTGATCGATGATGCTGTTCTCGACCTGTTTGATAGTCACGGCAGGCTGATTGATCCCGAGTACGCATGACGATTCGCAGGGAGCCGGGCACGCGCGGCCAGTGAACTCGGGGAAGTTGTTGGTGGCGTGCAAGCGCTCCAGCGCATCCCGTTCACGCCCTCGCCACACCAAATCATTCCACTCGGGAATCAGGTTGCCGAGCGGACATCCCTGATGGCAAAATGCGACGCCGCAATCCATACACCGAGAGGCTTGTCTCGCTACGAGCGTCGGATCGGCAGGATCAACCACCTCGCGCCAGTCCTGCAAGCGCAGCGCGACGGGTCGCTTGGGCGCGAGTTCGCGCTCGCGAACCTTCAGAAAACCGCGCGGATCAGCCACGAGTTGCCTCCAAGATCTGGGACCAGGCTCGGTCGCCGTCGGGATCGATTCCTTCAACGCGAGCCCGCTCGCGAATTTCGAGCACGCGCGCATAGTCGCGAGGAATCAGTCGGGTGAAGCGGGCGAACGCCGACTGCGGATCGCACGCGATCTGCTGCAGCAGGTCAGAAGCGAGTTCGGAACCGGTCTGTTCCACGTGTCGCTGCAGGAGCGCGGTGATCGTGGATCGCAACTCGTCACCGACCGATTCACCCAACTCGGAGAAGGGTTGCAGCAGAAGCGAACCCGAGGCGACCTCGGCCGAATTGACGTGAAGTGGATCAAGATCCAAGAGGACAGCCTCGCCGCCGGACATTCCCGCCCCGATATTGCGGCCGGTAGGACCCAGAATGAGCGCGAACCCTCCCGTGAAGTACTCGAGCGCATGGTCTCCAGTGCCTTCCACGACAGCGGTTGCGCCTGAACCGCGCACGAGAAAACGCTCTCCAACCACCCCCGCGATCCACAACGAACCGCTGGTCGCGCCATACCCGATAACGTTCCCAGCAATGACGTTGCCGGCTGCGGGGTGGCCTGCGTCTGCGTGGGGACGGACCGTAATCTCACCACCCGAGAGGCCCTTGCCGACGTAATCATTTGCGTCACCAATGAGCCGGAGTGTGATTCCAGCGGGGAGGAACGCACCCAGGGATTGCCCTGCAGATCCGGTGAGCATGACATCAATGGTGCCCGGGGGAAGCCCCGCCGACCCGAAGCGCTTTGTCACTTCGTGGCCGAGCAAAGTGCCGACGGCCCGATCAACATTTCGAATAGGTAGGTCAATAACGACCGGCTCCCCGCGATCCAGAGCATTTTGCGACGTCGCGATAAGTCGATGATCGAAGTGCTCGTCGAGCGCATGATCTTGGGGGCGGGCGTGCATGCGGGGCTGATCTGCACGCATCTTGGGACCGCTGAGTATTGGCGTGAGGTCGAGCCCCTCGGCTTTCCAGTGCTTCAGTGCCTCGTCAATGTCGAGCGACGAAGTATCACCCACCGCTTCCTCGAGCGAGCGATAGCCCAGCTCGGCGAGCAATTCCCGCACCTCTTCGCCGATAAAGCGGAAGAAGTTGACAATGTGCTCGGCCTGGCCGGTGAATCGGGCGCGCAACTCTGGATTCTGCGTTGCGACACCCACTGGGCAAGTGTCAAGGTGACAGACGCGCATCATGATGCACCCGGAAACAACGAGCGGAGCCGTCGCGAACCCGAACTCCTCCGCCCCGAGCAGTGCCGCGATCACGACGTCTCGGCCGGTCTTCAGCTGGCCATCGACCTGCAGTACTACGCGATCGCGCAGACCATTCAACATGAGCGTCTGCTGTGCCTCCGCGAGCCCCAGCTCCCACGGAGAACCGGCATGCTTCAGAGAGTTCATCGGACTTGCACCGGTGCCACCGTCATGACCTGACACGAGCACGACATCGCTGAGTGCCTTCGCGACACCGGCAGCAACCGGGCCGATCCCGCTCTGGCTCACAAGCTTGGTGCTGATGCGCGCGCTCGGGTTTGCGCGCTTCAGATCAAAAATGAGTTGCTTCAGATCTTCGATCGAGTAGATATCGTGGTGCGGGGGCGGTGATATCAAGCCGACCCCCGGTGTTGCGTGACGGGTGCTGGCAATCCACGGATACATCTTTTGGGGCGGCAGCTGTCCGCCCTCCCCCGGCTTCGCACCTTGGGCCAACTTGATTTGAATCTCGTCAGCGTTCGTCAGGTACATGCTCGTGACACCAAAGCGACCCGATGCCACCTGCTTGATCGCGCTGCGGCGCTCGGGATCGAGAAGCCGTTCTTCGTCTTCCCCGCCCTCGCCGGTGTTCGATTTGCCTCCGATTCGATTCATCGCGATCGCGAGAGTCTGGTGGGCCTCTTGCGAGATGGACCCATAGCTCATCGCCCCGGTCGCGAAGCGTCGCATGATCGCTTCGACAGGCTCGACCTCGTCGACTGGAACAGCAGGCCGCTGCGGGGCAAATCGAAACAGGCCACGGAGGGTCATGAGCCGTTCCTGCTGCTCATTGACCCGCGACGTGTACTCCGTGAAGATGTCTCGGCGTGAGGTGCGCGTCGCATGCTGCAGTTTGTAAATCGTTTCGGGGTCGAAGAGGTGCGGCTCCTCGCCTCGGCGCCAACGATACTCCCCACCGGTCTCGAGCCGGCGATGTGCGAGTGCCGCAGGATCGTCCGGGTAGGCGCGACGATGGCGTGCCGCAACTTCTGCGGCAATGACGTCAAGGCCGATGCCGCCGAGCTTCGATGCAGTTCCGGTGAAGTAGCGATCCACGACATCAGTCGCGAGTCCGATGGCCTCAAATGTCTGCGCCCCGCAGTAGGAAGCGACCGTAGAGATCCCCATTTTGCTCATGACCTTCAGCATGCCTTTGCCGAGCGCCTTGATCAGGTGAGCTACAGCGTCGGTCGGCTCGATGCCCTCAAGTTCACCCGAGCGAACCAGTCCTTCGACGGTTTCCATCGCCAGATACGGGTTCACAGCGGCCGCGCCATACCCGATGAGTGCGGCGACGTGGTGCACTTCGCGCACGTCTCCGGCTTCTGCGATGAGCGCCACGCGCATGCGCTTCCCCTCACGGATGAGGTGATGGTGCACCGCTGAGACGGCTAGCAGGGAGGGCACCGGAGCCTGATCCTTATTGCTATCCCGGTCGCTGAGAATCAGGAATTCCGCACCGGCATCAATCGCCGCGCTCGCCTCGCGGCACATTGACTCGAGGCGCGCTGCGAGCGCCGGGGCGCCGCCATCAACCGGGTACAGACCCCGCACGGTCACAGTGCGTTCGCGTTCCGGGTCATCTCCGAAGTGCATAATGCGGGCGAGGGCATCATTGTCAATGACGGGGAAATTGAGTATCACCTGCCGGGCGTGCTCGGCCGACTGCGTCAGCAAGTTCGCCTGCGGCCCGATCCCGGTCCAGAGGCTCGTCACGAGTTCCTCGCGCAGCGCGTCCAGCGGCGGGTTCGTGACCTGCGCAAACTGCTGCACAAAATAGTCAAATACGAGTCGCGGTCGCTCCGACAGCACCGCGATCGGCGTGTCGGTACCCATTGCGGCGATCGGCTCCGCCCCCTCGCGAGCCATCGGGGTCAACAGCAGGCGAAGCTCCTCCTCCGTATATCCGAAGGTTCGCTGACGTCGCACGATCGATGCCGGTGGGTGCACCAGGTGCTCCCGCTCGGGCAAATCACTCAGGTGAATCCGTCCCTCGTTCAGCCACTGACCCCAGGGGGCCGCCGCCGCGAGTGCGCCCTTCACCTCATGATCCTCGCGGATCGTGCCCGTGGTGAGATCCACCGCGAGCATGCGTCCCGGTTGCAGCCGTCCGCGTCGCACCACCTGGTCGGGAGTGAACTCAAGCACACCGGTCTCACTTGCGATCACCAGCAGGCCGTTCTTTGTCACTTGGAATCGCCCCGGGCGCAACCCGTTCCGATCAAGCAGTGCCACCAGCTCGGTGCCATCTGTTGCGATCATTGCGGCAGGCCCGTCCCAAGGCTCCATCACCAGGGAGTGGTACTCGAGAAAGTCGCGAAGCTCGGGCGCGAGAGCATCCTCTGATTCCCAAGCCTCTGGCACCATCATCGCGAGTGCGTGTGGAAGACTCCTGCCGGCCATGACGAGTAGTTCAAGCACCTCATCGAAACTTGCCGAGTCACTTCCGCCTTCGGAACAAATCGGCCGCAAGGCGCGAAGATCTCCGAGCACCTCGCTCTCGAGTTGATCCTCGCGGGCTCGCATCCAGTTCCGGTTGCCGCGCACGGTATTGATCTCGCCATTGTGTGCGACCATACGCAACGGCTGAGCGAGGTGCCAAGAAGGAAAAGTGTTGGTTGAGTAGCGCGAGTGAACGATTGCGAACCGCGCGGCAAAGTCAGCCTCAGAAAGCTCGGGGTAGAAACCCGGAAGCTGCAGCGTAGTGACCATGCCCTTATACACAATGGTGCGTGTGGAGAGTGAGGGCAGGTACACACCGGTCTCGCGCTCAATACGCTTGCGTGTGCGGAATGCACGCCGCTCAAGCTGCAGTTCGTCCGCTGCCTGCCCATCACTCGCGACGAAAAACGGCTGCTCGATTACCGGGGCGACGTTGCGAGCGGACTCCCCCAACACCTCAGGCTGCACGGCGACCGGACGCCAAGCCAAGACAGTGAGGCCTTCCTCGACGGCAATAGAGCCAATGCGATAGCGCACGGCCCTACGTTCGGCTGATTCCTGAGGTAGAAAGGCCAGGCCAGTGGCGTATCGCCCGGAAGGGGGGAGAAGAATGTCTGGCGCCGCCTCGGAAAGCGCACGTCGAAAGAAAGCGTCTGGCATTGCACACAGAATCCCGGCACCATCGCCGGTTCCCGCGTCAGAACCCACCGCGCCGCGGTGTTCAAGGTTCTCGAGAGCCGTGAGCGCTAGTTCGACAATCTCATGACTCTCCTCACCGCTGAGTGACACCACCGATGCGAGTCCGCAGGCATCCTTCTCCTCTGCCGGATCGTACAGCCCCTCCGCGGCGGGGAATTTTCCGCGGGCGAGACCTGCTTCGGCTGTGGGGAATTGGGTCGCTTGCGTCACGCTCATCGACGTCCTCTCGATCAGTGGGACGTCGGCGGCCCAGTCGGTCTCACCTCGTGCGAGAAGATATCGCCGTGACGCCATTGTCACGACGAAGCACGGTGGCTCGGAGTTTCGAGGTTAACACTGCTTTCTTCGGCAGAACGAATCGAACCCCATCATTTCTTCACGACTTCTCGATGAATATGTGAGCCGCCGAAGAATCTTCGGTCTCCTCGGAGCTACGCCGCACAGGCAAAGCGCCCGAAACGAAGCTGTAACACGGGAGGATTATGCAATAAACCCTGAGGTGTCACCCACGAGGCGGGTGTGGTTCTCGGGGATGGGTTCCACTGCGGCCCGGGCGATCTCAGCGGCGAACTCTGAAACGTTGTAGAGCCTGCCTGCCGATTCCCGGCGCTGCTCGATCGCTCCGGGGTTCGCGCGTTCAAGCAGAGTCGCGGTCACGGTTCCCTCGATCATGTCGCCTGATACGACGACAAATTCGATGCCTCGTTCACTCAGCTCGGGGATCCGCTCGCGCAACGCGTCCTCGCCGGCCCGCTTTGAGAGGGCAACGGGTTCATACTCAGGCATCGTCGGTGTCGTACGTATGAAGTGAGCCTGGTGGCTGGTCACGAAGACGACGCGCGATCCCGGTGCGAGCAGCGGAAGCGCCGCGTCAAGCACGGCCAGCTGGGCGTCGCGATTGAGCTGCAGCGCATAGTCTGCGGCCATTCCGCTCTCCATCCCGCCAGAGGCGTTCAGCACGAGGATATCGAGGCCGCCCAACTCTTCCGCGATCGCGCCCATCATGGCGGAGAGCGAAGCGGGATCAGTCAGGTCTGCGCCCTGCACTAGGACACGCACGCCCAGCTCACGCAGCTGGGAGCCCAGCTTCTCGGCGCGCGGCGCCTTGTTTCGAAAGTTCACCACGACGTCTGCGCCCGCCTCTGCGAGATAACGCACGGTATCCGCACCGATCCCGCGTGAGGATCCGGTAACGAGGGCACGTGCGCCCGTAAGGCTGTCTGCGGCAAGCGGCTGGGTCACTGGGGCTCCTTCGTGAAAGTGGCAGTCGTCACCCCAGCGTACCGGGCGACATATTACGATGTTGCGGCGCTTGGCGCACCCCCTTCCGCGGGGGGTTATGTTGCTGCGCTCAGCGCGCTACGCTGCAGTCAAGGAAAGACCGGTGGATCGCGGCGCTGCGCCACTCAGCGTGGCTCGCGAGGCGAGGAGGTTCCCATGGCTGAGCGAACACTGCGTGGAGCCCGAATCGGGGCAACGAGCCTGCAGGCTGAAGAAGGAGTGGAGTTCTCCCCGCGGCGACGGGTCGAGTACCTCACCGATCGCGGCAATCGGTTCACGATCATGTTTGACGCAGATGCCGAGATCCCAGCCGAATGGGTGGATCAACGCACGGGCGAGGTCGGGTTTCTCGACGACGAGGCCGGGCGCACGGCGCGGTCTGAGTTTGAAGACAAGGAGAAACACCAGCGCACACACTGGGACATGTTGCTCGAACGGCGCACGCGTGAAGAGCTCGAAGAGCTGTTGGAAGAGAGATTGAAGCTCTTGCGCGCCCGCCGATCAGGGGGCCGAGGCTAACTCTGTCTCTGCGTCTTGCTTTCTGTGGCGTGCACCGGAACCCGCCAGGAGACCTCCAAAGATGCCGAGGAGCGTTCCCCCCACCGCAATCGTCATCCAGGCGCCGGCAACAAGGGCTCCGAACCGAAGCGCCGGAGTTTCTCCTTGGACCAGTGGCACCTCAGTAACCATGGCGTCGGCCGTGAACGTGTCAAGTCTCGCAAGATCGGTGCCGCCTGGCATCACCACTGCACTCGTGCCCACGGTCGAGATATTGACGAGCGCGCGCCCGGTCTCGATGGCTCGTAGTCGTGCTATCTGGAGCTGCTGGGCACTCTCGTCGGTGCGCCCAAAATCAGCATTGTTCGTCTGCGCGAAAATGACATCCGCACCCTCGCCCACCATGAGTGACGCGTGATCGTCGAAAATAATGTCGAAACAGATGGCGATACCGGCATCGAACTCTCCGGTGCGGCCTTCGATTGGGAGCACCGTAGGTCGGTTGCCGAAGGCGTAGTCGAGCTGAACGAGATCGATCAGATCAGGCACCAGGGATCGATAGAACTCGCGGTCAGGCATGTACTCAGCAAACGGAACCGGGCGACGCTTGTCGTAGCGCAGCCCGGTGTCTCCGGCCCCGTCAAAGACGAGGGTGCTGTTGGTATAGCGCCCATCCGGATCGCGCAGGATTGTTCCCACCACGATCGGCGCCTCTGCGCGCGACGCGAGCCGTTGCACCGCATAACCCCCATAGGGGTTGCCAGGAAGGTCGAACTCGGCACTGTTCTCGGGCCAAACGATCACGTCGACCGTTTCGCCCTCCGCCTCGAGTTCATCGAGCAGTGACTCGGTGGCCGCGAGGTGGTCGCGCAGTACGTCACCCGACTCGCGATCATCAAAAATACCGGATTTCGAGTTGCCCTGAACAGCGGCTACGCGCAGTGTGCCCGATTCCTCGAGTGGAGCGGCGGGCAGGAGAGTAAGAGCGGCCAGCGCGAGGACAGACACTGCAGCACCGACCCAAATCCGCTTTCCACGCGGGTTGCGCGGTCTGACACCCCCGGCGAACGTTGTTGCGACGAGCAGAGCACCCATCAGGGCGAGGATGCCCGAGAGCCCTGCGAATCCAACCCAGGACACCACCTCTGCAAATGGGCCCTCGGCTTGGGTGTGCGCAAGTCGACCCCAAGCAAATCCTCCGTAGGGCAGCGTCGATTGCAATTGCTCGCGCAGCACCCACAGTCCCGCGACAGTCCCTGCTTGTACCGCGACGCGCGCCGCGGTAGACATCTGCAATTGAGAGAGCGACCGGGTGGCGGTCGCCGCCACGAGCCCAAACAGCGCGAACCACGAGACCATGACGAAGCACAAAGCAAGCCACGGAATAGGGCCAAGATACAGGGTGAGCCACGAAATGTGCGGCCCCCAGAAGGCCGCCCCGGCGACCCCCCCAAGCAATAAACCCGCGAGCGATCGTTGCTGCCACACCGAAGCAATGACAAGCGTCGCGCCGAGCAGTCCGGCTGGCCACCAATTCAGCCACGGAGTGGCCGCGTCAAGCGCCAAGCCGCCGAGCACTGCGGTAGGCAGCGCGATCCACCATTTCAACGAGCGTACGGTATTCACGAGCTACTGGATGTTTCGACGATGCCTCGGCGAATCTTGCGCTTCGCCTCTCGCGCGATGGCCCCGAGCCTGCCGAGCCGATCAACGTCCACCTCGGCGTGCTCTGTCGCCTGCGCAATCTGATCGAGCAGGTCGATCGTCTGTTTTGCCCAGCGCACGAAATCGCCCGCTCCGATGACGGCGTGCTCTAGCGTGCGGCTCAGAGTCCACCCACTCGCCCAGCCGTGCATCGCCGCTGCGAGCCCAGGGTGCGGGGCATCAACCCGGGGCAGCCGGTTCCGTTCGGCGAGGTCGTCAAGGAGGGCCCACAGCTCTAGCGTGCGATCAAATGCTTGCCTAAACGACCCGCCCGGAAGGCGCCCTTCGGCCTCATCGTCGCGACGTGGCTCGTAGGTCAAAGCGCAGGCAAGGGCGGCAAGGCTCGCCGCATCGATGCCGTGCCAGGCATCGCGACGCAGGCACTCGGCCACCAGCAGGTCGCGATCTCCGTAGATGCGGCAAAGCAACACACCCCATTCGCCGACCTCAACCTGCCCCCCACCGAGGTGCTCGAGATACTCGAGATCGGTCAGAGTATCGACAACACGATCGAATGTTCTCGCGATTGTGCCCGTGCGGCTTGCGATCTGCCGACGCCCGCGCTCAATCTTGCGGCGGAGCTTTCGCTCGCGATCCTCCCAGCGCTTCTTATCTGACCCTTTGGCCCGCTGAGCGGCAGCCTGATACCCGGCAAGCGATTCTTGCTCGGACCGAAGCTCTCGCGCATGGTCGACCACCGCCCGATCCGCCTGGAACTGGGCGAACGAGAGCTCAAGCGTTTCGCGCGCGAGCATAAGGTCCATTCGCTGGAGGAGGTTTGCAGCCATGTTGGGAGTGGGCCGAAAGCTCGATCGCACCGGAAACGAGCGTGCGGAGGCTAAATGCGCGATGGCCTCGAGATCGGCCCCGTCGTTCCACACCACAATCGCGTGACCCTCGTGGTCGATGCCGCGCCGACCCGCACGACCGGTCAGCTGTGTGTACTCCCCTGAAGTGAGCGGCACACGCTCTTCGCCGTTAAATTTGTCGAGCTTCTCAATGACCACCGACCGGGCAGGCATGTTGATGCCGAGGGCGAGGGTCTCGGTGGCAAACACGACTTTCACGAGGCGCCGCTGAAACAGTTGCTCAACGACAGACTTGAATTGTGGCAACATGCCAGCATGGTGTGCGGCGAGGCCGCGTTCAAGGCCGGCAACCCACTCGCTCACCCCAAGTACCCGCAGGTCTTCGGGATCGATTCCCGAGATCTCTCGATCGATAACGCGGCGGATCTCGTCACGCTCTTCGCGTGTCGTCAGGCGAATTCCCTCGAACAGGCACTGGCGTACAGCCTGGTCGCAGCCGTTTCGGCTAAAGACGAAGACGATTGCAGGCGTGAGCTGCATCTCGTCGAGGGCGCGCGCGATGTCGGCTCGGGTGATCCGCTTCGTTCGCCGGACGGGCGCGCGGCCGCGCGATCTGTCGCGCGATGTGCGATACCTTTCCGAGCCACGATCCCGGGAGCCAGCAGTGCGCTCAGAGGATGCCGCGCCACGACCGCCGCGATCAAGAGCGCGCAACTCCGGATTGAGTCTTCCTCGTTCCACGAGCTCTCCGTCAGTGTCGACGTACAGAGGTAGCAGCGCCTTCGCAGTGAGTACGTGCTGGTACAGCGGAACGGGACGACGCTCGCTCAAGATCACATCGGTTTCCCCTCGGACAGCGTGCATCCAGTCGCCGAACTCCTCGGCGTTGGAAACCGTCGCGGAAAGAGAAACCAGCCGAACTGCCTGCGGAAGGTGCAGAATGATCTCTTCCCACACGGCTCCGCGATACTTATCTCCGAGGTAGTGCACTTCGTCGAGCACCACGAAAGCGAGGTCGTCGAGTGCGTCGCTCTCGGCGTAAATCATGTTGCGCAGAACTTCAGTCGTCATCACGACAATCGGTGCGTGTCCGCGAATGTTGACGTCGCCGGTGAGCAGACCCACTTCGTCATCGCCATACTCGGCGCACAGCTCGCGGAACTTCTGGTTTGAAAGCGCTTTGATCGGGGCGGTGTAAAAGATCCGGGCATCGCGTTCTCGTCTCGCGAGGGCAACAGCGAATTCGGCGACGGTGGTCTTGCCAGAGCCCGTCGGCGCGGCGACCAAGACACTCCGTCCCTCTTCGAGCCGTTCACACGCGGTTCGCTGGAACGCGTCTAGCGGGAATTTCAGCCGGGTGGCAAAGGCATCAAGCGCCGGGTGCTCCCGCGACTCGGCACTCTCGCTGAGTGTGTTCACGCGGTTACTCCGAACCCGAATTGGGGTCGAGGCCGTACTCAGCGAACTCTTTCTTTCGCTTCTTCTCCACGCGTTTATCGTGCAGAATCGCAATCCCGGCGGCCCCGAAGTACAACAGGATGATCGGCGCGGCCAGCAAGAACATGCTCATCAGGTCGGCCGCTGGTGTCGCGATGCCGGCGAACAAAATAATGCAGAGGATTGCGACACGCCAGCTCTTAAGAATCGACTTTCCGCTGAGCACCCCGATGAAATTCAGTAGCACCAGGAACACCGGCATGACGAACCCTACCCCGACGGCCAGGAGAAGCTTGATCGTGAAATCAAGATAGCTTCGTGCCGCAATCTGGAAGGCGTCTTCCTCCGGTTGAAACATAGCCATGATGCGCACGATGTTGGGAAGCACACTCCAGCCGGCGTACACCCCGAGAAGAAACAGCGGCACTGCGGTGCCGAGGAATCCGATGGCGTATCCCTTCTCACGCCTGGTCAGACCCGGCACGAGAAACGCCCAGATTTGGTACAGCCAGACGGGCGATGCAAGGAGTACCGCGATGAAGAGTGAAATTTGCACCTTCGTGTCGAAGCCACTCGTCACGTCGGTGTACTGAATCAGGGCGGTGCGCCCCTCAACTTCGAGCTCCAGGATCGGCTGGCGCAACACCGTCCACACCCAGTCCGACAGAAACCAGCCCGCAATGAGTGCGACGCCGATTGCAATCGCCGCAATGAACAGCCTGTTCCGCAATTCGATGAGGTGGGCGCCCAGACTCATCTTGCCCTCGGGGTTCTTCCGCCGCGCTGTCACTGCCACCAGCCCAGCTTACCGCCGACAAGCTGAGTCACGCGTCGTGAGGCGCAAGCGCACGGTCGGCCCACTCTCGCACCGCGTCTCGGGCTGAATCGGGCGACTCGATGATGATCTCGCCGGGAGCTACTTGCACCACGCGCACCGCAACCGCGGGGTGTGCGAGATCAATCTCTGCACGCACCCAACCGTTGTCAGGTTCCCCCAACAGCCGTGGCACAAATCCAGCCAAGCGATGCAGCACGCCTACCCTGAATCTGACTCTCGCGACGAGCCCCTCCCGCACCGGATCGAGTTTTGGAAGAGACGCGCGCCCGGTTGGCCGCGTCCGAGCGTCGTCTGGCAACATCTGAGGATCTCGGATGCGATCCACCGAGAACGTGCGCTCTGCATTACGGTCGAGGCAGTGCGCGCGGAGGTACCACTCGCCGTGTGCCTGCCCGAGCACGAGCGGTTCGACGTGTCGAACAGTTTCGTTACCCTGTGCGTCGCGATAGGCGAATGAAAGCTGCTTTCCGGAGGCAATGGCGGTCGAGATCTCAAAGCGGCCTGGCGCGGTGGGCTCGGTCGACACCGACAGCGATACCTGTTGCCGGTGAGCCAGGCCACTTCCGAGTTTTGCCGATGCCGAAACTGCGTGGCGTTGCTCCTGCGGTGGCAGCATTGGGAGTAGTGCCTGTAGGCCAGCGATCAGCACAGCCGTCTCGATGGCTGAGAATCTCGGCGTATTGTCGACTGCGATAACCCGAGTAAGTGTGACGACATCGTGTTCCTCGAACGCATCCCAGTCGATGTCGAACAGATCCTCGTGTTGGTAGGTGTTCGTCTCCCCCGGAACACCCGCCATGCCGAGGAAGGGGATGAGCTTACGAAGCACCCGCTCTTCGACATCAAAAGCCTTGGCGAGTTCGGCTAGTGGCGTCGGGCCACGCTCAACCAGGTAGGGCACCAGGGCGAGAAGTAGCACCACCCGATCGGGTGTGTTGAGGCCCCTAACCATCGGATGCCTCGGGCACAGCGTGCTGGTGCCGCACCTCTTCGAGCAGAGCGACTACCGCGTCATGCAGCTCTGGCGGCTCGACACTGACGATCTCGTCGCCATAGCTCGCCAGCTCACTTGCGAGGGCGGTGAAGTCAAGGGTCATCACCATCAGATACCGATGGACAGGATCGGACTCGCGTTCACGTGAGACCTCGCCCGGAGAGACCGGCTGCGTCACCTCACGGGCCGCCAATCGGGCCTCGGCAACGGACCCCCGGCGCACCAGGAGTCGTGCGACCTGCCGCTCGCGCAGGGCCAGTAAATCGTCGAGCATGCCCTCGACCCGATCGCGAAGCTCGGGATCGAAGCTCTGCGAACCAAGCTTCACCTCGCCTACGATTCGGGAGAGCAGAAACACCCGACCTGCTTCGCGTTCAAGATCCCAGGCGATGAGGTGCCATCGTCCCTCGGCTTGATGAAGGCGAAGTGGCGCGACTGAGCGAGTGGCCGGTGCATCTCGATGGGGCAGCTGGTATCGGAACGTCGCTACGCGAAGCTCATCTATCCCCCGCTGCAACGCCGGAGCCGAGGGCTCGGGAATTCCCAGGTGCGGGGCAAAGCCGAGGTATGCGACGTCAAGGCCTGCCCCCAGCGACTCGAGCTTCATCGCAGCGCGGCGCGACTCCGCGCTGAGGCTGCCCTCCGCCCAGGCAAACGAAGCGAGTCTGAGCACACTCAGTTCTGGGGCCGAAAACCGTGCCTCCGCAGGGAACTGCAGCAGATCTTTCGAAATCCGGTATCGAGCCAGTTGCGTGTTCCCAGATTCTTCTGGGGAATCGATGGTCTCGATAGGAATACCGAGCGCACGGACTTGATCCTTGTCTCGTTCAAACTGGCGCTCGAGGGCGGGGTCAGTCTCACCTGAGCGATACCGGCCCGAGTAGCCGTGCACACTCGAGAGGAGTTCACGCTTCGTGAGTCCCTGTGGGCTGGCTACCAGCGCTAGTACGAGGCTGAATACCCGCTCCTCCGCGGGGATCGCGCGATGCGTGCTGTGACCCTCCACGGCGATGAGCCCTAAGCGATGGCGAGGATGTCGATCACGCTGACGCGGGGGCTGCCCTCGCCTGGTTCGATCACAACGACCTGTGAACCGACAGGGTAGCCGGTCAGTTCGGCTCGGAAAGTCGCACCCGACTGCTCGATTTGCTCTTCCGAGCCCAAGTTTTCGGGACTGACTTCCCACGTGTTTTTCAGCTGCTGACCGTCCCAGCCCACCGTCAAGACGTTCCCGATGATCATGCTGTCTGGCTGCACCTCTGGCCCCTCACCGACAATACGTGCCCCGGACTTCGTGTTGGCTGGTGCCTCCTGCGGCGGCAGCACCATCCCGACGCGACCGGCTTCATCTGTGACGACGGCCGGGAAGCCAGAGGGAAGCGGTGTGAGCGCCCCGGTGGCTGACCCCGGCGAGACCTCGACGATCTCGGCGAGAACGACGAGCGAAGCACCCGGGGTGGTGACCGCTCCAGCACTGAGATCTGCGGGCAGCGCAATCGCAACCAGGTCACCGGGAGCGGAACACAGCACGCCCTGCAACACGGGCCCGCCCTCGGCCGACGCCAAGAACAGTTCGCCTGCGGTTCCAGAACCAAAACTCGGACTCGCTTCAAGCATTTCGCCGGAAGAGGAGTCGAAATATGCAAGATTCGCGGCAACGATGGTGCCCTCTGCCGCGACAACGTCGCGATCTGAGGCCGCATCGATCACCGAGCGTTGCGCATTAACGATCTCAGCGCCCGAGTCGATTGAGACGTCGGGCTCTCCGCCGGCAAGGCTACCGACCGTAACGCTCTCACTGAGCGCCCCGGGGCTGAGCGGCGCGACGCACGCGTCAGATCCCGTGGTCGCAACAGTACAACCGGTCAGCCCGGCAAAAGCCAGCGCCGCTACAGCAGTGACGGGGAGAACTCGACGACGCATGAAAACCTCTCGGTGAAACGGGGCAACCCAGCAATTCTAGTGCAGGCGCTTAGGGGAAAAATGTGTCGACGCAGATCAGCTCTCGGCCTCGTCTGCGCCGCGTTCGCGTGCGAGCTGCTGGGCAACGCGCACCTTCTTGCGCAGTACCTTGTCGCTCTTGCTCCACTGTCCGATCGATTCAGGCGTCCACTCGCCAGCCGTTTCGTCATTGAGATCAGGGGTCCACGCCGCGACATCTTCCGCAGTGAACTCCCCCTTCGATGCGCGTCGCTTGAGTTGCGGAAGTACGGCGCCGGGAGCCAAACGGCGAGCGGTGATGAGGAATCCGGTGTGTGCGACCATCCGGTGATCCGGTCGCACCGCGAGGCCCTCGACGTGCCACCCGCGCACCATGGTCTCGTTTGCTTGCGGGTGGGTAAAGCCCCCGTGGCGCCGCAGCTCTTCCGCTACGCGTGACAACTGGGTCACAGTCGCGACGTAGCAGATAATAACTCCGCCGGGCTTGAGCGCTTCGGCCGCGACTCCGACGCACTCCCACGGTGCCAACATATCGAGCACTACACGGTCGACTGTCGCAGGTGCGCACGCCGCGGGCAAAGCTTCCTGCAGATCGCCGACCGTCACCGACCAGTTCCCGGGCAACGAGCCTGAGAACGCGGCAGCGTTTGCGCGAGCGATTTCCGCGAATTCCTCGCGGCGTTCGAACGAGAGCAGCTCACCATCGCCGCCGATAGCGCGCAACAGGTGCAGCGAAAGCGCCCCCGAACCAACTCCAGCCTCTACCACGCGGGCGCCAGGGAAAATATCGGCGAGCGAGAGGATCTGCGCCGCGTCTTTCGGGTACACAATTGCCGCGCCTCGCGGCATCGACATCACAAAATCACTGAGCAGCGGGCGCAACGCCAGGTACTCCTCGTCACTGCTATTTGCCACTACAGAACCGTCGGGTAGCCCCACCAGATCTGCGTGCGCAATCACCCCTCGGTGACTGTGGAACTCGCCACCCGGCACGAGCGTCACCGTGTTCAACCGACCCTTGGGGCCAGTCAACTGCACACGATCCCCGTAGCCGAGCGGACCACTCGGCGAGGGCGCCAAGGTTGGTTCACTGCCCGCTGGCCCGGTCTCATTCACGCTCTCGCTCACGCTCGGGCTCCCATCACATCGCTTGCTTGTTCCTGAATCTCTGGCTCGCGACCGCGCAGGGCCGCAAACTCACGGCGTAGCACCTGGGCATCGCTTCCCTGCAGCGTCGTCCAGAGCGCATGAGCGTGGGATCCGTCGAGACTCACCAGATTGGGCACCCCAATCGCGACGGCTCCGGACGAGGTGGCAGAGCGCAACCCAGTCGGTGAGTCTTCAAGCGCGAGACACTGCTCGATCGGCACTCCGAGCGCAGCTGCGCCACGGTGGTATGGCTCGGGATGGGGCTTCGCATGATCCACCTCGTCACCCCCCACAATCGCTGCAAAAGTACCCGCCGGCAGCAGACCCGCCACTTGCTCGGCGAGCGAGCGCACCGACATGGTGACGAGCGCGCAGGGAATGCCTGCAGCGGCCAACGAGGCGAGCAGCTCAGTTGCCCCCGGCCGCCAGTCGGGCTCTGTGCGGCGTAGGCCTTCACCCACGTGCGCGACCCATTCGGCGACAATGTCGTCGGCACTCAGGTTCACCCCGAGTTCGCGAAAAAGCTCGGCCGCGTCCCACAGCCCCGAGCCGATGAGGCGATTGCGGATCTCGGTGGTCATGGGAATTCCGTAGCGCTCAAGGATCGCCAGCTCAGCCTCGAGCCAGAGTGGTTCGGAGTCAATGAGGGTGCCGTCCATATCCCACAGGACGGCTGCCAGAGTGTGTTGAGTCATTGCATCGAGTCTACCGATCGCGGCCGACTATCCTGGGTGCGTGCCCCACGCTGCTGAATCCCCCACCCACCCGCGAGTACTCATTGCCGCCTTCGAAGGTTGGAGCGACGCCGGCGCAGCGTCGACGACCGTTCTTCAGCACCTCGGCGAACTGATCAATGCGGAGATGCTGCACGCCATCGGGGCCGATGGCTTTGTCGACTATCAAGTACATCGGCCGAAAGTGAGCTTCACCGACGCCGGCAACCGCGTGATCGAATGGCCAGAAACGCGTCTCTATGGCACTGTGCAGCGGCCTGGCACTCAGCCAGAGCCAGATACCGAGACTGTCCACCGAATCGATGGCACCCGGGTACAAGATCTGTTTCTCCTCGCCGGCGTGGAACCCGCTCGCGATTGGACCGCTTTCGCAGAGGAGATCATCGATGTCGTGGACTCGTGGGCGATCGACACGGTCATTTTGCTCGGATCTTTGTTTTCTGACGCACCACACTCACGCCCGATCGCCGTCACCTTGACCAGCGAAAACGCCGAGCTCAGGGCCACCACGGGTGCTGGTCGGAGCGACTACGAGGGAGCCGTTGGAATTTCTACGCTGCTCGACATCGCGTTGACCGAGGCCGCCGTGCCCGTGCTGTGCCTGTGGGCACAGGTGCCGCACTACGTACACAGCGCGCCCTCGCCGAAGGCCGCACTGGCGATACTTGACAAGCTGGAGGAACTTCTCGATGTCGTGATTCCGCGCGGCGACATGCTCAGCGAGGCTACGGAGTGGGAAGCGAACATCGACCGCATTGCCGCCGCCGACGATGATATGGCGCGCTACATTCGCACTCTCGAGGAGGCTCGTGACGCGACGAACGCGCCTGAAGCCACTGGCGAGGCGATTGCTCACGAGTTCGAGAAGTATCTCAACATTGACCCAGACGATACGCCGCCGAGCACACCCGATTCGTCGCCTCCGGCCTAGCTCTCGGTTTCGGCGCGGAGGTGCACGCCAAGTAGCGCGAGTACCGCATCCGCGATCAAGCCTGGGTCATCCACTCCCTGATCGAGCGCAGCGTCGAGGGTCGCGAGCATCACTGGCGTATCGAGATCGTTCGCAAGTGCTTGACGAAGCTGGAGCAGCGTCGCTAGTGAGCTCACCGGCTCGGCTGTTGCGCGGTCAAGGCCCTCTCGCCAGGCGTGCAGGCGCCGGCTTGCCGTCTCGAGATCAGCATCAAACCACTCCCACTCAGACCGGTAGTGATGAGCGAGCAGGCCAAGTCGAATCGCTGAGGGATCCGCACCGCCCGCAAGCAATTTCGAGACGAGCACGAGATTGCCGCGTGATTTCGACATTTTGTGCCCATGATACGAGATCAAGCCGGCGTGGCAGTAGCCGTGGGCCAGCGGCGTGCCCGAAAGTGCCGTCGCGTGCGCCGCCGTGAATTCGTGGTGCGGGAAGGCCAGGTCGCCGCCGCCGCCCTGCACGGTAAACGCATTGCCGAGCGCGCCCGTCGCAATGACCGCACACTCGATGTGCCAGCCGGGCCTACCTTGGCCAAGCACGGTTGCCCAGCTCGGTTCACCATCGCGTGCGGCGCGCCAGAGCAGCGGGTCGAGCGGATCGCGTTTGCCCGCACGTTGCGGGTCTCCCCCGCGCTCCGAGCTCAGAAGCAGCATCAGTTCCCGATCGATGGGCGCGACATCGCCGAGGCGCCACTGCGTTTCGCTTTCGGCGGAGAGCGTATCAAAATACAGGTCGTCGCCCGCGCCTGTGGCTGCTCCCTCGGTCGGCACCGCGTAGGCAAGGCCACTCTCGAGGAGGCGGTGGACGGCTGCAGCGATCTCGTCGATTTGCTCAGTCACTGCCACGTAGTGATCGGGCGGCAGCATGCCAAGGCGAAACATGTCGCTGCGATACAAGCCAATCTGCTCTTCGGCCAGCGCACGCCAGTCGACCCCGGTAGCGTTCGCTCGCTCCAATAGGGGGTCGTCGATGTCGGTGATGTTCTGCGCGTATTCGGTCTCAATCCCGGCGTCGCGCCAGGCGCGCTGCATCGTGTCGAAGGCGAGGTACGTCGCTGCGTGGCCGAGGTGAGTGGCATCGTAGGGAGTGATTCCACAGACATAGAGGGTCGCACGCTGATCCTCGATCGCCGGGTGTTCGAGGCGTCCGGAGGCCGAGTTGAACAGTCGAGGAGCGAAGCCCTGGCCCGGAAGTGACGGGAGGTGCGGCGGTGTCCAGGTTCTCACAGTGTGATCCCATTCAGTTGTGTTGACGCGGCATCGAATGCCTGAGCGGTGGATCCCCCACCCTCTGCGGAGAGTACCCCGGTGCTGAGGAGCACGATAATGGCGACTCCGAGCAAGACTCGGTACACCACGAAGGGCATGAAGCTTCCGTGTGAGATGTATCGCATGAAGACGCCGATGACGACGAGTGCGACGAGGAAGGCAATCACCGTCGCCACGAGAGTGGGCCCCGCGGCTGTGCTGCCAGGGTCACCGATCGATTTGACGAGCTTGTAACCGCCAGAGCCGAAGACGGCCGGAATCGCCAGGAGGAAGGAGTATCGGGCTGCGGACTCGCGTGTGTAGCCCATCAGGAGGCCAGCGGTGATCGTGCCGCCAGAACGCGACACGCCGGGAATCAGCGCGAGCGCCTGCGCGAAACCGAAGATGAGACCGTGTTTCCAGCCAAGCTGGGTGAGATCGCGTTCTTGCTTGGCGTACCGGTCGGCGAACCCAAGCAACAGGCCGAAGACGATGAGGGCGATGGCGACAAACCAGAGGGAACGCAGCGTGGTGTCAATGAGGTCTTCGAACAAGAGCCCCAGGACGACGATGGGAATGGTACCCAGAATGATCCACCAGCCCATGAGGGCATCAGGATCCCGGCGCGGCACGGCGCCCGTCAGTGACCGGAACCAGCGACCGATCATGCGCACAATATCGCGCCAGAAGAACACGACCACTGCCGCCTCGGTGCCGAGCTGGGTGATTGCGGTAAATGCAGCCCCCGCGTCACCAATTCCCATGAGCTCGCTAGCGATGCGCAGGTGAGCGCTCGACGAGATCGGCAAGAACTCGGTCAACCCTTGGATGATACCCAGCAGGATGGCCTCGAAGATCCCCATGCTTCCCTTCCGTGGGCCCGAACGTCGCGCGGGCCAGCGTCAAGACTAACGCCTCCGCCAGCTCGACATGGTGAGAGCGGCGCGGTGCCAGATGCTTCTCCGTCGATTCAGTAGCTGCGCAACAAATCCACCAGCACCGCGTGACCGAAGTCGAGCGCGTCCAGCGGCACACGCTCGTCTACCCCGTGGAACATTCCCGGAAAATCGAGGTCTGCGGGCAGACGAAGCGGGGCGAAACCGTATCCGGTGATGCCGAGCAGGCTCAGTGCCTTGTTGTCGGTGCCGCCCGACAGCAGGTAGGGCAGCACGCGCGCCTCGGGGTCGTGGCGGCCGAGACTCGCGATCATTGCATCGATCAGTTCGCCTGCGAACGGCACCTCGAGCCCAATGTCGCTGTGCACCATCTCAATCTCAATGTCGGGCCCGACAATGGCCTGCACTTCCGCGAGGATCCCTGCCTGGTTGTTGGGGAGAGTGCGCACGTCGACAAGCGCCTCCGCAGTGTCAGGAATGACGTTGTGCTTGTACCCCGCACGAAGCACCGTCGGATTCGTGGTGGTGCGCAGGCTTGCCTGGATGAACCCCGCGCCCTTTCCCGCTCGGAGAATCAGTTGCTCGGCGTCCACCTCATGCGGATCCTCGCCGTAGATCTTTGCGATCTGGTCAACCAGCTCACGCGTCGTGTCACACAGGGCCACTGGCCACTCATGACGCCCCAGTGCCGCGATCGCCTCGGCGAGGCGGGTCACCGCGTTGTCATGCCACACCCGCGAGCCGTGCGCCGCAGTACCACGGGCGCGCAGCTTGATCCAGTCGAGCGATTTCTCGCCCGTCTGGATCAGATACGCGCGAGTTCCTGCGAGGTCAATTGAATAGCCACCAACCTCACTGATAGCGGTGCCGGCTCCGGCGAAGAGTTCCGGGTGATGTGCCACCAGGTAGTGCGCACCGAATGCGCCACCGTCTTCTTCATCGGCGAAGAACGCGAGGATCGTGTCGCGGCGTGGCCGCTCCCCTGACCGCAGCAGCTCAGCGACGGAGGTCAGGATCATCGCATCCATGTCTTTCATGTCGACCGCGCCGCGACCCCAGAGCATTCCATCCTTCACGACCCCGGCGAAGGGGTCGACTGACCAGTTCGCCGGATCTGCGGGCACGACGTCGAGGTGCCCGTGCAGCACCAACGCCGGCAAAGACGGGTCGCTGCCGGTCACCCGTGCAACAACGCTCGCCCGGCCGGGAGCCGATTCGATCGTTACCGGTTCAAGCCCGAGATCGCTCAAGTACGCGGAAACATAGGCCGCGGCCTCCGCTTCGGGATTCGCATCGCCCCCGCCCCGGTTGGAGGTGTCGAAGCGGATGAGGTCTCGCGCGACTCGCGCGGTCTCTGACAGCTCGTAGCCGTGATCGTGAGGGTTCTGCTCGTCACTCATGCTACCAGGGTATCCACTGACTATGACATGCGGGGTTCGCGGACGCATAGAATATGCCAATGCCGACCATGCAGGCCGTTCTCGCTTTCGCGCTCGCCTCGCTGATCCTCGTCGTGATCCCCGGGCCCAGCGTGCTCTTCGCGGTCGCACGCACCCTGAGCGTAGGCCGTGCGGGAGGTCTCATTACCGTTGCGGGCAACACATTTGGCCAGTTCCCGCTGATCTTCGCGGTCGCCTTCGGAGTGGGCGCGATCGTTGCCCAGTCGGTGGCGCTGTTCACCGCGATCAAACTCGCCGGTGCCGCCTACCTCATCTACCTCGGCGTGCAGGCGATCCGCCATCGACACGGCGGTGCAGAAGCGACACGCGGTGAGGTGCGCAGCGCAGCACCCAAACGCACTCTCTTCTGGCAAGGCTTTGTGGTCGGGGTGAGTAACCCGAAGAGCATTGTGTTCTTCATCGCGGCACTCCCCCAGTTCGTGGACTTTCACGCCGGTTCCGTGCCGTTACAGATGCTGGTGCTCGGTTGTGTCTTCGTCGTGATCGCGCTCGCCTCGGACGGCGTGTGGGTGCTTATCGCCGGCACCGCGCGCGACTGGTTCGCGGATTCTCCGAAGCGGCTCAGCACTATGCGAGGCATTGGTGGAGGGATGCTGATCGGTCTCGGCGGTGTGCTCGCGCTGAGCGGAAGCAAAGCCTAACCACTCGCCCACTTTCAACTTCGTCGCCCCGAAATTTCGGGTTTGGTAGGGTTTTTACATGGCGCTCTCCGAGCTCACCCCGAGCAGTCAGAACTACCTGAAGGCCGTGTGGGGCCTGCAGGAGTGGACTGACGCCCCGGTCACCCCCAGCCTGGTTGCCGAGGCAACCGGTATGAAGCTGTCGACCGTGTCTGACGCCGTGCGCAGGCTCGCAGACAAGGGCTTGGTGGATCATGCCCCCTACGGCGCGATCACGCTCACCGAAGGCGGCCGCGCGTTCGCGATCGAGATGGTGCGTCGGCACCGGCTCATCGAAACATTCCTCGTCGAGATGCTCGGCTACAGTTGGGACCTGGTGCACGACGAGGCCGAGGCTCTCGAACACTCGGTCTCAGATTTCATGATTGACCGACTCGACGCGCTTCTCGGGTATCCGGCGCGGGACCCGCACGGCGATCCGATTCCCAGTGCCTCTGGTGAAGTCACCTACCCCGATGCGAAGCCCCTCAGCCGCGCCGAGCCGGGAAGCATGCTGCGGATCGAACGCATTTCTGACGATGACCCGGCGTTGCTTCAGTACTTCTCTGAGCACGGTCTTGCCGTGGGTACGACATTCGAGGCTCGCATGGGGTCGCCCTTTTCTGACGCCCTCGAGATTGTCGTGGACGATCAGGGCCAGGGCGGTGCGTCCTTCTCACTTGGCCGCAGCGCGACCGACGCGGTGTGGGTGTCGCTGGTGGATCGCGCGAGCGACCTCCGACCTCGCGGCCTTCCGCCGCCGAGCCCCACTGATCCACAGGGTCACCAGGAACATCACGCCGTACCAAACCGCCATGCTCGCACTGGTGGGAGCATCAAGCCAGTAGGCGATCCAGAATCCGGCTATCGCGCCGAAGGCGGCAAACCCTAAGGTGAGTGCAATCATCTCGGGAAGCCGGCGTGTCACCAGCAGCGCCGTCGCTGGCGGCGCAATCACCAGGGCGACCACCAGGATTGCTCCCGCAGCATTGAACGCGGCGGTAACGGTCACCGCGACCAACAGCATGAGTCCGACGTTCAGTATCCCCGTTCGAATCCCGAGGGATCGCGCAAACTCCGGGTCGAAGGTAGCGATAGTGAGCCTGGGATACAGCGCAGCGGTGAAGGCGATGTTGAAGACGAGTACTCCCAGCATCAGGATCAGATAGGACGGCCCCACCGGGATCCCATTCACCGTGAACTGCTCAAACGACGCTAGGTTCAAGTCGCCCACGAGGACCGTGTGGGTGTCAAGATGCACACTTGAGAAATTCATGGTGATCAGGATGACACCAATGCTGAACAGCGCCGGAAACACCAGGCCCTGTGGAGCGTCTCCCGTGATGAGACCGGTACTCGTCAGCCACTCGCTGCCGAGCACGACGAGCAGACCGGTGAGCGCCGCCCCTGCGACGAGGAGGGGCGAGTCAAGGTCACGTGAGAGGAGGTACCCCACGACGATGCCCGGAAACACGGCATGACTGATGGCGTCGACGAGCATTGAGTTTCGCCGCAACACGATGAAAACTCCCGGCACAGCGCAGGCCAACGCAGTAACCACGGCGAGCAGTGAAGCACCGAGTACGAAACTCATCGCGCACCCCCGGCTTGCATCAATGACTCCCGCAGAGCGAAGCGAGCCCTGCGCCTCGCACGTGCGCGGGTGAACACGCTGCGCTTCGGAGCAAAGAGCAGTGAGAATAGAAGAATTGCGAACAGGCTGAGCACAATGACCGGCCCCGTGGGCACCCCGCCCCATGACACCGACAGGTAGGCTCCGACACCGCTACCCACCGCGCCAAACGCTGCGGACAACGCCACCAACCCCCGCAGGGAGCTCACCCACTGCCTCGCCGCAGCCGGGGGCGTGATGACAAAGGCGACCATGAGTACGAGGCCAACTGCCTTCACCCCAATCACGGTCGCAATGACAATCGTGACAAAAAGTAACGTATCGATAGTGCGCGCACGAAACCCGAGCACGACTGCAAGGTCGGCATCAAACGTGCGCACGGCGAATTCTTTCCAGAACACCGCAGTGATCACGAGCGCAACCCCGCCCACCGAGACGCTCGTGACGAGATCTGCTTGGGTGATGACGGAAGCATTGCCAAACAGGTAATCCTGAATGCCTCCCTTGCCGGGAAACGGACCGTTCGTGATGACGTTAAGCAGCAACATTCCGGCGCCAAAGAAGAACGTCAGCACCACTGCCATGGCTGTGTCGATCGCGATCTTCGAAACCCGGACGATCGCGTTCGCCGCGAGCGCTGCCACCGTGCCGACAACTACCGCCCCCACAATGAGCCCGAGCATGTTCCGGCCGTCGGTTCCGAACACGAGTACGGCGCTGAGAAAGGCGAGCATCGCGCCGGGTAATGCCGCGTGCGAGATCACGTCGCTCATCATCGCCTGCTTCCGAAGGTAGACGAACGGCCCGAGAGCACCAGCAACGAGTCCGATCACGGCCGTGCCGAAGAACACCATGCGAAAGGTGTGTGTGTCAAAGAACTCAATGGGATTCATAGTGCCGGGTTACCGTGGCAAATCGAGGAACGCGTCGCCGCCACTCGCCTCGTAGGTCGTGCGCAGGTGTTCCGTTGTGAAGACATCTGCGACGGGGCCCGACGCAATAACCCGGCGATTCAGGAGGGTCACGTAGTCGCATGAGGCTCGCACTGTTGCCAGGTCGTGATGCACCATCACCACGGTGCTGCCCTGCGCTCGCAGCTCATGCAGTACCGAAAGAATCGCTTGCTGGCTCTTCGCGTCCACGCCTTGAAACGGTTCGTCCATGATGTAGAGATCAGGGGCCTGCACCAGCGCACGGGCGAGAAACACTCGCTGACGTTGACCGCCAGAGAGTTCACCGATCTGACGAGTCGCGAGATGCGCGATGCCAGTCCGTTCGAGCGCATCGCGGGTGCGTGCTCGTTCAGAACGACCGGGGCGGCGGATCCACCCGAGATTTCCATAGGTGCCCATCAGTACTGCGTCGAACACGGTCGTCGGAAAGTCCCAATCGACACTCGATGATTGCGGCATGTACCCCACTTTGCCGCGCGCCTTCTCAAATGCGCGGCCGAAGAATTCTGCGCGACCGGTCAGTTCTGGCACGAGACCGAGCATGGCTTTGAGAAGTGTCGATTTGCCCGCGCCGTTGGGTCCCACGATGCCCATCACCACGCCGCGGGGCACCACAATAGAAACATTCTCAAGCACGGTATTTTCTCGGTAGGCAACGCTGAGGTCGATAACCCGGCACGCCGGATCCGGCCGGAGCTTCGCTTCAACCTGGTTCATCGCGCCTCCTCGTTTAGTGTTTCTGCGATCGTGTTGGCGTTGTGTGCCAGCGAACCCAGATAGGTATCGACTCCCGGCTCTGCGCCCAGTGAGTCTGCGTAGAGCTCCGCAGCCGATATTCGGACGCTCCAGCCCCGCGCCTCTACCGCTTCGCGCAAACTGGTGATCGCCTGCGGATTCGCCTGGTTATCGTTGAAGATCACGGGCACGCGGTTTGCGACGATCAGTTCAGCGAGTTCGTTGAGCTCCCCTGCACCCAGAGCAGCCTCGGTGGAGATGAAATCGGTTGCGCGAACATCAAGGTCGAAGGTGCGACCGAAGTAGGAGAACGCATCGTGCCCAGTAATGAGCACGCGCGGCTCGGGAATCTCCGCGAGTAGTGTCGAGATGCGATCCGCCTCGCGTTCGATCTCGGCGGCGAAGGCTGTCGCACGTTCTGTGTAGCCCGGTTCGCCTGCCGGGTGGATTTCGCTCATTTTGTTCGCGATTTCGAGCACGATCTGGCTCCAGGCCTCCGGGTCGTTCCACACATGAGGGTCCACGAGCGGAGAGCCGTCAGAGTCGGTCTCAGGAAGCGGGATCAGCAGTTCCTGCGGCAATGTCTCGGCTACGGCGAGTTGCCGATCCCCCAGGCTCGCGAGCTGATCCGCCATCTGCGCCTCGAGTTCGAGCCCGTTCCACAGCACCAGGTCGGCGTCAAGAATTCGCTCGATGTCGCGCGTTGACGGTTGATAGCTATGCGGATCGCCTCCGGGTCCGACCATTGTCGTCACCTCAGCATTCGGGGCGATGTTGGCGACCGCGTCGGCGATGTACCCGGTGGTTGCGTAGACCCGTAGCTGGCTCTCCTGCTTGTTCGCGGTGGTGGATCCGCACCCCGTCAGCATCGCAACTGTGATCCCGATGGTGACAATCGCGGCGAAACGAGAGGGTGCCCCGCCCGCTCTCTCGGGGCGCAGGGCATCTCGATCCGGGTTTCCGGATCGCACTATGCAAAACTTCGAGGCACCGAACATTTGATCTTCATGGTGCCAAACAATTGAGAATTCGGCAAGTCAGTGTGGTGAGAATCGGGGCCGACCGGGCAGACCGTGCCGATCCTCAGGATCTCTCCGACAGTGTCAGACCTAGCTCGGCATGCGCGCCTCGTCACGCCTCGAGTGCAACCTGAATGTCGCCGCAAACCCCACCAGCAGAAACCCTGCCGCCGCGGCTGCGGATAGACGCGTACCGTCAGTAAAGGCGTTTGCCGCGGCATTGCCCACCTCAGAGTCCTGCTGGATGAGTTGCGGAATCACCACCCCGGCGCTCACCACCACCGCGTCCACAACCTCCGAGCGTGCCTCGGCACTCATGGAGGGCACGTCGGCTTGCAACTGAGCATCGAGCACCACTCCGGTTGATGTGAAAAGAATAGTGCCCAGAAGTGCGATACCGAGTGCCGATCCGACCTGGCGAGAGGTACTTTGCGTGCCGGACCCCTGGCCGCTGCGCTCGACAGGCACGTCCTGCAGAATCACTCCGGTGAGCTGCGCCGTCGCAAGGCCCACACCGATGCCGTAGATGAAGAGGAACGGAGTCAGCGACAGCCAACTCGTGTTGGGCGCTAGCACCCAGGCGAGCCCCAGCGCTCCGATGACCTCAGCGCCGAGGCCGATGCGCACCATCGTGATTGGCGTAGCCTTCCGCGAGATATCCACGGACAACCCACTTGCTACGAACGATCCGAGCGCCAGCGCCAAGAGCACAAACCCGGTTTGCAGCGCGCTATACCCCACGACGTTCTGAAGCCACAGCGGGAGCGCCAAAATGATTCCGAATTCGCCGAGGGAGACAATGAGCGCGGCAACATTACCGTTGCGGAAAGACGGTATCGAGAAGAGCCGCATGGAAAGCAGAGTCGGTTTTCCTTGGCGCTCGCGACGAAGAGCGCGCACAATGAACGCTGTCGTTGCGACAAGAAAAAGGGCGAGCGAAAACGGCACCGGTGAGAGTGGCAGGTTCCAGGTCCACCCACCCAAACCCAAGGGCTCGCTGGCCTCGTTCAACCACCAACCCAGGGTGCGCCCCTCGATGAGCCCGAAGACCAGGCTGGAGCTAGCGATGACAGAAAGCACGGCGCCGCCCACGTCAATTCGCTGCAGTATGGCTGGGCGCGGCGCATCGACCACCGTCAGCATGATGCCGAAAATAATCAGTATCCCGAGCGGAATGTTGATCCCAAAGGCCCAGCGCCAGCTGAACGCAGTGGTGAGCCAGCCGCCAAGCAACGGCCCAACCGCGACCATCCCTCCGATCGGCGAGCCCCACACCGCAAATGCAAGTCCCCGAGCTCGCCCGGTAAAACCCGTGTTGATGAGCGACAGGGTCGTCGGCAGTACCGTCGCCCCGCCCACCCCCTGAACAACGCGGGATGCGATGAGCAGATCACCCGTGGGGGCCAGAGCGGCGAGCACCGAGGAGCCGGCAAATATGGCGACGCCCAGTATCAGAAGCCGCTTCTGCCCATACCGGTCCGCTAGTGCTCCGAACACCAGGAGCAAGGCAGCAAACACCAGCGTGTAGCTTTCCTGCACCCATTGCACCTGCGTTGAGGTAATTGCGAGATCGCCAATGATTGAGGGAATCGCGACATTGACAATCGTAGAGTCCACGATTATCAGCGCTACAGACAGGCTGATGCTGACGAGCGCTAGCCATTGCCTGCGGGTAAAGGTCGGGATCTTTTGGCCTACGGAGGCGTCAGTCATACGCGAATAGCACACGAGTACGAATTACAAGTTCATGTTGCTTTCTAGCCAAGCTAAAGGCTTTGTTCGCGGAAGTCATCCAAGCTGAAAACAGAAAAGACTGATCTCTCGATCAGCCTTTTCTTGTTCGTGCGCGGAGGGGGACTTGAACCCCCACGCCCTAATACGGGCACTAGCACCTCAAGCTAGCGCGTCTGCCATTCCGCCACCCGCGCGAACATGCTGCCGAACTTCTCCGGCGAACAGAGAATAACCTAGCACGGATCCGTAACCCAGACGAATCGGACGTTCCCTTCCAGCGAGTCTAGAGAGCGCGCATGAAGGAGCTGGTGTCACCACGGGGCTTCTCGCACTCATTGGTCGGACTCAAAGCGGCCGGCCCGGAATCCGATTCAGCCGTTATCCGCTCAGGCGCCGCCGCAGTAGCTCTATTCGCTGCTGCATCTGGGTCACGCTCGCCTGCGCGACTGCCGGCCCTCCGCATACTCGGCGAAGTTCCGAGTGGATTTGACCGTGTGGCTCGCCAGACACTTTCGCGTACATGCCGACCAGGCTGTTGAGGAGTTTGCGCTGTTCTCCGAGGGTGCGATGGAGCGCGCCTGGCGCCTCGGCGCGTTCGGGCGGATGATCGTGGATTCCCTGCTTGGTAGCGCTGCGCTTAGCCTGCCTAGCCTGCCGCTGCTGCAGTAGCGTACGCACCTCCTGTGGTTCGAGGATGCCCGGGAATCCGAGAAAGTCAAGCTCTTCTTCGCTATCGACCTCAGCGTAGCCCCCAAACTCTGCACCGTCGAAGAGCGCGCGATCGAAGTGGGCGTCAGAGCCAAGTGCCTGGTAGACAAACTCGCCGGTGAGTTCCTCCGACGCGCGATCCTCGCTCTCCGCAGCAGACATGAGTGCCGCCTCCGCGTCCCACATCTCCTCCGCGCTCTTCGGGCCTTCGAGCACATGACCGCGCTCTTTTTCAAGCTCGGCCGCGAGTTGCATGAGCGTGGGGACGTTCGGAATAAAGACCGATGCCACTTCACCGCGGCGCCGACTCCGCACAAAACGGCCAATGGCTTGAGCAAAGAACAGCGGCGTCGACGAGCTGGTGGCATAGACCCCGACGGCGAGCCGCGGTACATCCACCCCTTCTGAAACCATTCGCACCGCAACCATCCAGCGATCCTCCCCCGCAGAGAATTGGTCGATTCTCTCGCTCGCCCCCGTGTCATCCGAGAGAATCAGGGCGACCTCCTGGCCGGTGATCTGGTGCAAGATCGACGCATAGGCACGGGCCGAGGCGTGATCAGTAGCGATAACAAGCCCACCGGCATCTGGAATGTGCTGGCGAACTTCGGTGAGGCGTCGATCGGCAGCCCGCAAGACCTTCGCGATCCACTCGCCAGCTGGATCAAGCGCCGTGCGCCACGCTTGCGACGTGATGTCTTTGGTGTTGCCCTCGCCGAGCCTCGCCTGCATTTCCTCGCCGGCAGAGGTCTGCCAACGCATCTCCCCGGCGTAGACCATAAAGATCACCGGTCGCACGACACCATCGGCGAGGGCCCGCCCGTAGCCGTAGTCGTAGTCGGTGCGCGACACCCGGGATCCGTCACCCTGCGGTGTATATTCCACAAACGGAATGGTCGCGTCGTCGGAGCGGAACGGGGTGCCCGTGAGCGACAGCCGCCGACGTGCCGTGCCGTAGGCATCGCGAATAGCCTCACCCCAGCTCAGCGCGTCGCCACCGTGATGCACTTCGTCGAGAATGACGAGCGTGTCCTCGCGCTCGGCGAGCAAGCGGTGTTGCACTGGCCTCATGGCAACCTGCGCATACGTTACGGCGACTCCGTGATAATGGCCGCCGTACCCGAGACCGTCACCGTTGGCATAGTTCGGGTTCAGTCGAATTCCGGCACGTGCGGCCGCGTCAGCCCACTGGGTTTTGAGGTGTTCGGTGGGCGCCACCACGATGACTTGGGTGATGGTGCGATTCGCACGCAGGATCGCCGCCAGTCGCAGCGCAAACGTCGTCTTACCGGCCCCCGGTGTCGCCGAGGCTAAGAAGTCGCGTGGCTCAGTCTCGAGGTAGCGATTAATCGCCTCTTCCTGCCAGGCACGCAGGGTGCTCGCGGTGCCTCGAGCCGCTCGCTCGGGGTAGACAGGAGGCAGATGCTCGGCTGCACTGGTGCCCGGGAGGTGCAAAGCATCGCTCGAATCGGTCACAACGCCCTAGAATAGCGGTGCCACATCTGCACGCGACACAGACTCAGGGGGCAGTACGGGTGACTAAGGATTTATCAAACGAGGCGGCCGAGCACGTCGATCGCACCCCATTCGCCGAGCACGAGAGTCGGATCGACCCAGCAGCATCTGGCGAACCCGCCGTCCCTGCTCTTCCCTGGTCCAGGTTTGTTGCGATTGGCGACTCTTTCACCGAAGGGGTCGGAGATCCGGAAGCCGACAGCCCCGGGGGCCTGCGCGGCTGGGCCGACAGGTTCGCGGAGGTTTTGGGTAGCTATAGCGATGATTTTGCGTACGCGAACCTTGCGGTGCGGGGCAAACTGATCCGTCAGATTACCGAGGAGCAGCTGGGCGCGGCCATCGATCTGCGCCCCGATCTCGTGAGTGTGTGTGCGGGCGGGAACGACGTGATTCGACCCGGTTCAGACCCCGATGGGGTCGCCGTGCAGCTAGAGTACGTGCTCCGCAAGCTGCGCGAGACCGGCGCTACGGTGATGGTCTTCACTGGTGTCGATGTTGCGTTCCAGCCAGTATTTCGCTCGATTCGCGGCAAGGTAGCGATATACAACGAGAATGTGCGGAAAGTTGCGCAGCGCCACGACTGCGTGGTCGTTGACCAATGGGCTATCGAGGAACTGCAAGATACGCGGTACTGGGCCGATGATCGACTGCACCTCAATGCACTGGGGCACCACACCATCGCCCGTGCGGCGCTTGCCGCGCTGAACGTTCCGAACGACCTTCAGCCACTCGATCCACCGCCTCTTTCCCAGCGCAATTGGCGACGTGCGCGAAGTGAGGATGTGGTGTGGGCGCGGCAGCACCTGATGCCCTGGGTGATTCGCCGCCTGAAGCAGCAGTCGTCGGGCGACAATGTGGTAGCGAAGCGACCCGCGGCTTCGGGCGTGTCCAGCCGAAGACACGCCGAGCCTGAGTAGGTGCTGGCCGATCCCCATTCGAACCTCTGATCTGAGGCCGAACTGGCGTACGCTATGAATATGCCCAACCTCACACAGCAGATCGCAGATTCCGTTACTTCCATCGGTGTACGTGCCGCCTACGGCGAGCCCGTCGAGATTGATGGCACGACGATCGTGCCGGTCGCCGTCGTGGGCTATGGCTTTGGTGCCGGCGAGGGTGACGCTGGCGACTCGGGCGAGGGCGCCGGCGGTGGGGGCGGCGGCTACGCGGCTCCGGTCGGCGCTTACGTCACACGCGACGGGTACACGCGGTTCGAGCCGAACACCATCGCCTTGATCACCGTCGCGATCCCCTTCGTGTGCGTCGCCGGTCGAGCACTCGCTCGCGTGGTGCGCGCACTCAAGAAGTAGCTGCGCACGCCCCCGGTGACCCGACGCACGCGGTCTCGTAAGCGCATGAGGCTCGCCAGAATCGCCGCGTGCGCATCTACTGCGATGCTGCTCGCGCTGACCTCGTGCGCGACGGCGCCCGGAGCAACCTCCGCACCGACCGTGACGCCCGCGCCGGAGCTCACGGTGACACCCATTCCGCCGACTCCCGAAGAGTTGCGCCGAGAGCGTGCCGTCGAGCTCGTCGAGGGCTGGTCGATCAGGGAGCGCGCGGCAAGCGTCATCATGGCAACAGCACCGACGACCGATCCGGCGGTCGCTGCCGCATTCGTGCAGCAGTTCGGACTTGGCGGCTTTATCGTGATGTCTCCCAACGTATCGGGCGACCCGACACAGCTCACGGAACTCACCGCGGCGCTCGTGAGCGATCCGGAGTTGCCACCGCTCATTGCGATCGATCAGGAAGGCGGCACGGTTTCACGACTGCCCTGGGATCCCTTCCCCGGCGCAGACACGCTCAAGGGCGTGGATCCCGCCGAAACTGCCGCGGCCTTCGCCGGCCGGTCCGCGCTTCTTCGCGAAGCGGGCGTCAACGTCAACTTTGGCATTGTCGCCGACGTCGCGCCCGACCCGCAAAGCTTCATCTACTCGCGTCAGCTCGGTGTGGGATTCGAGGACGCAGCCGCACGTGTCACCGCTGCGGTGTCTGGCGAGCAAGAGATGCCCGGTCTCTCCTCCACGCTGAAGCACTTCCCCGGCCACGGCGCCGCACCGGGTGACTCTCACGCGGGGGTGCCGACTACCGAGCTCTCGAAAGAAACCTGGCGATCCACTCACGCACTTCCCTTCGCTGCGGGCATTGAGGCTGGCGCACGACTACTGATGTTTGGGCACCTGGCATACCACGCAGTGGATCCCACCCCTGCCTCCCTCTCCCCCACCTGGCACGCAGTCGCGCGTGACGACCTCGGTTTCACTGGGGTGATCGTGTCCGACGACCTGGGCATGCTGCTGGATTCCGGACTGGCAGAATACTCCGATCTCACCACGGTGACCATCTCGGCACTAAGCGCGGGCACCGACCTGGCGCTCCTCGTGCGTGGTTCCGATCCGACGAGTGTGGCCGCGGTCATCGACGGCATCGTCGCGGCGGTCGATACGGGGACTCTTGCTCCCGAGCGCCTGTACGATGCGGCGATACGTGTGGCGATGCTGCGTCTAGAACTCGCCAGCTGAGTTCACCCGGTGTACACCCAGGGATCTCGTGGAACCCGCGCGAGATCGAATCGTTCACGGAGCTGACCCATCGTGACGGCCTCCCCCTTCTCAGCGAGTCCAAGCGAGGAAGCAAGCAGTGCGCGCACCCGATCCGCACTGATGCCCGATTCAGTCAAGTCTCTAAGCGTCACCGCACCGTCGCGTTTCGCGAGTCTTGCCCCGGTTGGCCCCAGCACGAGTGGCACATGCAGGTACTCAGGAGTAGGAAGTGTCAGCAGCTGCTGCAGGAGAATCTGACGAGGTGTCGAACTTGCAAGGTCATCGCCGCGCACGACCTGATCCACCCCCATCGCAGCGTCGTCGACAACCACCGCGAGATTGTATGCGACCGCACCGTCTCCTCGGCGCAGCACAAAGTCGTCAACGATACCTCCTACTGTGCCGAGGATCCGGTCGCTGAAGCTCGCCTCCCGCGCACCGTCTGGCGTGCGCAGCCTGAGAGCAGGTAGCCGGGGCGCGATCTCAGCCTGGGCGGCGGTTCGCTCGTCGTCACTCCGGTCGCGGCAGGTGCCTGGATAGGCGCCCGGCGGAGCGTGCGGCGCCGAGGGTGCTTCGAGGATCTCACGTCGGGAGCAGGTGCACTCGTATACCAAGCCGGCATCTCTGAGCAGCTCGATTGCTGCCTCGTGCGCGCGTGCCCCCTCGCTCTGGATTACCGGTTCGCCGTCCCAGTCGAGGCCAAGTGCTCGGAGATCGAACAGCTGCCGTTGCGCCGCGCCCGCGTCGCGTGCACGGTCGAGATCCTCGATCCGCATCAGAAATGCGCGATTGCTCGCACGCGCACATAACCACGCAAGCATCGCGGTACGGAGGTTGCCAAGGTGGAGGTCTCCGGAGGGGCTCGGCGCGTACCGGCCTGCGCCGCCCACGATGCTGCCATGGATCCGGGTATCGGTAGTGTTCCCCGCGCTCTCGGGACTCCCGGTGCCCCGTCCACTCTCCATTCCATCATCTTTTCATAGCCTCTCGCCTACCATCGCCTACTTGCGGTGCCAGAATGAATCATGCGCACTGAAGCGGAACACGAACTGCAAAATCACGACTCGAATTCGATCGACCGAGCCGTCGACAGCCCCCACTTCGTTCCTGCGGTGCCTAACGAGCGGTGGCATCCCCTCGACTCCGTCGCCGAGCGGATCCAAGCTGGTCGCCGGCTACGACAGCGAATTCCACGCCGCTCGCTCGCGAAGATGTCAGCGGGTGCGCGCGATCCACTGTCGATTCTTGACGAACAGAACGCGACTCGTGTGCCTGAACTCGTGCCGCTGCGTGCCGAACGGATGGCTGCGAGTCCCTTCGCCTTCTACAGGGGCACCGCCGCGATTATGGCGGCGGATCTCGCGGCAGACGCCCACAGTGGTATTGTCATGCCCGCATGCGGAGACGCGCACGTGGCGAACTTCGGCTTTTATGCCTCGCCGCAGCAGACACTCGTATTTGACCTGAACGACTTCGATGAGGCGGCGTGGGCCCCCTGGGACTGGGACCTCAAGCGGCTCGTAACCAGCGTGATCATCGCGGGGCAGGCAACTGGACGCGATGAGGCGGCGACGAACTCGGCCGCGCTCGGCGCCGTTCGCGCCTACGCAGTCACTCTGCGAGCGAGCACGCGGTTGAGTCCGCGCGCACGGTACTACCAGCACTTCGAAGCGGAGGCTGGCCTCGGTGCGTTGGCACCGGAATCAGCACGGGCGCTTCGCAGGGCCATCAGGCAAGCTAAAAAGCGCACCGGCGAGCGCGCAGCGAAGAAGCTGACCACGGTCGATCCCAGCGGTCGACTGCGTTTCGTCGAGCATCCACCGACCATGGTCAGGTCGGACAGCGCGATGCAAGAGCGCGTACATCACCATTTTCGACGGTACCTCGAAAGCGCTAACACCGATATCCGACTCCTCATGCGCAACTATGCCGTCTCAGACTTCGCCAGGCGCGTCGTGGGGGTGGGAAGTGTCGGCACGAGGTGCGCCCTGTTGCTCCTCCAGGATGGTGATCAGAATCCGTTGATTCTGCAGTCGAAGGAGGCGAATCGCAGCGTGCTCGAGCAGTACGGAGGTATTCCGCAACCGCGAGTCCTCCGCGAAAAAGTTGCCAAACACGGCGAGGGCGAACGGGTGGTGGCACTGCAGAGAATCCTGCAGTCCGTCTCCGACCCGTTTCTCGGGTTCCTGCGTGGCGAGGGCGTTGATGTGTACGTGCGTCAGTTTCACGACATGAAGGGAGGCATCGATGCCGAGACACTCGACGACGAGCCTTTCCACACTTACGCACAGGCTTGCGCCGTGACATTAGCGCGCGCACACAGCCAGTCACCCTTTTCGGTAATCGCCAGCGGTTACGTGGGCGGTGGGCGCGTGCTCGGCGAGGCGCTGCTGGAGTGGGGACACGCCTATACGGAGCTCTCACGCTCGGATTATGAGAGGTTCGTCGCCGCGCGGTCCGCGGTTCCCGCTGCTGCTATCCAGCGACCTTAGTCGAGGAAGATGTCGGGAAAGAGCTCACCGTCGGGCGTGCCCGGCACAGCCGCGTAAACCGAAAAGTCGGTGACACCCGCAGCCTCCAGAACGTCCTCCACGATGAGCGTCTGACCGGTCCGCTCGACCGCGGGGGAAACGAGCACCGCATACGCAGCGTCAGCGTAGATCTCGGGCGTGCGCGAGGCCGCCATCACCCGGTCGCCGCCCAGCAGGTTCTGCACGGCGGCCGTCGCGATCGTCGTGCGCGGCCAGAGCGTATTGGCGGCAATGCCGGTGCTGGCAAACTCGGCGGCAATGCCCAGCGTCGCGAGCGTCATTCCGTATTTGGCGAGTGTGTACCCGGTGTGCGCCCCGAGCCATTTCGGGTTGAGATTAACTGGTGGCGACAGCGAAAGGATGTGCGGGTTCTCGGCATCTCGCAGCGCCGGAATCGCAGCGCGTGACAGCATGAACGTGCCCCGAGTATTGACGTCTTGCATGAGGTCGTACTTCTTGGGCGCAATATCGAGCGTGCGAGAGAGATCGATGACGCTCGCGTTGTTCAACACGATATCTATGCCGCCAAACGCCTCAACCGTCTGCGTTGCAGCTGCGGCAACGTCCTCGTCACTGCGCACATCACCCAGAATCGGTAGGGCCTTGCCACCGGCTGCCCGAATCGCATCCGCGGCAGTGTGAATCGTACCCTCGAGCCTGGGGTGAGGCGTATCGGTCTTTGCCAGCATCGCGATGTTGGCACCGTCTGCGGCCGCGCGCAGCGCAATCGCGAGGCCAATGCCCCGGCTTCCGCCCGACATGAGCAGGGTTTTTCCTTTGAGACTCACTGAGGTCACCTTTCGAGTATCGACGTTTCGATTCTGTCAGTCGTGGCAGAATCGATCTATGCGCATTCTCTCGATTCAGAGCTCAGTTTCCTACGGCCACGTCGGCAATTCGGCAGCTGTGTTTCCGCTGCAGCGCATGGGCCACGAGGTCATGCCGGTCTACACGGTAGTTTTTTCGAACCACACCGGCTATGGATCATGGGGCGGGCCGCTGCTTACAGGCGACAATGTGCGCGACATCGTGCGCGGTATCGACGACCGCGGAGGCCTCAATGACGTGAAACTCGTGCTCTCGGGGTATCAGGGCGGAAACGACATCGGCGACGCGATTCTCGACGCGGTCGCTCTCGTGAAGCAGCGCAATCCCGAAGCCATCTACGCGTGCGACCCGGTGCTCGGCAGCGCCTCCTCGGGCTGCTTCGTGGCCCCCGAGGTGCAGTCGCTGATTCGCGACCGCGTGGTGCCACAGGCCGACCTCATCACCCCCAATCAGTTCGAGCTCGGCTTCATCACAGGCACCGATCCACTCACCCTTGAAGACACGCTGGCAGCGGTGGATCAGGTTCGTGCGCAGGGCCCGAAGACCGTGTTGGTAACAAGCGTCATGCGCCCCGACCGGCCCGAGGGAACGATCGAGATGCTGGCCGTGAACGGTGACGGTGCGTGGATCGTGCAGACGCCGCACCTTCCGTTCAAAGCGAACGGTTCGGGCGACGTGACGACCGCGCTGTTCGCGACTCTGCTGCGAGAGTCGGACGACCTTGCCGGAGCGCTTGCCCGCACCGCAGCGAGCGTGTTTGAACTGCTGGAAAACACGATCAACTCGGGTGAGCGCGAACTTCAGCTCATCGAGTCACAAGATGCCTACGTGCAGCCAAAGCACCACTTCGAGGTGCGCCAGGTTCGCTAGCGGATCGTCGCGCCCGCGCGCAGGTCGCTACTCAGCGCCTGCGGGCAGCTTCGAGCGGATCACGCCCGCGCGAGTCAGCAGCAGATACAGCTCACAGCCGAGGCAGAACCCCACCGCCGCGTTCAGCGCGGCAGCGAGGAACGCCGCAGCACCAGCGATGACGAGCGCCCAAGGCACGCCCACGAGGTGAAACACGAGTCCCACACCGACGACGAAGAGGCCGACGCCCTGCGCGAAGCGCGGCGGCCTCGGGTCTTCCCAGTCGATGGGGGCAGAGAGTCTCGGTTGCACCGCAGCACGGAACAGCGCCTGAATGGGCTGAGTGCGGGCCGAGACGAGCGACCACACGAACAGCACGGCAGCCAGAGCGAGCACGAGGAATCCCGGATCGAGCGCGCGCTCTGAAACCGAGGCCGCACCGAGCCCCCCGCCCGTCGAGACTCCGATGAGTGCGAGAAACACACCGATGAGCAGCAACACCGAGGTGACTGCCGCACCAAACCGGGGCCCGCGCGGATCAATCGCTCCCTGTGGCCGAGCGGGGCGTGTCGTTTCTTCCTGCCCGATGTGACTATCGTGCGACACTGACGCCTCCGATGACTGATTCAAGTTGGTCTGTGAGTGCCTGTCGGGTGATCGCCCCGGTCAGCCGGGAGCGGGGACGCCCAGCATCGTCGAGCACCAAGACCGTCGGAGTCTGCAGCAGGTTATACGCACGAGCCAGCTCGGGCCGGTGGGTGACGTCGACGTGCACAAAGGCCACTTCTGACTGCTCCTCGACCAGGCCAGTAATCGTTCGCCGCACGCCCGGGCATCGAGAACACATCTCGGTGCTGAATTGAACGATCGTGGCCCTGTCACCCAGACGCTCAAGACCGAGTGCCGCGATGTCTACCCGTCGCTCCTCAGAAACGGCGCGGACCCGGCTGGCTTTCCGCTTCACGCATACGCCGAGCACAGCAGCCAGTAGCACGAGAACGCCGAGCGCGATCAGTGCAAGCGTGACATCCATATGTCCAAGGTTAAAGGCCTGGGGTAGCTCGCCCAAGCCAATTTGTCACAATTGGCAATATTTACCATAACTTCACAGCATGCGTTGAAGATCGATCGTACTTGGTCGTTCCGAAGCCATAGCGGGTCTCTCCGCGCGCTCGTGAGAGCTACTCGCCAAAGTCCTCAGGATTCACCGTGTCGAGAAAGGAGCGGAACTCTTCCAGCCGCTCCTCTTCGTCACCCTCCCCCGGCTCACCCGACTCATCAGATCGAGAGGTGACGGTGTCTTCTATGCCAGCCTCCTCGAGCACCGTGTCCGCAACATGCATGGCGGCTCCGGTGCGCGAGGCAAGGGCGATGGCATCAGAAGGTCGCGCATCGACAACGTGCTCGCCATCGGCACCTTCGAGGTACACCACCGCATAGAACGTGCCGTTGTCAATACTCGTGATCTCGACGCGGTCGACCCGCGACCCGAGCACATCGATCACCGAACGCAGCAGGTCGTGCGCGAGTGGACGAGGCATCTGCACGCCCTCGACGGCCACGAGGATCGAGGTGGCCTCCTGTTCACCGATCCAGATGGGCAAGATCTTGCCTTCGCCCGGCTCCGCGCCCTTCGGTTTCAGCAGGATCACCCGCTGCCCGCTTGAATCGATCGCTACGCCGATGACGTGCACTTCACTCAAGAGCATCTCCCCTCGATGGCGATGGCAGGTTCGGCATGACCCAGACTACGCCTCTCGGACGTGGGCGAACAGTTCGGTGCTGAGGTACCGCTCACCGGTGTCGCAGAGCATCGTGACGATCGTCTTGCCCGCGTTCTCGGGACGCTCGGCCAGTTCCTTGGCGGCCGCCAGGTTCGCACCGCCCGAGATACCCACGAGCAGCCCTTCGTTCGCGAGTGCCGCCCTAGCGGTCTCGATGGCGAGATCCTGCGGGATGCTGAGGATCTCGTTCGCGAGCTCGATCTCCAGCACCGGTGGGAAGCCGTTACCTCCGATGATGCCCTGAATCTTGTGCGGATGGAATTCGCCACCCGTGAGCACCGGGGCCTCGGCTGGCTGCACGGCTACCAGCTCAATCTCCGAGTTCTGCGAACGGAGGTAGCGTCCCACCCCAGTCAGGGTGCCACCAGTTCCGACCGTCGATACAAAGATGTCGACCTTTCCCTCAGTCGCATCCCAGATCTCGGGGCCGGTGGTGCGTTCGTGCACCGCAGGGTTGGCGTCGTTGCCGCCCTGCCCAGATAGGAAGGCGCCTGGGGTGCGTTCCAGAATCCGCCCTGCCTCCTGGTTTGCGCCGGCCATCGCCTCAGGGCCGGGCGTGAGTACAAGTTCGGCACCCAGCGCGCGAAGCAAGGTTCGGCGCTCCTCTGAAACATCGTCAGGCATCACAATGATGACCTTGTAACCCTTGACCGCGCCGATCCAAGCGAGAGCGATGCCAGTGTTCCCACTCGTCGCCTCGAGGATCGTGCCGCCGGGCTTGAGGCGCCCGTCGGCCTCCGCCGCCTCAACGATCGACAGTGCCGTGCGATCCTTGATGCTGCCGCCCGGATTGAACGACTCAAACTTGCCCAGCACCCGGGCACCACCCGAGGCGACGAGGCGGTTAATCTGCACGAGCGGTGTCGCGCCGACAAGTTCGGTGATGTCTTTCGCGATCTGCGGCTTCGACACTGTGCTCATCGTGCTCTGTCCCCTTTGAAGTGGCGAATCGCCGCTCAAACAGCGACATACACATTATGTTCTCAAATTTCAGCGCACCGCAGCCACGAACCGCGTAACGCGGGGACATGCCCGGAGCACAGTTGCTCATGCGGCGGAGGTTCGAGCGGGTGATTCCCGCGCCACCTGCGGCCGATATTCTTTGGGAGTGACTGACTCTCTCGCCCGCAGCAACAGAATTGAACGCACGCTACTTTCCGAGGGCGCGATCTATGGTCTCGTGCTGGTTGCAGGCATGATTGTAGTGAGCCGAAATCTCGCAGGCAGTTCCTGGGATGCGCTCAACACCGTGTTCGCCACGGTAATTGTGTTCTACGTCGCTCATGTCTTTGCTGACACTCTCACCGGCCTGACAGCTTCGGACGGGCATAAGCGCACGTTCAGAGAATCGTTTCGCCACGCGATCCGCCGCTCAGTTGGGATGTTGGGCGTCGCGGTTGTGCCACTCGTCGTACTCGGGCTAGGAGTGACCGACCTGATGGATGATGCAGATGCCGTCTGGCTCGCCCTCTATGTTGACGTCGGGCTGCTGGGTGCAGTGGGTTGGTGGATCACGGCTACGCGTTCCCCGAACTTTTGGGTGCGGGTAGGGGGTGCACTACTCACAGCGGCACTCGGCGGCGTGTTGATTGTGCTCAAGGCCGTGATCCACCACTGAGCTCGGACGGCACGTGCGCCGAACCGCGGACCACTTGCCGAAAACCGCGACCAGTCGCACTGATCGGCAACCTCCTACTCCCGCGACTCAGCCGCAGGATTCGAGTGCGAAATCGAGGCGTTCGGCGCCTTCGGGCACCGGGTACGAGAAATGCCACCATTCTTGCGGATACGGCGCGAAGCCAGCATCGATCATCGCCTCACGCAGCACTGTGCGGTTCTGAAACTGTTGAGGTGTGATGCCGTCGAATTCGTAGTGCGAGCGCTCATCGAAAAGATCGAACGCGCCGCCCATATCCAGTGGATCGCCATTCGCCAGCGAGACGAGCGTCAGATCAACGGTGCCTCCCAGCGAATGTCCGGATTGCTCGGCAATGTAACCGAGTTCGAAGAGCTGCTCCTTTTCGAAGGTCGGGTAGTACTCCTCGCGCGTGCGATCGTCATCAGTGTGCGACCAGGCAACGAAATCAGCGACAGCTCGGGTGGGGCGGAAAGCATCGAATACCAGTAAGCCGAGACCTTTCTCGGCAAGCGATGCCTGCACGTTGGAAAGCGCCTCGGCTGCGTCGGCGCGCAGCACCGCGGTGCCCGCGCGTTCGTAACCGTCGACGCTCTCGCCGGTGAAGTTATCGGTGGTTGCGTACTTCAGCTCGACACTGATCGACGCGTCGACAGTGTTGAGGTAGGCGAAGCCGTCGGGCAGCGCCGGGCAGCTGGCGGCATCGACGGTTGCGGGTGACGGAGCAACCACTGCGGAACTCGCGTTATCGGACGACGTTCCCGCGCAGCCCGTGACGGCCAACGCTCCGGCAAGCAGGAGGGCGGTGAGAGAGGCGGACGCGGGAGGAATGAGGCGGATTCGACGCATATTCTCACGGTAGGTCATGGTGCGTCGTTTTCTACCGCGGCACCCTGAGATCCCTTCCGCCGGAAGACCGCGTTGCCTGCGGCAGATACCTTCCCTTTCACCGCGCCCCCGAAGGCCGATAGGCCACCACCCGCTGCCTTCAATGCCCTCATCGCGCGCGAGGGTTCACCCTCGATCTTCTCTGGCTTGCGAAATTCGCGCAGCGATTCGGGAAACTCGAGTGGTGTCTCCGGAAACGCGACATGCGCGGCTTTCACCACGTCGCGCCCGAACGTGAAGCTGCCGAGTCCGCCGATAACGGCTCCCACGCCGAAGGGCACCGCCTTGCCGAGCATTCCGGCCCCGAACCGAGCGCTCTCCTGGAGCGCCTGGCGCACGAGTACCGTGGTGAGCGGCGCGAGCGCCGAGTCGGGCAGCTGCTGCGTGAGCACTGTCCCCCACCCACCCGGGATCACTTTGGAGAGGGTACCTTGCGCCACGCTGCGCGCCTGATCCACACTGCCGGCGCCCGCGGCCTGCGCAACGAGCTTCGCGACCTTGCTCTGTGACTTCTGCCCGAGCAGCATGCCGAAGATGAGGGGACGGGCCCGATCCGCATCGCGCACCTCGATGCCGTGCAATTCGCTGGCGGCGAGCACAAAGAGCGCGCTGGTTTCGGTGAAGAACACGAGGTCGGCGGCTCCCAGACCGAGCGCGAGCGGAATACCGACTGCGGGGATCGCCGCAGAGGCCCCCACCCCGGTACTCGTCGCGGTGACGGTGGTCACGTATCGTTTCTCGAGTTCTTTGAGGATCTGTGCGGGGGTGGCGTTGGGCTTTTCTCGGCGCAGCGACTTCAGCAACTCAAGCACCACCGGCCGTTGCACCGAGATCGCCTGGAAGAGCCTGGCCTGCATCCACTCTGAGCGGGAGAGATTGCCCGCGGGTTCAGCTGCGATGTCGAGCGGCCCGTGACCCGCTGGTGAGGGAGTGTTCGCACCGGTGTTGGTCATGTGTACTCCGATCAGAGGCCGCAGGAGCGCAGGATCCCATGCGCGTGCGGTGCACCTGACACTACCGAAGGCTGTATTCCCTCGCTATTCATTCCCCCGCGTCGGCTGTGATCAAGAAGAGAGTGCCCACATCAGCGGCAGGAATCAGAATGGAAGCCAGACGTTGGATCGCAGTTATGCTCGCAGTCCTGACAATTCCACTCGTCGTCCCCCCGCACCGCAGCTAGGCCGCGCCTACCGCCACCCGAGCCCCGGCGCGACCTCCGTCAAAATCGCCTCGAGCACGTGCGCATTGTAATCGACCCCAAGCTGGTTCGGCACGGTCAGTAGCAGGGTGTCGGCTGCGGCAATCGCCTCGTCACCGCGCAATTGCTCGATCAGCGCGTCCGGCTCATCAGCGTACGAGCGCCCGAACACGGCCCGCATGTTGTCGATGCTGCCAAACTGGTCGTCGCGGTCTCCCCCGCCGAGAAAATACTTGCGATCTAGGTCATTGGTAATCGCAAAAATGGATCGCGACACCGACACCCGCGGTTCGAAGCCATGGTCGTGCTTCGCCCACTCCTCCCGGAACGCGTCGATCTGCTTGCGCTGCTGCACATGGAAGGGCTCACCCGATTCGTCTTCCTTGAGCGTCGATGACATGAGGTGCATGCCCTGCTGCGCGGCCCAGCGGGCGGTCGCGTCGGAGCCGGCGCCCCACCAGATGCGCTGGCGCAGCCCCTCCGAGTGCGGTTCGATACGCAAGAGACCGGGCGGGTTCGGGAACATCGGCCGCGGGTTCGGCTCCGCGAACTGTGCACCGGAGAGCACCTGCAGCGCCACCTCGGTGTGCCGGCGGCCCATGTCGGCGTCCGTCTCCCCCTCGGCGGGCGCGAACCCGAAGTACCGCCACCCGTCGATCACCTGCTCGGGTGATCCACGCGAGATGCCGAGCTGCAGTCGGCCCTCCGAAATGAGATCTGCCGCACCCGCATCCTCGGCGAAGGCAAGCGGGTTCGCGTACCGCATGTCGATGACCCCGGTGCCGATCTCGATGCGCGAGGTGCGCGCACCGACCGCCGCGAGCAACGGAAACGGCGAAGCGAGCTGCCGGGCGAAGTGGTGTACCCGAAAGTAGGCGCCGTCGGCACCGAGTTCTTCTGCCGCAACCGCGAGATCAATGCTCTGCAGCAGTACGTCAGACGCGGTTTGCGCCGCCGACGTGGGGTGCGGGGTCCAGTGCCCGAATGACAGGAAGCCGATGGTTTTTCTCACGCACCTCTCAACGACAGACAGTGGATCCGCATTCCCCGCGTGCATACGAGCCGTCGACTGTACCGCCCCCTAATCTGGAACTGTCCACCAGACCACAGCAGAATAAGGCGGGGCGAAACAGCCATGACTGAACTTGAAGCTCGCTGGGTGGCGTCATACGATCCACGGGTTCGACGCCACCTCGAGTACCCGACTGGCTCACTCGTTGATGAGTTCGAGAAAGCCGCGCGGACCTACGCGACGAAGCCAGCGCTTGATTTCTTTGGCCGCCGGACCAGCTATGCCGACCTTGCCGAGCAGGTCGAACATGTCGCAGCCGCCCTTCACGGCATGGGTGTGGGCCCGGGATCCATGGTGGCATTGCTCATGCCGACGTGCCCCCAGCATGTCGTGGCCTTCTACGCGGTGCTGCGCTGCGGTGCAACGGTGGTCGAGCATAATCCGCTGAGTTCGGTCACCGAGCTCGAGCAGTTGTTTGCCGACCATGAAGCCCAGGTCGCGATTGTGTGGGATGCGGCGGCCGAGAAGGTCGCCACGCTCTCGAAGCACGTGCGCCCCCGCGTGGTGGTCGCGGTGAACCTAATCGAGGAGATGCCGCTGTTGAAGCGGATCCTGCTCAAGCTTCCGATCGCCAAGGCTCGGGAGTCTCGCCGTCAACTAAGCCTTCCGGCACCCGCAGGCACCCTGGCGTTCTCGGAGCTCCGTCGCGGCCAGGGCGGCCCGCCCGAGGGCGTGCGACCCCGACCGGGCGACGTGGCCTTGCTGCTCTACACGTCGGGCACCACGGGAACCCCGAAGGGTGTGCCACTCACGCACGCAAATCTGATCGCGACGACGACCCAGGCGCACGAGTGGGTCACGCCGCTGGTGCCGGGTGAAGAAGTATTCATGGCCTGCCTGCCGCTCTTTCACGTGTTCGGCTGCTCGCTCTCGATGAATGCGGGGCTGGTCGCCGGTGCGATGATCCACCTGATTCCGAAGCCTGAGACGGGCTTGATTCTCGACGCGATCAAGCGTCGCCCGCCGACCACCATGATCGCGGTGCCGCCGATTTTTGATCGCCTGGTCACCGCCGCCAAGGAGCGCGGAGCCTCCCTTGCAGGAATTCGCACGGGAATCGCGGGTGCCATGCCACTGCGCCCCGAGCTGGTCACCGCGTGGGAAGAGGCGACTGGTGGTCTCCTCATCGAGGGGTACGGGCTTTCAGAATGCTCGCCGATCGTCGCGGGGAATCCGGTCAACGAGACTCGAGCAGCCGGATCCATCGGGGTGCCCTTCCCCGATACCGATGTGCGTCTCGCCGATCCAGAGGATCTCGTGCGCGACGTCGAGCTGGGGCAGCCGGGAGAGATCTTGGTCAAGGGGCCGCAAGTGTTCTCGGGCTACCGCAACCGCACTGAGGAGACCGCGGCGTCATTCTTCGATGGATGGTTTCGCACAGGCGACATTGCCACCGCCGACGAGAGCGGTTTCTTGCGCATCGTCGACCGCCTGAAAGAGGTCGTGATCACCGGTGGCTTCAATGTGTACCCGTCCGAAGTCGAGAACGTCATTCGGGATCAGGAAGGCATCAGTGACATTGCCGTCGTGGGCCTCGTCGACGAGCTGGGAACCGAGGAGGTTGTCGCTGCGATCGTCACGACCGACGGCCTGCTGCCGGATGTGGCAAAGCTTCGCCGGCTTCTCAAAGAGAAGCTCACCGCCTACAAAGTGCCGCGTCGCTTCCATGTGCTGAGCGAGCTGCCGCGCAACGAGATGGGCAAGGTGCTGCGCCGCGAGGTGAAGGCCCGGCTGCAGGATCTCGAGCGCCGCAGATCGGACAGATAGGTCTCGAACAGTGGATCGGAGTTCCACTCGTGCTGTACCGCGCACAGCGATTGACTCCACGACCCCGCGCACGCCGGGCTCGAGATCGCGGAGCGCGTGTACACACTGGTCGCCTCCGCTCCCGAAACTGCGCTGGTTACCACCCCGGCGGGCACCATGCAGCTCGTCGATTATCTGGCCACGCGATCGTTCGAGCTCACCGTGCACGGCACTGACCTCGCGGTCGCCGCCGGGATCGAGATACCCGAGCCGCTCGACGCTGCTCTCGCTCCCGCCCTCGAACTGTGCGCGGCGCTCACTACGTCAGCGAAACGGCTCACCCTGTTGCGCGCCGCAACCGGGCGCACCGTGCTTCCCGAGGGCTTCTCAGTCTTAGCCGGGTAGCTCGCTTGCTGGCAAAGTGGAGTTACTCCCCCGTCGGCTCCCCGTCCGAATCCCGCAGCTCGGCGAACTTCGCCACCATCGTCGGATTCCCGCGCGTCAGCTTCTTGATCGTCAAATCCTGCGCCTTGTTGTTGGCAAGCCGCAGGTTGTTCTCCGAGCCGAGCAGCGACTCCTTCACCTTGTTCAGCCGCGCGATCGCCTTGTCGATCTCCTCGATCGCGGTGTTGAACTGTCGCGATGCCAGGTCGTAGTTGCGCGCGAAGCCGGTCTTGAACGTGTCGAGGTGATTCTCGAAGTTCGTCACGTCGATGTTCTGCGCCTTTACGAGCGCAAGCTCAGACTTGAAGGCAAGCGAGCTCATCGCGGCGTTGCGCAACAGCGTGATGATCGGAATGAAGAACTGGGGACGCACCACGTACATCTTGGGGTAGCGGTGCGAAACATCGACGATGCCCCCGTTGTAGAGCTCGCTCTCGGGTTCGAGCAGTGAGACGAGCACCGCGTATTCGCAGCCCTTCTCGGTGCGGTCGCGATCCAGCTCTTTGAGAAAATCTTCGTTCTTGCGCTTGGTCGCCGTCTCATCGTTCTCGTTCTTCATTTCGAACATGATCGACACGATCTCGGTGCCGGCGGCATCGCTCTCGCGAAAGATGAAGTCGCCTTTGCTACCGCTGCGCGCGTCGTTGTCTTTCTCGAAGTAGGCGGTCGGAAACGCCATCGCCCGCACCCGGTTGAACTCGGTCTCGCAGTGCTGCTCGAGGGTTTCGCCGACCATCTTGGTCGAGAGCCGCGCCTTCATGTCGCGCAGCCGTTCGATCTCGTCGTTGCGGTCTTTCAGCTGAATCTCATAGCGCTCCTTGAGCGACTTTTCGGCGAGTTCCTTCTCCAGGGTTGCGCGCTCGAGGTCGTTGCGCAGGGCGTCGCGCTGCTTCTCGACGGCAGCGAGCGACTCGGTGAGCTCAAGCTTCTTCTCGATGCCGTACGCGTCGAGCTGGGCCTGGAGGGCCTGGATCTCGGCTTCCTTCGCGGCGGCGCTCGCGTGCAGACTCTGCGCGAGCTTGGCCTCGGCGAGCTCGACGGCGGTGCGCTTCTCCTGCTCGGCAAACTCGAGGCGTTCGCGCATGAGCCGCTCGAACTCGGTGTCGCGCACCTGCTTGGCGATGTCGGCGTAGCCGGCCTCGTCGATCTTGAACGCCTTCTGGCAGTGCGGGCACTTGATTTCATGCAAAATGGTGGATCCCTTCCCGGAGATAGCTCACACGAACTTTGTCAGTCTCGGACAGCACGTCACACCGAACTCACTTGAAGGCGCTACGAAGCTGAGCGGTCGAGCCTCACCCGTTGGTCTCCGTCTCAGCGATGATTTTGATTTTCTCAGCAAGCCAATCTCGAGCTCGCTGCAAGTCCGGGAGGATTGCAGTCTCACCGTGAACCTGTGTTTCCTCACGAGCCTCGTTGTAAGCGAGGGCCCAGCCATCCATTTCGCGCAGCGGGAGAGGTGGCCAGGAATGCTTATTTCGCCATTCAAACGTTCGCACACACAGCTGGCTCAACTTGAAGAGATCAGGCCCCGTTTCCCAGAGTAGCTGCAGATCGACCAGGTCATGTGCGCGAGTATAGTTGGGGTCCGTGACGGCATGAATCTTCTGTGCAAGCTGATACTCGAGCTCGACGAGCTCAACGGGTTCCATTTTGCCGAAACCGAACCGAGAGCCAAACGCCACGAGATCAGGGACGATTTCAAATCGCTGGTGCGCATCGGCGTCAATTTCTGGATCGGACACCTCAACGTCCAAACCGCCCCAAGGTACACCCAAAAAAGCGATTGACACCCGGTACGGATGCATTACATACTCCGGGAACGCGAGACCTGGATCATGAACTCGCCCTACTCGTATCGTTGCAGTGAAGGCGACTCGATCCGCAGCCGACTGATTTCGTTTTAGTTCCCCCCTCGACGGTGGAACTCGACCCCAACCCTCTGCAAGTCGCTCGCGGAATTTGCGTTCGAGTTCCGCCCCTCGCGCTCGGGTGGAGACGTCAAGGTCGGAGGTGGCCCGGGTGCCGTGCTCCCCGAGCCGAAGTTTCACGCCCATCCCGCCTTTGACTGCAACAGCTTCGGGCAGCATCTGCGAAACGATCAGTGTGCAAAGCATCACCCGTGCCCTTTCAACGGGGATCCCCAATTCAGTTGCCACCTGCGCCAAGCGCTGATTCAGCTGCGTCACGTTTAGAGGCACACTCACCCGACTCATGTTCGACCCTGCCTCAGCGCATTAGCTTCGTGAGCATCAAGCAGGTCTCGACGCAGTGCCTGGTCTACCAGATCGATCCATCGCTCGAAGGGCATGCGATCTTTCAAATCCCTCAACGTCCGCTCGATTGTCGTCGCTGCGATGCCTTCATACGAAGTGATGTCATTCTCGGTTAATCCGGTGCGGCGCTCCAAGTCGACCCATTGGGGAAGTTCTCTGCGCACCCTTCGCCGGGTTCCCACTCTGATCTTCTTTGGATTGAACTGTCCAAGTCCAAGAAGATTACACACCGACTCACGCTGGAGGAAAGCCTCGTTGCCTCCGAGAGCAACTGCAACTGCAGGTTGCGTCAGCGGAGAGGGCGGAAAGTCTTGATGTATATACACGCCATGTCCCTCGCCCCAAAGCGCCCCTCGAGCGGCTAATTTCCGCACCTCTACTGCTGGTACACCGGCTTCTTGAGCAGCAGCGACCGTCACAACCCCTTGCCGCGATACGGCAATCTCCCACAGATCTCGTCGGTAGCTCACCGCCATGCCTCCATGTCAATAGAGTACCATTTTCAGTACTGTTTTGACACAGTACAGAAAGCTTTGGAGGCGATTGATTCGCTAGAGACTAATCGCGCCAACAAATATCAGGGCGAAGAGAATGATCGCCGCAGCAAGCAATGCGGTAATGATGCTCAGCACCAAGCCAGTAACCGCGATCCCCTTCGCCTGTTCTTTCCGAAGGGCGAGCACACCCAGAATGATCCCGACCACCCCGGCCACCAACGCAGCAACAAGGACACCCCCACCGGCCATGGTGAAGAAGAAGACGAGGGTCAGCACGACCGCCACTGCGCCAGCAACTAGCGTTAGGGTGGACAAGAGTTTTGAGGTGGGTGTCTGCACGATTCTCCAAATTTAGCTTTAGTCCAAACTTTAGGTTAACCGCAATCACGAGCGTCGCCGAGAAGCGAGGCGGGGATTCGCCAATCGGGCTGCAGTGGTCAGCGCTGAGAACTGTCCTCGCGCCCGTTGCCCGCATCACCGAAGTTGCCGACAACGTCACTCATCAGCCGAAACTCCTTGCTCGCCCAGCGCGTTCTGCAGGGCGGCCAGAGCCTCGGCGCCGAAGGCCACCAGCGTCACGTCTTCCACACTTGTCGGGGTACGTTGAATCATCTTGACCGCCGCTGCGGCAGCTTCGTCGAGCGGCCATTCAAACACCCCCGCGCCGATCAGCGGAAACGCCACCGACCGCGCACCAAGTTCATCGCCCACTGCCAGTGCCCGCGAGTAACACGATTCCAGCAGCCCGCGATCGGTCTGCCCGCTGCGACGGTCAGGCCCAACGGTGTGGATCACCCAGCGCGCGGGCAAGTCCCCCGCTGTGGTCCACCCGGCGTCGCCCGTGGCGAGCCCGTTCGGAAACCGCTCAATGCAGTCGCGCAGCACCGCGGGCCCACCGGCCCGGTGAATCGCACCATCGACCCCGCCGCCACCGCGCATGCGGGTGCTCGCCGCGTTCACTACCGCGTCGACCGCAAGCGTGGTGATGTCGCCCTGCACGAGCGTGATCTGGGGCAAACGAGGGGTTCCACTGCTGTTCAGATTCGTAACATCCATCACCCTGAGTTCCTTCCTACCCAGACTCAACCGCGCAAGTCCCTACTCGAACGGATCGATATCCCTCCACGCGTATCCGAGACCAGAGCTACGGGCTGCTTGTCTCACGGCCTGGCTGGCTGAGTACTTACGGCCGCGTCGATCACCGTGCGCGACGAGCAGTTCTGCGCGAGCCAGAGCACCAAGATCCCGCGACGCGGTCTGCTCCTTGATCGGTTCGCCCGCATCTGCAAGGGCCGCCATATACCTCGCGCGGGTGACGGTTCCGTCATACATGGCACCGTACAGCGCCTGAGCTGCGCGGTCAGGGAGCTGAGCATGGATGATGAGCTCGTCCATTTTCGCCGCCGCTTCACCCGAGGCCGCGATGCGCTGCTTCCGCTCAAGCGCCTGGTTCAGATGCGCCGTGAGCATGAAGCGAATCCAAGGGCGCGCGAGTTCCGGGTCATAGTCTGCGCCACTCCAATTGCCCTGACCAACCTTGGCGAGCACATCGTAGTACATCTGGGTTCGCCTGCCCAGATACTCTTCGATCGTCAGAAAGACCGGCGCGAACTCTCCGTATGCTCCGAGCACCAGACTCTGCAGCACTCGAGCTAGACGACCATTTCCGTCCTTGAATGGGTGGATCAGCACAAAGTTCAGGTGCAGCATCGCCGCCTGAATCAGGTCGTCTTCTCCAGGCCCCGACATCGCGCACACATGCTTGATGAGATCTGCAACCTCGCCTGCTGGCGCACCCTCGTGGACGATGTCCCCAGTTCGCTCTTCTTGCACGTACACCGGTCCAGGGCGAAACCTCCCGGGCCACTTGGTCATGTCATACGAAGTAGTGATGAAGTGGAGACTGCGCACAAGCATCGGGCTCAGTACGAACTCGCTCTTGGCGAGCTGCAGCACAAACGTCATCGCCTGCTGATACCCCGCGAGCGCTTGCTCCGTCTCGTCGTCGATAGCCGCGGGCTTCTCACCGACGGCAATAGCGTTGATGTCGTCGACGCTGGCTTTAATTCCCTCAATGGTGTTCGAGCCTTGCACGTTCCGCGCGAAGGTTGTGCGCCGTAGCGCCCCGTTCCACCGATTGCCCTGCCGCAGGTGGAACTTCAGTTCTTCGTTGAGCTTCTCGATCTCATCACGCACTTCTCGCTCGTGCGCATCGAGCGGGGGTGCGATAAACATGATGTGATCTCCCAGTAATGATGTTAATTAAATGTCAATCATATTCCAGAATTGACTTTAATTAAACATCATCTGAAAAGCAGGAGCGGCGAGCAACGAAACACGGAGCGGGCTATTCGAGGCCGGCCGATGCCGAGCAGTTTGCCTTCCGCACCGGTATTTCCAGTAGGTGGATCAGCAAGGCCAACCGCGATGATCAGCATGTATACCTTGCGCTGATAGTTTTGAAGCATGCATGAGAAGCCCGTCCTCGAAGCACTCCGCGAATTTGTTGCCGAGCGCGAATGGGCGCAGTTCCACACACCCGAGAACCTGGCCAAAAGCATCAGCATCGAAGCGGCAGAGCTCCTCGAATGCTTTCAGTGGGGCGATGCCGACCTGGCCTCAGCGAAAGACGAGTTGGCCGATGTACTGACCTACTGCCTGCTTCTCGCGGATCGTCTGGGCCTTAACGCTGACACAATCGTGATGGACAAGCTGGCGAAGACTCGGGAGAAATACCCGGTCGACAAAGCGAGAGGACGCAGCGAGAAGTACGACCGCCTGTAGCTTCAGCGGCTGCCACTCGAACCCGGCAACAACTCCGCCAAACGCTGGCGAAGCGCTGGGTCGCACACGTACATGTATGTGCCCAGCATGCCTCGACTCAGAAGCACCCCATAAATGTTTCGCACGTATTCGAGTAGGTCTTCATCAGTGAATTTCTGCCCGAGAAAGTTGTTGTTCGACTTGCCACGCCGATCGAAGTAGGTCGCGCGGTCAAACACGGTTCGCCCGGAAACAGGGTCGAGCTTCAGATCGCCACCGATGATCACGCCCGCGTAGTTGAGATCGTACCCCTGCACCGTGTGGATCGAGCCGACCTCCCGCACTGAGTTCGACGAGTTAATCCAGTCTTTGGAGGTGGTATTCCACTGCAGCTGCTTGGTGCCGAGTTCGATATCGAACGCGGCGGAGTTCTTCCGACTCTTCCACTCCCACGCGTACCCGGCGAGCACCCGTGACAACCCCACCTCGCGGTCGCGCCGCATGATCGCGTCGTGAAACGCATCGAAATCGGCGAAGACGCGGAGGTCGTACTCCCCGAAATTGGGGGCGCTCTCATCTGGCCGTTCGAGCAGCCGACGAACGTACCCGACGTAGTCAGATCCCGCGCGCACCCGCATTTGGCTCGTGAGTGGATAGAACCGTTTCGCGGCTCGTGCACCGCCGCTCAGTTCCTCAAGCGTTTCCCGCGGTAGATCTGCGGGTCGAACCGCCTGCGCGCTGTCGACGAGGAAGATCTGGTGGGTGCTCTGGTGCGTAATCCAGTCGAGTTGGCTGCGATTCTCGCCATCTGGCCCAAACAGCACCCGGTTGATTTCACCGAAGTCACGCGTGAGTGTGCCCATAGCCTGTGCTGATCGGCGATTGAGCCGGTGTGCCTCGTCAACGATCAGCAGGTCGAATTTCTCAGTGGATCGCCCCACGTCAAACGGGTTCAACACACTCGCTTTGTCAAGCCCAGGCGTGCGCGAGAACACCGCCTGCATGGTGGCGCGCAGCGACTGCTGCGGCACGACGATGCCAACTCGAAACCCTCTGAGCAGTTCGCGGTTCTCTTCCGTGAAGAGGTCGGCGAACATAGATTCGCGATCGAACTCTTGCGCGTCGGCTCTGCGCATGTCGCCGAGGAGCTTCATGATGTAGACAGCAAGAATCGTCTTCCCGGTACCGGGCTCCCCCTGCACCACGATCGTGCTCGCGCGGCCCTGGTGAAGGTCCTCGATCAGCCCATCCATGATGTCCTCGACGGCGATGGCCTGGTCTTGCGTGAGCGCTTTGAAGGGTGAGAATTTGAACAGGTCGCTGTTCTGAATTTCTTCGACGGACCGGGTGAAGTACCCCGCTGCGCGAAGCTCCTCGAAGATGTTGTCGAAGACTTCCTGGTAATCCCCGCGACGATAGTAGTCGGCCTCGGAGATTCCATCGTTGCGGTTGAGCACTCGGTACTTGCCATCGCCCGCGAAGAGGCGAATAAAGTGCGATTCGAGGTCGAGGCACGCGGACTTGTTGAAGGTGTCGTCGACGATCACCTGCACGCGTTTGAGATGCTGCTTCGCCTCGGTGCCAAGATGCTGCCGCATGCGGGCCGCGCCATTGAGCGACTCCCCCACATAGATATCGCGCTCATTGTCGATCGTGTAGACAACCGGCCAGTTGCTGTGTCGGGCATCGGCGGCGGCCCACTGTCCGACAGCGAGAGGGTCGAACGAGAACTGCTCGATGCGGTAGTCACCCATTCACACAGACCTCACGCAACAGTCAGTTCCTCCGTCACGAACGAGTGATCTCCGGTCTCGTCTTTCCAGTACACGAGCGTCGGAAACGTCTCAGCCTCAGCGCGCGGTGTGTCGAGCGCCCGTCTGGTCGCCTTGGCTGATTCGATGAGGGAATGGAACCCCTCCATGATCTCCAACTCGCTTTCCATCGTGGCTGTGTATGCCGTCTGAAGTCTCTGCAGTTCCCTCTCGGCGGATCCACCCTTACCACCCAGAATCTTGGGAAAGTGCCGCTCTGCCACATTCATGTCTTTCAGGCTCTCCTCAATCCCCGAGATCGCCTCCTTCAACTGCCTGGAACGCCGAAGAAGCTGCTGCCAGAACTCGGTGCCGTCGTCAATGCGGGATTTCAGGTGCTCCAGGGATGATTCGACCGACTTCGGGTTCTCTTGCATGTCGACACACACGCGGAGATAGGCGATGCGGAGAGCGAGGAACGACGAGAGCATCGCACTGTGAGCGTCGAAGTTGGCCTGCTGAACCTCGTTCAAGTCTTCCACGTTCGTGGTGACTCGTGCCTCCACGAGCTGCCGGAAGCGAGCCGCCAGACTCCTGACGTCGCGCTCCACCAGAGCAAGACGAACGATCATGTCGTTGGAGAACGATCCCTCGATCTCGTACTGGCGATAGACCTCGTCGAGAATGTAGGAGGAAGCGAGAAGCTCACCCGCGTGAGTGGCCTCCGATCGGGCAATCGCCCGATCCAGGGTGCGCTTGATGGCATCGAGCTTGCGATCTACCTGCTTGAACTGTTGCATCATGACCGCGGTGTTCAATGCCTGAATGGCGAGAATCGGCGCCACCACCGGCAGTGAACTCGCCACTGCAATGAACGGGGCCTGAGCAACGATGCCGCCCGCTCCCATCACAGCGCTTCCTACGCCGGAGCCAATGGTCATTAGCGTCGCCGGGTTGGCGGTGGCCATGAAGAGCGTCGAGGAAAAGGCAGCTGACAGTGCTGTCGCTCCAACTGAGGCTCCGGCCACAGCGATCGACATCGCCCCTTGAGCCGACACCGCCTTCGCGTCTGAAAGGTAGCTTCCCGTCGTAAGGTAACCCTGGCGAAAGCTCGACACCATGAGGTCACGAAGTTGGCCCTGAAACTCGAACACGGCGAGTTCGGACCCCTCGGCCGCGAGCCGCCGAACAGCAACCTCTTGTCGCACGATTTCCTCAGAAGTTTCCATGATGCACCTTTCCAAGCCCAATCCTAGTTCGCACCCGATTCCGACACCCTGAAGCGAAGCTTTCTCTGGCCAGTTAGGCTTGCACGGTGTCTTGGTTCATCATGGCACCGACCCCGTAGCCTTCACGCTCAGCACCGGCGCGTTCGCAACCTCCATCGCATGTTCGCGATCACAGAACCGCTCCGCGAGCGTTGCCCTGGCCAGATCAGCGGGCAGTGCCGCCGAGAACTTCAACCCCGAGACCGCCTCCGGCGCAATGTAGGGAAAGGCACCGTCGATCGCGGCATCACGCAGAGCGTGAAGATCGAAGCCCGCTGTGGAGAATCGCATCGATTCATTCGTGGATCTCGCCTCGAACCCGATCGGCAGCGCGGCAGCCAGCGTCTCGTGTGCTTTGAGCCCCGCCATGCTCCACAGCACAGCTTCCGTGTCGCCTCGCGCGAGCACGAGACCTTTCGCGTCCACACGGGCTCTCCAGGCTTCACGACTGGTCGCAAGCGCTGTCGTTGCTCGCGCCGTCATTGGCACCGGCGGGTCTGCACCAAGCAACACGTCTCTGCGTGCACGCATCATCTCAAAGGACTCGGGCATCGCCTCAGACGACCAGCGCACTCTGCCTCGGTTCGGGTCCGGTTCAACGTCGACCCGATGCCGCTGCCAGTCGATATCGAGGACTCTCCAGGCGCGACCAGCGAGCAAGAGCGGTCTGTTTCCGCGAATGGTCTCGGAGTTCAGGGAGATCGGCGAAACCCCGCCGACTTCCTTGCGACCGTCCATGACCCGCATTTCAAGATCTGCGATGAAGGTGCTGAGTAATTCAAGGAAGTTCCGCCCACCAAATGCTCGTTCCGCAGCCGGACCGATGAAGAGCCAGCCGCCGTCCTCGGCAAGGAAACCCCCATCGACGAGATACGAGAGCACCTGTTCCCCGTCTGCCATGACGGGGTTTCCTGCCCACCACTGCTGCCACGACGCTCGGGCGAAGCGCCCCTCCTGCAGCGCGAGTGCAAGGAACTGCTGCGCAGCGATGTGACGCGGCGAAGGCGGCGGAGTGATCGGCTCGACGAAGCCACTCGCCCACAAGTGCAGGAGACCCGCCGCTCGCAAGAGCGTCTCGTGTTCGGTGGCGAGAAACAGAGCATTTCGTGACGTGCCTGGTCGGCGCCCCGTGCGACCGAGCCGTTGCAATAATGAGCTCACTGAGCGAGGTGCGTCAACCTGAATCATCCGGTCGAGATCTCCGATGTCGATGCCGAGTTCAAGCGTCGAAGTCGAGACAATCACACAGTCGCGAGCTTCGGCGAATGCGCGTTCACTCTGCCGTCGTTCGTCGAGCGAGAGTGATGAGTGCGAGATGAAGGTGGTGACATCTTGAGCGCGAAGCTCGAATGCGATCTGTTCAGCCTGCGCACGAGATTCGCAGAACACGAGTCGCTTCTCACCTCGGTGCAGCGACGCGATGATGGTTGCCGCGTTTTCGACCGACCCGACGTAGTCCAGGCCAAGTTCCGGCGCAGCGGGAGGGTCGCCTGCGTGTACCACGCGGCCCACTGTTTCAGCCGACCTATTGGATCCCTGAAACCAGTCGAGCACCTCCTCGGGGTTGCCGAGAGTCGCTGACAGCCCAATTCGCTGAATACGGTGCTCGCAGATGCGCTGCAGCCGCTCGAGCACTGCCACCAGATGCCAGCCGCGATCACCTGCCGCAAAGGAGTGGATTTCGTCGGCAATGACGACACGCAGCCCGTGAAAGAGGAGCCGATGATCGACTCGACGTGAGACGAGCATCGCCTCGAGAGATTCCGGGGTGGTGAGCAGAATGTCCGGGGGCTCGCTCAGGATCGCGCGACGCGCGCCCTCCCCGATGTCTCCGTGCCACAGCGCAACCCGCCGGCCGAGCCACCCGGTGTACTGTTGAAGGCGCGGCAGAAGATTGTTGAGTAGAGCCTTTAACGGGGCGACATAGATCACCGTGAGACCGCGCCAGCCTTCATCCACCATCCGTGAGAGCACCGGGAATGTGGCCGCTTCGGTTTTCCCGCCAGCCGTGGGCGCGATGAGCAAAGCATCGCCCCCAGAACGCACGGGCTCAATTGACGCCCGCTGCAGGGGGCGCAAATCGTGCCAGCCGAGCGTGTTCGCGACATGGTACTCGATCGCACCCGTCAGCTCATTGCTCTCAGACATCGAGTGCGATTGCGTCAAGGTTACCGATCGCTGCGCGCTCGTCCGCGTTAAGTTCAGTCTCGGCCACGACGACCGCAGAAGCCTCCACAGGTACGTAGTCGGGGAACTGCTCGATCTTGTCGAGGATATCGATGAGCTTCCGAAGATACAGTCGGGGTGCGATCCCGACCTTTCCGCCGAGCCGCCCTGCGACCGTGTCTGCGAGTCGACCGAGATACTCATCTGTGGCGAGGCTTCGAATCCGTTCGGCCTCGGGGCTGCCGCTCACGTAAATATCGCGAATACGTTCACCGAGTTCCTGCATGCTGTGCCTCTGAAAGCCGAGCAATCGCACCTGCGGTGCACGCGGGTTGTCCCACCGCGGGTCGCCGCTGAAGTCGACGCCGATGCGTGCGGCAAGTGGTGGCAGCCGCTGCACGCCCTGTGTCCCGTCGTAGAACGCTGGTGTGCCGGTAATCAACACATACAGCCCCGGAAAGCGACCAGCATCGATTTCGTCGAGGAGTTGCCGTAGCGCGTTGAGCGATTTCTCGCGCACATCGCTGCGCACGCGCTGCAGCGTCTCAACCTCGTCAAGCACGAGCACGAGCCCCCGGTAGTCGGAGTCTCGGAGCACCGCAAGGAGCCCCTGGAGAAACCCGAACGCACCGAAGTGATCAAGATCTCCGCGCACCCCTGCCACACGTCGAACGGTCGCTGCAACGTGAGGCTGACCACCGAGCCAGGCGGCGAGACCGTCGGCCGTTTCAATGCTGCCGTTCAGAGAAGCCTCGTGGTATCCGCGTAATGCAGCCGCGAACGCGGGCGCGGTGCGCGACACTGCGGCGAGCCGCTGCTCAAGCAGCGCTTCGGTGCGACGGTCAACCTCGTTGCGATTTTTGGGGTCGGCGCCTGCTGCAATCGCGTCCTCCTCGAGCACGCGCAGCCACCCGTCAATCACCTCGCGGAACGCGCTTGGCCCGGTTGCTTCCGTGCTGAGGTTCTCGGTGATCCGCCGGTAAATCGTCTCGAGCCGGTGTAGCGGAGTCTCGGTCTCAGAGATCTGCACCTCGGCAGTGGCGAAACCTCGCTGCTTCGCGGTCTCAGTGAGCCAACGTGCGAAGAAAGTCTTGCCAGCGCCGTACTCGCCGCGCACCGCTTTGAAGACCGCACCGCCATCAGCCACCGCGGCGAGCTCGTCGTTCAGTGCGTCTTGAAACCGGTCGAGCCCGACCGCCATGACATCGAGGCCGCGTTGCGGCACGGTGCCCCGGCGAAGGGCATCAATAATCTCGCGGCGCCGGCGCGGACTCACCACAGTCATGCGATTTCCTGCAACTCGAACTGCTCCCGCAGCAACACCGTGTCAAGCACCACGGTGACCCCGTCGCTGTCAAAATCGAGCACAGGATAGCCGTCAATATTCAGCACCCGGCGCAGCGCGGCGAGCAGACCCGACATCGTCGACGAGGGAAGTCCCGCCTGCGCGGCCAGGGTGTCGCGATGCGCACGCCCACCCCCCTCAATAAGAGTGGCCACAATACTGGCTGCGGTCTGATCGTCAACCGGGTGGCGACCTGCAATCTTGCGACGCGATCGATACGCCTCGCTGGTGATTAGTCTCTCGGTAAGCCTTACTCCCGGTATGACCTCCGAAGCCACTGGGGCCTGCCCGACCATTGATACGGTCTCCAAATCGAAGAGCGTTGATGCCTTAGTTGACTTCGACTTTTTGGGCCGCGGCGCGGGACCCGGTGCTGTGACGGGAGCCTTCTTCACGCGAACGGGTTCATTCCACCAGGTCGGCTCCTGCGGAGGTGCCTCGACCCAACCCGTAGGAGTGCGCGCGCCACGAGGCTTCAGCACCACGAGTGGGATCGTCAGCTCTGCAAGGGCACCTCCCCCGTGATATCCGGCCTTCTTCGATGCATATCGGAGCCCATCCGACACGGCAAGCACCGCGCTTCCACCTGGTGAAAGCACGCGAGGCCCAGTAACGAGCACTTCCTCTCCGGTGACAGCCCCAGTTGCCGGGTCTCTCCAACGAGCAGACGCCTGCGCAATGTTTCGCAGTTCGCTGCCCCGCTCCACCACATGCCCATGGTCTGAGGTGAACACGACGATTCGACCGGCGTCCCGAGCGGCGTCCAGGATGGCTTCGAGATGGGCAATCGAATGCACGGTCCAACGAAGCGCGTCCACGTCGGCGTTGGCGAGTGCGTCATCGATCGTGTTGAGGACGACGCCAACGATCTTCCTGCCAGAATTGGCGATCGCGTCGCTGACAGCCGGCGGAAGTGCGTGCCCCGCGTCTGCTCTGAGGTCGTCTTTGTGGAAGACCACGCCCCCAACCGACGCAGCGAACCGGGACTTTTCGATCTGCTGATTTCCCGCGAGCAGTTCACCGGCAAAGAGCGAGGTGCGCGAGTACTCGGTGACTGTCGGAAGCGCAGCGATGGCCGTTCCGCGGCGAAGCACGGAATCCTGCACCACCTCGATCCAGCCCTGGCTCGGCACCTCGGCAGCGAGTTCCGCGGCCGTCGGCACACTCATGCCATCGAGCACCACGAGAAGCACCCGCTCACGCGCGGCGAGCGGCACCACCAAGTCGGGCAGCACCCGCTCAACTGGCAACACCCGGTCGTCGAAGACGAGTTCTCCGGTGAGCCCTGCAGCAGCAGCAGCGTCCTGGTCGCGGCGCACCTGCTGTACCGCATGCGCAAGCGCTTGGTAGGCCCAGGCCAAGTTCGAGTCGGTGTCTCCGTCCCAGATGTCGCCGAGGGCCCGCTCTACCCACGCCCCTTCTGCACTGTATTTCAGCATCGCCTTGGTCACCGAGGTGAGCTGCGCGGGTGCAGTCGTGAGCCAACGTACAAGTCGGGCAGCCATGCGCGCGGTCTCCAGCGAACGCGCGAAGGAGGCTTTGGCGCCGTGCGCTTCGATTGTGTCAAGGGCGGCATCCACGTGAATAGACGCAGACTCGCTGGGCTCTGCGACTGCGGCTTCGATTGCTGAAGCCAGGGCCACCACCCTGGCGCGAAGCCCCGCGGGAAGGAACTCTGATGCCGCGGCGCCGTCAGCCCAGCCGAGGTCGACGCAGAGCGCTTCTGCTTGTTCGAGCACCTCTCGAGCGTGTTGGACGTCGTCAGCGAGCCATCGCTGCACGATGATTCTGGCCGACGCGCCATAGCGTTGGGCGGCGACTGCGTTTGGTTGAGCACCGATGTAATGTTCCGCCCGCACACGTGCGGCGGCGACTGCTTGGTCGGGTGCAACGTGGCCCGCGGCCCACAACTCTCCCACCACAAGCCCGACGGCGATCGCAGAGAGCTGCTGAGGGGCACAGGCCGCGCGAAACGCCATCGCCAAGTTCGGATCGATGTGTGTCGAAATTGCCTGGATCAGCTTGGGGCGCGCATCGGGATCGAGGTCAATGAGGCGAGCACGCACGCCGAGGTCGTCAAGGGGCGCCAACGCCTCCGACGACTCGAGTGCATCCAGCCGGTCGAGCCCGAGCAAAGCCGCAACCACAGATCGCACGATGTGCTCTGTGGTGAGTATGCCACCGGGTGCCGGCGTGTACCCGCGATCGGGACGCAGTGCTGCCGAAAGTTGAGGCACCCAGGGGCCCAGCTCGCGTACCGGGCGAGCCACGCCGTCTCGAGCCCCGAAGAGCACTGGCACAATGTTCCACTCGTCGAGGTGGGTCAGCCGCTGCCGCTCGGCTTCAAGCACGACGGCAGTTCCGAGTTCGGCTTCCGAGAGCGCCGTAAGTACCGCAACGTATTCATCTTCGGCCGCTGAGCGCATCGCATCAAGCGCTGCCAGACCGGAGATGCCTTGCACGATTCGCACTGCCTCGTCTCCGACAGTGATCACCGGGTGGCCCGACCATGTCGGCTGCGCACGCACCAGAATCGTTCGAGATCGCCTGCGCGCACTCCCGAGCCACGCCGCAAGGTGCTCTCGCAGCGCGGATTCGGTGGCGATCGGGGCAGTCACGGTCACTCGATTTCCCAGGTGAGCGTCACGCTGCCATCAGCGGTTGCCTCGCGCTCGATCTCAGCGCGCAGGTCTTCAAGCGCGCTGCCGAGTTCAGCGACTGAAGCGGTACGCCGATGCACCTGGTGATGCGGAATCGGGGTGACGGGAACGGGTGCGGGAGGCGCATCTGGCGTGTCCAGGATTAGGGCGCGGGCCTGCGCGGCCACATCGCGCAGACGCGGTTCGAGCGGCACGACCGATTCGTCGACCGCGCTCGCCTCGCGCAGGAGGGACATCGCGTTTGCGAACCCCGCATCGTGTCGTACGCGTGCCGCATTGATCATCCCCCAGTCAAGCCCCTCGAGTTCGCGAGTAAGTCGTTCCGCCGTTGCGTGTGCACTGCCGAATGCAGAGAGCTCTTCCGGTAGATCGAATGTTGCGAGCGTCTCGGTCAGCGCACAATCATCGCTCGCGGCCGTCAACGCAGCGACGAGCTCGCCCATCCGGCGCGCCGTGGCTAGCCGCCCTGCAGCTGCGCTTGGGTCAATACCGAGCACATCTGCATGAGCTTCGAGTTGTGTGGTCAAGTTCGCTACTTTGTGAGTAGCAAGTTGTGCGCGAATCGCCGCGGCGAATCGCGCCACCGAGCGCGGGGTGCGGTTCGCCTCTCGCGCGACACCGAAGACCGATCCGGCGCGCGTTGCGGCGAGATCCCAGTCAGCCTCGCTGGGGAGATTCGCCTTTCTGGGGGTTGCTGCGTCGGGAAGTGCGCTCACTGCGGTGGTGGTTACCCCGCTGAACTCGTAGTTGCCGAGCACCGCCCAGGTAATCAGGATCGCGTCCTGCATTCCCCGTGTCATGCCCCAGGGCGCGAGTTTCTCACGGAGGCGGCCGACAGTGAACGTGCCTCCGAGCTCGCCCTCCCAGCGGGCCAAGTTCGGGCCCCAGGTGAAATTCGCGGCATCGACCACGAGCACGTTCTCGTTTCTAGCGCCGAGCCCCAGTGGCACAATAATGTCGTGCGCGAGTCGCTGTTCGCCAGCGGCGAGGCCCTGCTTCCGTCCGCCTCCCTCGATGGTGAGGGTGACGAGAGCGACCGCCTCGGTGAGTCGACGATCGGTGATCTCGTCGCTGCCGAGGTTAGGGTGATCGGGAAACTCGTGCCGCCAGGCGGTCTCGAGTGCATGCCTAAGACCGGCGAGCAAATCGCCGGTCGGGGGCGGCGCAATCGTGAGTCCTTCCACCAGTGTCGAGAAGATCTCGTCGCCAGTAAGGTCACTCCCGACGTTCGCTTCGTCGGGCGCATTCACCCCGTAGGCCTGTCGCAGTGCGGCGATCGTAGCCTCACGCAGCGTGCGGCGCTGTGATTCGAGCGTCTGCTTGGCAGGCCCACGGTCAGCCTGAGCCAGGTGATCGGAGTTCTGTTCGAACCGTGTCCCAGTGAGTAGATACTCGAGCAGCACAAGTTTGCCAAGGTCGGATTGCCGGGCATCAGAGAGGAAGTTCGGAATCCACGCGATCGTGTTCGCCCAACGCTGGCCATCGCGAAGTTTTTGCAGGCGCTGCACATCGTCGGCCGGCGAGTGAGTGCCGCTGTCGTACGGAAAGTCGATGAGCACGTGCCAGTCGTCGTCGACGTGCACGAGATCGTGCTCGAGCACCTCGGCTTCGTCACGCACGTTTCCAAACTTCACCGCCACTGGGCGTTTATGCCCGCGCCAGACATGAGACAGGTGCGACCCCAGCAGGTTGTCCACCGGAAGCTGCAGCTCACTGGCGATGAGCTTGCGCACGAGCTCGCGCCTGGTCTGCTGGTTGTCTTCGGTGCGCACCCGATCGAGGATCGAATCATAGTCGACACCGCTGAGGGTGACAGTGATGATCGGGTCACTTCCGTCACCGATGTGGATCTCGCCGAACTCGGCCGCCCAACCGCGCACGAGCGAGAGCGCCTGTTCCGCCTCGGTGCCGGGAATGAAGGCGTCAATGGTGCCCCAGTTGAGGGCCGCGAGCTTCGCGGCGGTGAGATTCTCGAGTGACTTCGCTTCGGGTGCAAGTGCCGCAATGAGTACGGTCTTTGCCAGTCGGTCCTCGGTGATGAACGCATGACCACGCGGGAGCTTTGCGAGGTCACTCTCGGCGAGCCCGTGCTTCCGCAGGAGGTAGGGCAGCATTTTGCCCCGGTAGAACCGTGCAGAGATCGCGAAGTGCCGCTTCATTTCATCGGTCAGCGGTTGCGAGCCGCCGAGCACCACTGGCGCATAGAGATCGCCAACTGGAATGATGTCGCGCACGAGGAGACTCGAGCGCCCCTCGCTCAGTAGCTCCGCCATAAGTTTGAGCGCCGTGCGCTCCCGCTGCATCAGGCTCGAGAGTGCCACCATGGTATCAACGAGTGCCGGGCTGAACGGGTAAACATCGGCAAACGCCTTCTCGTCTGATTTCGCGTCATCGCTCAGCAGATAGCCCCACGATGCGTGGTCGCGCTTCACCTCGGTCAGTGCCTGACTAAGCGTCACTGCGGCGTCGGCGTTCTTTGGCTGCAGCAGACGCTGTTTCACAATCCTCGGGAGGTCCGCAGCCTGCAGGCGGATCTTCGAGAAGCGGTCTTCCCAGTACTGAAACAGCTGCCCCTGTGCGACCCGCTGGGCCCCCGCGACATGACTTCCCAAGAAGTCGCGAAGATCACGCTGTCGCGCAAGAAACGAGGTAATCGGCACGGGTAGGTTCGCCGCGGCGTTCTCTGCGAGCTGTACGACCTTCTCAATCTCGCCCTGCACCCAGGCCTGGTCGGCGAGGTGCTGGCCCAGCCAGAGCACGATTTCGTCGATCAGAAAGACGAGTCCCTGGTAGCCGAGAGACTTCGCGTGCGCGGTGAGGGCTCGAAGCCCGTCCTTCATGGGGAGCCACTCGCCGGATCGTGCATAGCCGGCGAAATAGGCGGCAATGAGGTCACCGACGAGTCGGTCGCGATCGGGGTGGCCTGGTGCCTCCGCGGCAGCCGCTTCGAAGCTGACTGCGTCCCACGCCCCGCCCAGGTCACCCCAACCGGTGTCGCCACCGAGGTTGTCGAAAAACGCATCGTCGCCCATGCGTGCGCGTAATGAACGGGCATCGCCAAGCAGCGAATCGCTGGCGTGCAGCACGGGCGCGGACGCTTCGGGGTGCACGCGGGAGATGGTCTCGAGGTAGCCACCGAAGATCGCGTCTTCGAAGGAGCGGGCACCCAACAGGTTGTAATCGAGCACGAGCAGCTTGCGCTCGAGCGTGTCTTGGTGGGCGGCGACAACAGGTGCGAGGCCGGGAATCTGCCGAGCCTCGATGTTGCCAGAGAGCAGCAGGTGCAGCACCGCCATGTAGTGCGATTTACCTGAGCCGAACGAGCCGTCAAGAAAGGCGCCGCGGGAGGACTGGCGGGACAGTGAGCTCGCAACGAGGTTGATGCCCTCGCCGATGGCGGTGGCAATCGCATCGGTGACGACGTAGTCTCTGATGGTTTGCTGGTGTCGGGCGACACCCTCATCAAGCTTGATGACGAAGTCGGCTGCTTCGACGCTCTCTGGCAGGTTGATCAGCTCGCCGAGCGGCGAATTCAGGGTGTAGCCGGTCATGACGCGCGCTTCCTTCCGCGTGTGGGTGTCGGGGGCTGCCAGTCGGCGATGGCATCTCGCCCGAGGCCGAGCCTACTCAGGAGCGTCGTAATGAGGCCCGCGATGGCGTGCGCCGGGCTCACGCCGCTGCGGGCGTCAAGTTCATCGTGCCACTGCTTCAGCCACGGTTCGAGCTCGATGAGCGCGCCAAGCAGCGGGATCACCTGCGCGTCTGCCGATCCTGCGCGCGTGAGGTCGTTCGCGAGCCGGGCGATCGCGAGGCCACGCTCGCCGTGATCCCATCCTGCCCACCCGAACAGCTCGGTGTTGTCCTCCGGCAAGAAACTTCCGGGCAAGGCGATGAAGCGTTCTTTGGGCACGTCGAGCTTCCCGCGGGCCGTCCAGTACCCAGCCTTCAGGAAGTCCGTGGGCTTGTACTTAGGGGGCACCGGCACGTCGACGCGCTCGCCGCGGTCCTCGGCGCGCTGCAACTCCCAGGTGTGCTCCCAGGCCCGGAACTTTTCGACGCCGCTGGGCTTGTAGCGCAGGGGCGCGAAGGCCGGCACCGCCTCGCCGCCGAGCAGCTTCGCGACTTCCGTCGTCAAGTCAAAGTCGCGAGTGCCGGTGTGGATCGTCAGCAGCTCGCGGAACCGCTCGTCGTGCCGAAGCTCGTCGGCTATCTGCGCGGCAGAGCGAACCAGTGGACGCCCGGAGGCATCCCGCCAAAGTTCGGACGCCTCGAGCCTGTCAAGCAAGACATCCGCGACAGCGGAGGCAAGCAGCGTCTCCCAGCCTGCGCCAGCCCAGCGGCGCTTGTACTCGGGCTGCTCAAGCAGTCGCAGCGACTCGTTCGTCTCCATAGCGGTGAGTCGCCGTTCCACGAGATCGCGATACCAGTCGGGCCAGTGGCCGGAAAGCTCGGTCAGTGGCCCACGGCTGTGTCGCTCAAACCAGGCGGTCGTGGCTTCACCCTCCGCGACGGCCCGTGCGAGACGAATCTCGAAGGCACGCTGGTTGGGATCTATCCCTAGAACCTCTGGTAGCTCGGGCGCAAGCTCTGGGTCGGCGAGCCCGTAGGCGACATACATACGCCAGTCGAGTTCTTCCTGCAGCGCGACCATCTCGCGACCGAGTCGCTCCCACTCAGTGTGGGCGCCGCTGAGCGAGGCTGGACTATCGTTCGCAAGCATCGATGCTGGAGACACGCGTGCGCGCTGAAGAGCCAGCTTTTCGAGCACGCGGGATAGGTGAAGGGCAGTGAGTTGCGGCATGGGAAAGGAATGAAGCTTCGTCGCATTGAATTGATATGTATCGAATGCCGGGTCCCCTGTCACCCTCGCGCCATGTCTGTCAGTGGAGTCACCCTTGTTGTGGCTCACTTGCTTGAGCCAGAAGCAGGCGGTAGAAGAGTTAAGTACACCGAGGAGCTTGTAGTAGTCGTCTTCAGTCGCTTCGTCAGACAACCTGATTACAGGAGCAGTCTGCTTAAACACCTTCCCACCCCGCTCGAGGACGAAGTGGTTGTGAGTGGCGATTTCCGCATACGTTATCAATATTGGAGCCCGCACAGACCAACGAGTGAACTGCATATATTCCGACCATCTAAGACCTGCATCAGCCATGAATCCTTGAAAGGTCGACCTCTTCGCAAGAAGCGTTCGCCATCGCCAAAGAACACCATCAAGGGATTCACCTGCCGCAAGATCAGAGTCATACGGGAAGAGTATTCGCGAGGTACCCGAATTGGTCCAATCACGGAGGGACTCGCCCTGAACAAATGGTTTGGAGCAAGAAGCGACATTCTCCAACGCGGAATTCATGCGCGGCCGAATAAAAATGTCGTCTGCACCCGCACGAATTGCCCCGCCGATTGCGCCGTCGAGTAGTCCTGACAATTCACCCACCGAAGCGGACTCCACCTGCCTTTTCACCTCCGCCGCCCCACCGCCGGAAAGCGACCAGGGAAAATGGGCAAATCTAGCGCGAGACACATCGGCAACTGAAACATACGTCCCTTCGTGGCCAGACTGGTCAACGTGTCTCACCATATCTACCCACACCAAACCTTCGGCGGGATTATCTGGTCGGCTCGGTTCTCCTCGGACGCCGAGCACGACACGCACGGCGTTGCTCTGCGGCCTGCGCGGACGACCGATGAGGATCACGGTGGGCGTGCCGTGGCCGGGGATGTAAGCGCCCGAGGTGTCGATAATGTGCGTCAGATCAACGCGATCCGGTGTGAGGCCCGTGTACGCACCCGAGAGAAACCGCTCTATCAACTTCTTGCCAAACTCCCTCTTCATGAAGGAATTCGAAGTGATCTGCCCAACGAAGCCGGCTCCCCCACCGTTGGGCCGCTTCGCAAGGCGGAAGAGCAGCTCCGTAAATGGCACAGAGAGCGCGTAGGTGCCCGAGCAAGTTGAGTACAAATTGCGATAACGTCGATTGAGCGCCTTGTCCTTAACCGTGATGTACGGCGGGTTCGCCACCACCACGTGATACTGGCCAGGTTCAAGGATGCCCGCGAATTCGCGCAGATCCTCGCTGTCGTAGGCGAAATACTCACCGTCACCGAGGTCGAGGGCAGCCACCGGGTTGACGCTGCCGAGCAGCGAGTCGCCGATGGCGAGGTGATACTTGAACGCTGGCGCGCCGACAAAGGATTTGAGGCCCGCCGCCTTCAGCGCCGCGACGGTGAGGCGGAACCGTGCGATCGCGACCGCGAAGGGGTTGAGGTCGACGCCGTGAATCGAATCCAGCGCCTTCTGCACGTGCGCCCCGCGGTCCTCCGCGGGCGCGGCCTGCTGCCACTGCGCGACGAGACGGTCGAAGGCGCCAAGCAAGAAGTGCCCCGACCCACAGGCCGGATCGATGAGCTTGAGCCCTGTAAGGCCGAATTCCGCGATCGCGGGGGTCAGAGTGTGATCGAGGATGAACTCCTCGACGAAATTGGGAGTTTGCAGCAGCGCAAACGTCTTCTTCGCGTAGTCGGAGAGATCCTGATACAGATCGCCGAGAAACCGGGTGTCGAGATCCACATCGTGAAAATCGTGCACCAGCTCGCCGCCCGGAGTGGTGCGGCGGAAGAAGCGCAGGAGTGCGTCCGCGGCCTCTGCGGAGATTGGGGCCTGCCATACCGCGGAGTGATCAGGGTCTACGAGCGGCCGCCCGGCCGGAAGATCGGCGAGCGTGCGAAACGCCTCTTGCAGCCAGTGGCGGCTCGTCGAGGTGGGAGTGAGTGCATAGAACGCCTGCTCATTCTCTACCGCGCGCTCGAGCCCATCTCCGGGAGCGGCGATCCACGGTAGCGGCACCGGTTGTCCACTCTTCTTCGCGCCCCTGAGCAGGTCGTTATCTTCCGCGAAGCGAATGAACACCGTGGCGATGATCCAGGCGACCGCCGCCTGCGATACCTCCCCGTCACGCCAGGCGATCCACGCGAGGCCGGTGCGGTCGCGGCGCTGTGCCTGTGCATGCTCCTCACGGAGCCGCACACCCCATCGGTCATTCGCATTTTCTGCACGCACACGGAGGTCGGCCTCAATCACCTTCAGTTCGCGCTTGAGATCAGAGAGCAGCAGTGCGGAGTCGATCACAGGGTGCCGACCTTTCGTGGGGTGTTCGCGGAGAGATGGTGTGAGACATGGGCAGTGGCGCGCGGTGACTGCAGCTGAGAAAACGCGTCGACGGAGAGCTCAAGCCAGCCGTCAGCACCGAACGGAAACGGTGTGCCGTCGAGATCTGGGGTACCCCCGGAAAGGGGTCTCGGAAGGAGAAACCAGCGCGCCGCGGTGCGGGAAGTCGCGAGATCGGTCACCTGCGCGATCAGATCGACAAGGCCGAGCCGGGCGAGCACCGCCGCGTTGATGAACACGATCGGTTCTTCGGTCGAGAGCAGCGACTCCCAGGCGGGGGCAATCGCGAGGCGTGCAAGTTGCAGCAGGTTGCGCCGATCTTGAGAAGCTTCCGACTGCCCGTCTGCGCGGAGCACCGTCTGCCAATCAATCCGTTTCGCCTCGGCCGTTGACTTCAATGCAGCAAGCGCCACATCAGCCAGGTCAACGACGGTGAATCCGTGCTCGCGGGCGATTTGCGCCGCAGCGCCACGCAACCCCGCTTTGCGCGAAACGACGAGGGCGAGCGCTGCCTTGTCGCGCAGGGAAGCGGTGAGCCTCGCCGCAATTGCTGGGTCTTCGACCGACCGACCCCAGGTAGTAGCCGAACTCGTCAGGGTCACCGACTGCTGGTCTCGGTCACGCAGCATGTACTTGGATTGATCGGAGTGCCACTCGAGGTAGGGCATTGCCGCTCGCACTGGGCCGTCGAGACCAGGTCGGGACGGTATTTCATGCACCGCCGGGAATCGGGCGCGCACCCGTTGCTCGATGGTCGCGACGGCGAGTTCGCGCGTCGCTGCGCCGCGGAGCGCCAGCTCTACCGCGCGAGCAGGCGCAATGTCTCGTCGATATGCCTCGCCCATCGACGACAGGGTGCCCGTCGCAGAGAGCCCGACTGCGAGCTGCGTGACCCTGGAGTCTGCCAACCGCAGCGCCGGGGTATCGCTCGCACGCAACGTCTCGCGTAGGCGCGGCGCAGCAATCACCTCGTCGTTCGCGAGCAGGCGGTCGACGATGTCGGCGAGACTGAGGAGTGCCTCAAGATGCAATTCGGCATCTTCAAACGACAACCCGCCACCATCACCCGGTGAATACGCGATGACCATGCGCGAGCGGTCCGACACCGCGCGGAAGACGAACTTGGGATTCGGCATTCGATTGTCGAGCTCGAGCATGGTTCGAGCCACCTCTTCAGCCGCCTTCCAACGCTGACCTTCGGGCAGCGTTGATCCGTACTCGCGCAGCAACTTGGAGATGATCTCGTCGAGAGTCACGATTGCACCAAGGTCACTGACCCAGCGGGCGGCGTCATTCAAGAGCCCGGCGAGTGTGCGGTTCTTGTGCACCCGCTTGAAACGCGCTTCATTAGACTCACCGGACTTCTGGGCGATCGTGCCGACAAACGATTCGACGGCGCGACGCCCTGGCACTGGAGCCGAGTCAACCTGGGTGGTGACCTGCGTCAGCCGCTCTCGCCATTCGCGGATGCGCGACTGAATCTCGCGGCGAACCTGCTCGCCCAGGCCACGAATCTGGTTTATGCGCATCGGCGGCACACCGAGTAGTTCACCTACCGTCGTCACCTGTGCCCGATTCAGTGCAGACAGGGCGCGGGCGCTCAGGCCAGCATCGGTCAACTTCGTTTCAAGCGTCGCCGCCTGCGCGGTCGCATCGCTGGCGGCGGCATCGTCTTCACCCATGCTCGCGCCGGCAATCGCGGCGCCCCAGGCGCGGCGCATGGCGTCAAGGGAGGGGTGACGATTTGCCACCTCGGGCGCGAGGGCCGCGCGGAAGAAGGTTGACAACCCGTCTGCGACCGCGGGGTCGAACGACGATGTCTCCACAATCGGAGCTTCGGAAGTGTTTCCCGGGGTGTCGCCCGAGGGCCACCACACCGGGTACGAGGTGGCCAACTCGAACAGGGTCGCTGCCATCGCGAAGCGCTCTGCCGCACTGTCGTATTGCGCCCTGGTTGCTGAACCGAGATACGGGTCGAGATATGGGCGTGAGCCGGAACGAATATTCGCCAGCGGCTCCTCTGCGAGCGAGAAGTCGAAGAGGGTGAGGCGCGGCTTCCTGCTGCTGGGGTCTGGTTTGACCGCCAGGTTCGAGGGTTTGATGTCGCGGTGAAAGACCCCGCGTTCCTCAAGGTGCTGGGCCATCTCAAAGAGATCCGCTGCCCAGCGTTCGAGCTGCTCGATCGTGGCCTTTCCCTCCAGGCGGATGCGGTCCGAGAGCGTCTCGAGCCCCGCATCCGTCATCAGGATGCCCCTGCGGGTGCCCACCTCTATCGGGCCGTCGAGTCGCTTGACCACTCGCGGATGGTCGAGACGATCGAGCACACTCGCCTCAACCGCCAGGCGCGCCGCAGCCGAATCGTCCTTGGCCAGTTTGAGAATGACGTGTTCGTAGTTGTTCAGGTAGTCGGTCACCTGCAGCGCCACACCGGTCGAGCCGGAGCCCCGACGCTTTTCGATCTCGAAGCGTTCGCCGACAATCTCACCGATTGCCGCGTCGAGTGGGTCGCCCTGCGCGGGCACCGCCTTCTCTTCTTGCAAGTCTCGATGCCGAGCCGCCTCGAAACTCTCTTGCAGCGACCCGATATCAATCGTGCGCAACGGTTCCTGGAAGGCCGTGGCCTCCAAGATCACCGCGGCATGTGCATCGGAAATCTCGGGCATCACCGCGCGCGGGTCGAGCCCCGTTGCGGGCGAGGCGATGAGGGATTCAAGAGCCGCGAGATTTGCGGCGGGCGGGTGCTGGGTGAGCACGAGAAAAGCGACTGCTCCGACCCCATACACGTCGAGCGACTGGGCGAACTCCGAGGAGGATCCGCGCAGCGTCTCGGGTGCCAGGTAGAGCATTGCCTCGTGCTCCACGTGGGCGGAGACATCAGTGAGACCACGTGAGATCACCGTCGCCGTCGAGGTGCCCGCCTCGGGCCGCCGGGCGAGATCCCAATCTCTGATGCGCAAGGTCGGCGAACCGTCTTGAGTGACGGTCACACGAACACTGAGCGGGGAAAGCGCGCGATGAGTGAGCCTCTGCCCGTGCGCGAACCGCACGAGTTCGATGAGCTGCTGCACGATGCGTTCTCGTGTTTCAAACGTTAACGAGTCAGCGTGGCGAGCGAGGTATTCCGCAAGACTTACCTCACCTGCGTCGAACGCGAACACCAGCGCCGGCCCCTCTTCGGTGCTAAGTAACTCGGCCGGCCCGATTATGCCCGGGTGAACGATGCCGTCGGTGAGCCGAAACTCCCGTTCGGCACGCCGATCGGTATCGACGCGTGTGTCTCTGCTGGCTCCCTTCGGGTATGGGAACAGCCGAATGCGACGTTTCGTCTGTGCCCGAGGATGCGTGACGAGAAAATCCTGCCAACCCGGGCCTTCACCGAGCGGCTCACCCGAATCGAGCGCATACTGGCCGATCATGCGCTGTTTCACGCGCGGCATCAGCCCGGCCTCATTCATGAGCGCGTCGATGATTCGCGCACGCTGAAGGTCGATCAGTTCACGGGGCTGGCGTGCGAGCAGTGCGCTGAAGTCCGCGCCCGCGCCAAGACCCTGCACGCTGAAGCCGTCGAGGGCCCACACCGCCTCTGCCCCGAATTGGTCGAGCCGAACGCGGGAGCCCCGGCCATGAAGCACGATGGCCTCAGCCACAAATGGCACCGTGCCGGCGGGGGCATTCGCTACGCGGGCGAGATCTTTCAACACACTTGCGAGACGCTTAGCCTTCAGGTTTGCGAGGATGCGCGGATTGGGCTCCGTAAGTAGTGCCCCGTAGAGTGGTGTAACGATCCCGGCCAGCAAACGTAAGCGTGGCCACCGGGATCTTCCTTCGAGGAAACTCTCACATCCCACTCGAAAGGTGTCACACCGATGACCACTCCCTCTATTGTCGACCCTGTCACTGTCCTCGCCAACGCTCTGGGCGACGCGTCTCCTGACCTGATGCGTACTCTGCTCCAAACCATGATCAACACGCTCCTCTCTGCAGAGGCCGACGCGGTCTGCGGTGCCGAGTACGGCAAACCCTCTCCCGAGCGCCTCAACTCTCGCAACGGATACCGCACCCGCGAGCTCGATACCCGTGTGGGAACCGTGGATGTCGCGATCCCGAAGCTCCGCTCCGGCACGTACTTCCCCGAGTGGCTCCTCGAGCGCCGCAAACGCTCAGAAGCAGCGATGATCACCGTCGTCGCTGACGCCTACCTCGCCGGCGTCTCGACGAGACGGATGGACAAGCTCGTGAAGACCCTCGGCATCCATTCCCTGTCGAAGTCGCAGGTTTCCCGGATGGCCGCCGATATGGACGAGCACGTGCGCGAGTTCCGCACGAGACCCCTGGGCGACTCAGGGCCCTTCACGTTCGTCGCGTGTGACGCGCTCACGATGAAAGTTCGTGAGGGCGGGCGCGTGATCAACACTGTTGTGCTCGTCGCGACCGGGGTGAACGCTGACGGGCACCGGGAAGTCCTGGGCATGCAAGTGGCGACCGCAGAGACCACGATGGCATGGAACACGTTCTTCGCAGACCTCGTCGCTCGCGGCCTCACCGGGGTGAAACTCATCACCTCTGACGCGCACGCAGGCCTCGTGGAAGCGATGCGGGCGAACTTCCCCGGGACGTCGTGGCAGAGGTGCCGCACACACTACGCCGCGAACCTGATGGCAGTGACCCCCAAGAGCATGTGGCCAGCGGTCAAAGCGATGCTGCATTCCGTGTACGACCAGCCTGATGGGACAAGTGTTGAGGCGCAGTTCGATCGGCTCCTGGACTACGTCGAGGGCAAGCTCCCTGAGGTGTTCGACCACCTCGATGCTGCCCGGGCTGACATCCTCGCGTTCACCACGTTCCCGAAAGATGTGTGGCAGCAGATCTGGTCGAATAACCCAAACGAGCGCCTGAACCGCGAGATTCGCCGTCGCACTGATGTCGTTGGGATCTTCCCAAACCGCGACGCGATCATCAGGCTCGTCGGGGCGGTCCTTGCAGAACAGTCCGACGAATGGGCTGAGGGACGCCGTTACCTCGGTCTTGACGTCCTCGCGAGGTGCCGCCTCACGCTCGTAGACACCGAAACGATCGAGCACCATGCTCTTCCCGAGCTCGAGGCCGCAGCATGAGCACCGATGCCCGAACTACTGG